>JAHELT010000140.1 GCA_024644045.1 Chromatiales bacterium | reverse complement strand
GCGCTGAAGATCTTCTTAGGCCAGTTCCGCAACCTGCTGATGGTGATCCTGCTGACTGCCGTCGTGCTCTCGATGCTGGTCGGCGAAGTTGTGGACGCAGCGATCATTCTGGTAATCGTGGTGTTCTGCGCGGTGCTCGGGTTCGTGCAGGAGTACCGCGCCGAGCGCGCGCTTGAGGCGCTCAAGCAGATGCTGTCGCAGGCGGTGAGCGTCGTACGCGACGGTCGGCGTGTCGAGGTGCCGGCGCGAGAGCTGGTACCGGGCGATATCCTGTTGCTGGAAGCGGGCGACCGGGTGGCCGCGGACGTGCGCCTGCTTGAGAGTCATTCACTGCGCTGCGACGAGGCATCACTGACCGGCGAGTCGGTTCCGGTCGACAAGCACGCGGGTGTGGTCGGCGCGGCTACCCCGCTCGCGGAGCGGGCCAACATGGCGTACGCCGGGACCGCGGTGACGTACGGGCGTGGAAGGGCCGCGGTGACTGCCACCGGCATGCGTTCGGAGCTCGGCAGGATTGCCGGTGAGGTGGCGATCATCGAAACCGGCAAGACGCCGCTCGAGAAGCGTACCGACGAGATCGGCAAGTGGCTGGCGATCGTGTGTTTGAGCGTCTGCGCGCTGGTCGTTGCCGTCAGCCTGATTCGCGGCTACCTCAACCAGAGCCTCGATCTCGAGCTGGCCTTGACCATGGTCATGTTTGCCATCGCGCTGGCCGTGGCGGCGGTGCCCGAGGCGCTGGCCGCGATCGTCACCGGTGCGCTGGCGTTGGGCATGCATGCAATGGCGAAGCGCAACGCTATCGTGCGCAAGATGCCCGCGGTGGAGACGCTTGGCTGCACTACCGTCATCTGCTCGGACAAGACCGGTACACTCACTACCGGCGAGATGACTGCGCGGCGCGTGCACGGGCCGGGTGGCACCGTCGAAGTCGGTGGCGCCGGGTTCACGCCCGCTGGCGAGTTGCGTGGCGTGGACGGCCACTCACCCGTGACAGATCCGTCGTTTCGGCGGTTGCTGGAAGCAGGGCTGCTGTGCAACGACAGCGAGCTGTTCGAACAGGCGGGCAAGTGGTGTATCAGGGGTGACCCGACCGAAGCGGCCCTGGTGGTGCTGGCGGCGAAGGCAGGCCTGCAAACGGTGGGCACTCGCCGCGTCAATCCGCGCATTGAAGAGTACCCGTTCAGCTCCGAGCGCAAACGCATGTCCACCATTCATTCGATGGCGGACGGCGCGTTTGTGGTCTTCATGAAAGGCGCGCCCGAAGTAGTGCTGGGGCGCTGCAGTTCAGTCGCCGAGGGCACCGACACGCGGCCGCTCAGCGACGCACTGCGCGAAGACCTGCAGCGCACCAACGAGGCGATGGCCAACGATGCCTTGCGTGTGCTGGCGCTCGCCTATAAGCCGCTGGGCGAGACCGCCGTCGCGGACTTGGATCAGGTCGAGTCGGACATGGTGTTCCTCGGCCTTGTGGGTATGCTCGATCCGCCGCGTCCGGAGGCGGCGGCCGCTGTGGCGACGTGCAGATCCGTGCATATCCGACCGGTGATGATCACGGGTGACCACCGGCTGACGGCGACAGCGATCGCCCGCGAGATCGGCATCCACCAGACCGGTGACCGCGTATTGACCGGACCGGAGTTGCAGCAACTCTCGGACCGCGAGTTCGCGAGTATCGTGGAGCATGTGAGCGTCTACGCCCGCGTGTCGCCCATGGACAAGCTGAAAATCGTGAAGGCCTGGCAGGCGCGCGGCGACGTCGTGGCCATGACCGGCGACGGTGTTAACGACGCGCCCGCAATGAAGCGCGCCGACATCGGCATCGCCATGGGCATCACCGGTACCGATGTCGCCAAGCAAGCCTCCGACATGGTATTGAGCGATGACAACTTCGCGACCATCGTTGCGGCGATCGAGCGGGGACGCTGGATCTACGACAACATCAAGAAATACCTGGCCTACCTGCTTCAGTGCAACATCACGGAGGTGGTGGTGATCGGCGGTATCGTGCTGATGATGGGCCCCGAGTTCCTGCCGCTGCTGCCGGCTGCGATCCTGTATCTGAACCTCGCCACCGATGGGTTGCCGGCCCTGGCGCTGGGCGTTGCTCCGGCCGAGCACGACATCATGGCGCGGCCGCCGCGTGATCCCCAGGAGAGCGTATTCGACTGGGACGTCAAGTCGTTCATCCTGCGTGCCGTGATCATCGAATGCCCGTTTTTCTACTACCTGTTCCTGGTCAACGCCGACGATATGACGGCTGCGCGCACCGCCGTGTTCTTCATGTTCGTGATCGTCGAGTTCACTATCGCGCTCAACTGCCGGTCGCTCGTGGACAGCATTTTCAAAGCACCGCCGCACAAATGGCTGGTCATAGCCCTGGTGTGGGAGGTCGTGCTGGTGGCGCTGCTGATTCAAATCCCCGGCGTGCGTGATGCCTTCGGCATCAGGTTGCCGGGCTGGTCCGAGCTCGCCCTGATTGCCGCGTTCGGACTGTTCGTGATGCTGATCATCGAGGCGACCAAGATCCTGCTGCGCCGGCGCATTCAGGTCAGGCGCACTCACACGTTGGCGCGGTAGTTCGACGTGTCCGCGATGCGTATGAAACGAGACGAGCGCGCGCCCCGCGGGAAACAGCGGACGCTGTGCGTGCTGCACGACCGAGTACCCGGGCGTGCGCGCATAAAAGTGACGCCCCTCTACCGGCATGCACACGCGGCGAGTGCCGCAATATGGCGTGCATGGGCACCATAGTGACCTGCGGCACCGCGCGCGGCGTCGTGGTCGGCACCGCCATCGCTACCTAGCTGGGCGGGATCCAATCGCTGGTGAGCACGAGTTGCACGACACAGGAGGAGCGATGAATCGATTACTGGTAACCGGCCTGACGTTCGGCGTCTTCATGGCGGAGGCGTTGATCCATTACAACATGGGACAGGCCAGAGAACATGGCGAATTCAAGCTGCGGATTCCGCCGCCCGGTGAGCTGGCGAAGATTGCCGCTGTAACGGCGGTTTTTCCTTGCTCATCGGCTCATTGAAGACCGGGACCAAGGCGTAGCATGTCCTGGTCCGTGTGTCGTTGCTGACCGGCGCGGCCCGGCACGCGAATGTCGACGATTCACATAACCCGCCGCCACGATCTGGCCGATCATGCGATGCGCGAGGCCGCACAGCGCCTGGCCGAGCGGCTCGCCCGCGACTACAACGCGAAGTACGACTGGCAGGGTGACAGCGTGGTCTTCAGCTACAAGGGCCTGAACGGCGTGATCCGCATGCAGCCGGGAGAGGTGGACGTGCGGATCAGGCTCGGGTTGCTTCTGCAGCCCTTCAAAGGTCAGATCGAGCGGGGCGTAGAGGAAGCGCTCGATAAGGTACTGTTCGATAAGCCGTCAGGCTGAGGTGCCCGCCGCCGATGCGGGCGCGTTCAATGCATGGTCGCTGCGCTCGGTTTGCTCTCGGGCTGTTCGTACGCGCGTCGCACGAGCTCGGGGCCGTACTTGCGTTCCAGTCGGCGAATGGTGAAATGATGCCTGGCCATGGACTGGAAGTGGTGAATGAACACCGAATTGACCGCCGCGCCCAGCGGCACCAGCTGGGCTGCCGCCTTCTCCGAGACCGTGACGCCGAAACGTGACGAGATAACGGTGATCAGATCGATCAGAGTCGGCCCGCCGGCGTTCAGGCCGTGCCGGCGCAAGTGGCGTGCGGCCGCCGATACCGGCAGCGCGAGAGCGAGCCGCAGTCCGTAGTAACCGGTATCTGCCGCGTCGTCTTCCTCCGAGCGCCCGCCGAGCGCGAATACTTCCATGCAGGCGAGGCGCGCCTCGACGCTGTGTATATCCTCTCCCTCGCTGCGAGCGATATCGGCGATCGCGCTCAGCATCAACGTCGTAGTGATGGGCAGCTCCACGAGCAGCCCGGGAAGCCCGAAGAGCCCGCCCGCCACGCTGGTGCCTATACCCAGGTCATGATAGTAGGGCTCGCGCGCGGCCGTATCGGGGGCCTTGCGCATTTGCGAGACCGCGACGTCGAAGGTTGATGGTGCCTGCCGTGTCGTTGATCTGGTACGCGTTTGAACTTCTTCAGCGCGAACCACTACAATCGCACTAGAATAGAGTTGAGGATTCCGCGAGCGGCCGGCCGGGCTGCTCGATAATCCCGCAGACGTCGAAGGCAATGAAAACCAGGAGGTCAGGGCTTATGGCAGACAAGAAACCGGCAGGACGTGCAAAGGCGGCGACCGCTGCCTGGCTGGAGGAGTTCGAGAACGCCAGTGAAACGGTGCGCAACGAAGTCAAGAAGAACCTCGAGTTCGTAACGTCCAGGATCACGAAAGGGGCCGAGGCCGCGGCCGAGGCCGCGTCCGACACGGCGTCGGCGGCGGCCGAGACCGCAGCGGAGACGACCTCCGCGTTCAGAGAACGCATGTCACCCAATGAGATAGCGAAGCACTGGCGCCACGTGCTGGACGAGGTCGAGGCGGCGGGCGACGGGCTGATGGACATGGTCGGCAAGCGCATGGACTCTCTACGCGCTCATGTGCATGAGGCGACTGCCAAGGCGGCGGCCACGAAGCGCAAGACAAAGAAAAAGGCAGCGGCCACGAAGCGTAAAGCAAAGAAGAAGGCCACGGCCGCCACCCGTAAGGTGAAGAAGAAAGCTACGACCAAGAAAAAGGCTGCCGCCAAGAAAAAAACCACGGCCCGTAAGAAAACCGCCGCCCGGAAGAAGCCCGCGGCCCGGAAAAAGACCGCGGCCCGTAAGAAAACCGCCGCTCGGAAGAAGCCCGCGGCCAGGAAAAAGACCGCGGCCCGCAAGAAAACCGCCGCCCGGAAGAAACCCGCGGCCAGGAAGAAAACCGCTGCCCGGAAGAAGGCCAGGCGACGATAGCCGGCGCTCGACGGATACCGCAGAGCCGGCCGGAGAAACAATGGAAGAAGGTTGAGCGGAACTGCAGAGATCATTCTGCCAGGTAGCGTTTCTGCATCGGAAATAACGAAGCTGTTGAGCGGTGGGTTCACAGTGACCGGTGGGCCCGCGGTCGAGGTAACGCTGCGCTTTCACGACACCTTCGACTGGCGATTTTTTCGCGCCGGCTGGACGCTGGAGGAAGAATCCAGCGGACGCAAGGGGATGGTGCGCTGCCGCGACTGGCGTACCGGCGAGCGGGTGACTGTTGCGATCCGCGGAAAGCTCAAGCAGCTCGACGACCTGGGCGGCGCCGCGCGCGAGCACCACCTGCACCGTATTTCCGGCTTGCGGGCTCTCATGGCCCGCGCCGAGTTGCCGTTCCACGTGAGCGACCTGAGCCTGCTCAACGAAGACCGTAAGACGGTGGTGCGTTGCCGTGTCGAGCAGTTCGAACCAGGCCGCGGGCAAAGCGCGCGCGCGCCGGAACCCTTCACCGCCGTCAGGTTAAACGCCCTGCGCGGCTACGAAACGGAGCTCGACGGGGCCGCGGCCCGAGTGGCCGGCAAGGCCGGCGGCCGCCAGGAAAACTGTGCCCTGCTGCGCAAGGCAATGGCAGTTCAGGGCGAGGCTCCCGGCACGTATGCAGCGAAACCGCTGGTTACCCTGTCACCGTCTGCCAGCGCGCGCGAATGGTTGTGCGCCCTCTGCGAGCAGCTGCTCGATGTGATGGTGAGCAACGAGTTCGGGATCGTGCAGGACATCGACACCGAGTTCCTGCACGATTTCCGGGTCGCGGTGCGCCGCACCCGCTCTGCGCTCGGGCAGGTCCGCGATGTGTTCGCCGACCGGGCGATCGCCGGGTTCAAGGACGAATTCGCGTGGCTGGGTCAGATCAGCGGGCCGGTGCGCGACCTCGATGTATTCCTGCTCCAGTTTGACAAGCTGCGTGCCACCGTGCCGCCGACGCTTCGCGGCGCGCTCGGGGGCTTTCATGACTACCTTCACGAGCACCGTGCGAGTGAGCGCCGCAGGTTGCTGAGGCACCTGCGCAGCGCGCGGTATCGCAGGCTGGTCACCGACTGGCGTGCGTTTCTGGCGGCTCCGCCGGCGCAGTCGCTGGGCCCGGCGGCCGCTGAAGCGGTGGTGCCGGTCGCCGAACAGCACACGCGGCGAATCCTGCGGCGGGTGCTTAAGCGGGGCCGGCGCATCGACGACGACTCACCGCCCGAGGCGCTGCACGAGCTTCGCAAATCGTGCAAGAAACTCCGGTACATGCTCGAGTTCTTCGCACCACTGCAGCCACCGGAGGACGCCGAGCACCTGATCAAGCGGCTCAAGCGTCTGCAGGACAACCTCGGCGATTTCCAGGATGGCTCGGTGCAGATCGCGGCCCTGCACCGGGTAGCCGCGGAGATGAAAGCGTCTGAGAGCCTGCTGGCCATAGGTGCGTTGATGCAGCGGGCCAGCGATAGGAGTGCGCTGGCGCGCCGCGACTTCCATCGCCGGTTCCGGCGCTTCGACACCCGGTCGACCGTGCACCTGCTCGAGGGGCTGTTTGCACCGGCGCGCGCGTCTCTGCCGCGATGAAAGTCATCGCCCTTTACAGCATGAAGGGCGGGGTGGGTAAGACCGCCTCGGCGGTCAATCTGGCCTACCTGTGCGCCCGCAGCGGCAGCCGCACCCTGCTCTGGGATCTCGACCCGCAGGGCGCGGCAAGCTTCCACCTGCGCATCAAGCCGGAACTGGCCGGCGGCGCCAGGGGGCTGCTCGAGCGCAAGCCGGGCAAGCTCGTCAAGCAGAGCGATTTCGATAACCTCGACCTGCTGCCGGCCGACTTCGCCAACCGCAAGCTCGATCTGGTGTTCGACGCGCGCCAGGGGCGTAAGCGTCAGGTGCAGCGGCTGCTCGGCCCGCTGTCCGACGACTACGATTTCATCTTCATCGATGCGCCGCCGGGGCTGACGCTGGTGGTGGAGAACATTCTGCGTGCCGCCGACCTGGTGCTCTCGCCGCTGATACCCAGCACGCTGTCGCTGCGCACGCTGGATCAGCTCTCGGCGTTCGTGCGCCGGCCCAAACTGCGCGACCTGACGCTGTGGGTGTTCTTCTCTATGGTCGATATCCGCCGTCGGCTGCACCGCGAGGTCATGACGCAGTCGTTCGAGCAACGCCGCGATGTGCTGCGCACCTTCATTCCCTACGCGAGCGATATCGAGCGCATGGGCGTGGAGCGGGCACCGGTCGAGTGTTTCGCCGGGCGCAGTGCCGGCGCACGGGCGTACCGGGCGTTGTGGTCAGAGGTCGACGCACGACTGCAAAGCGATGGCTGAAGAGATCGAACGGAAGTTTCTGGTCGCGAGCGACGCCTGGCGCGGCGATGTCACACATTCGGCTCACTTCCAGCAAGGCTACCTCGCGTCCAATGACGTATGCGCCGTGCGCGTGCGTCTGACCGGCGATCGGGCGCTGCTGACGATCAAGAACGCAACACTGGGTATTCGCCGCAGTGAGTACGAGTACGAGATCCCGCTGGCCGATGCGCGTGAGATATTCGACACGCTCTGTGTGGGTCGGCGACTCAGCAAGACGCGGTATTTCGTCACCCACGGACCCGACACCTGGGAGGTGGACGAGTTCGACGGCGAGAATCAGGGCCTGGTGCTGGCCGAGCTCGAGCTGACCGATGAGGCGCAGGCATTCGAGCGGCCTCCCTGGCTCGGCGAAGAGGTCTCGGGCGACCCTCGCTATCTGAACTCGTCGCTGGCCGAGCGTCCGTACTCGACCTGGAAATGACGCGCCGGAGGCGGTTGGGCCGGGTTCAGGCCAGCCCGCGCTTGCCCAGCTCCCGTGGGCGTACCAGGTCGACGAGCGAAGCGCTGCCGCGCCTGATATCTCGCCAGCTGGAATCGAACGACAGCACCGCGACGGCGGCGGTCGGCAGGACCTTGACGTTCTCGAGCCCGGGTGTCCCGTCCTCGCAGCACCATTCCAGCAGGTCCGCCAGCCCGGGATTGTGCCCGACCAGCATCAGGCGGTGCCTGGCGCTCGGACAGCTGCGTACCACGGACAGCAGTGTTTCCACCGAGGCCTCGTAGAGTTTCGGCTCCCACCGCACCTTCGCCGGCTGCACACCGATGACTTTGGCTACCGCGAGGGTTGTCTGGCGTGCCCGCTCCGCCGGCGAGCTGATGATGCGGTCCGGTGTCAACGCCTGCTCTTTCAGCCAGCCGGCGATCTTCGGCGCCGCCTTGCGCCCGCGTTTGGCCAGCGGACGGTCGAAATCGCTGGGCGCGTCGCTTTCCCAATCGGACTTTGCGTGGCGCAGCAGCAACAGCTGTCGGCCCATCGAGCGCTCCGTTTACTTCAATTTCAGGCGCATACCGCAGGCGCGCAGGTAGTTACGTTCCAGCTCGAGATCCGCCTGGCTCAATGGATGAGAGTTTAGCCAGTCCTCCGGAAAAAACAGCTTCAGCGTGTCCCCGTCGACCTCGGCAATTATCTGGGGCAGCTCGGCCTCGCTCCTGGCTCGGTGCAGCACCACGGCGATACGCAGCAGCGCCGCCAGGCGCAGGGCGCGCGAACGTTTGATCGGCAGGCCTTCGAGCACGCGCAGCGCAAACTTCCGCCGGTGCGCGCGCACCAGCCCGGCGAGGATCGCCTGCTCGGCCAACGAGAATCCGGCCAGGTCGGCGTGCTCGATCAGATAAGCACCGTGCTTGTGATACTGCGCGTGGCCGATAGCCAGGCCGAGCTCGTGCAGGTTGGCGGCCCAGCGCAGGAGATCGGCATGCTCCGGCTTGCCCAGGCGCCAGGCCTCGGCGACCTGATCACACAGCGCGAGTGCCGTGGCCTCCACCCGTTTTGCCTGGCCGCCGTCGATCCGGTAGCGCGTGACCAGATCACGGATGGTCGCTTCGCGCGCGTCCTCGGGGCTGAAGCGTCCAAGCAGGTCATACAGAATGCCTTCGCGCAGCGCACCGCTCACCGGATCGAGGCGCTTGATGCCCAGTACCTCGAACGCGGCCGACAGAATGGCCACGCCGCCGGGGAAAACCGGCGCGCGTTCCGTTTGCAGCTCGGGAAAGGCGAGCTTGTCGACGTGGCCCGCATCGACGAGCGCATTGCGCAACCACTCGAGTCCCGCGGCTGTGATGCCCTTGCCGCCGTTACCGTTGTGCTGCAGCACCGCTGCGATCGTGGCTACCGTGCCCGAGGAGCCCACTGCCGCATCCCAACCGATCTGCCGGTAGGTGGTCTGCAGGGGTTCGAATTCCTGCATCGCGGCGAGCTCGCAGCGGCGCAGCCGCTCCGCCGTTATCTTCCCGTCGGCGAAAAACTCCCGGCTCGAGCCCACACAGCCCACGTAAAGGCTTTCCATGGAAACCGGCTTGAAGCCGTTGCCGATAATGACTTCCGTGCTGCCGCCGCCGATGTCGATGACCAGGCGCTGCTTGTCGTCCTGTGGCACGTTCTGCGCCACGCCCAGATAGATGAGGCGCGCTTCCTCCATGCCGGAGATGACCTCTACCGGGTGGCCGATGGTGTGGTGTGCCAGGCGCAGGAACTCGGTGGCGTTGCGCGCGCAGCGCAAGGTGTTGGTGCCGACCACGCGCACACCCCGCGAGGGAATCTCACGCAGCCGTTCGCCGAAACGTTCCAGACATTCCAACGCACGTTGGATGGCGGGCGCAGTGAGGCGGTCGTCCTCGTCCAGGCCGGCGGCCAGGCGCACCATTTCCTTGAGACGGTCGACCACGTGCAGGTGGCCGTCCACGACCCGCGCCACTTTCATATGAAAGCTGTTCGAGCCCAGGTCGACGGCGGCGACTACCTGTGGAATCTTGAAGCGAAACATCGATCCGGGGTGCTGAAAACCAGCGTGTGTACCGCGCACTTGGCCATCTTACGGGCCGAGTGTACTACGAAGGTTGCTGATCGCGTCGAGGCTCTTCGTTGGCGCCGGAACTCAGCGGGGTTTGCGCCCGCCGCGGCTGCGTTTCTTCTTCAGGTGGCGCGGGATCTTGACGGAAGCGGGCGGCTCCAAGCCGCCCGCGAGCGTCTTGATCAACCAGGTCTGGGCCGTCATCGGCTCTTCGCCCTTCGCTTCGACGCGTGTGTAACTGCCGTCGGCATGGAGCTGCCACGCCTGCGTGTTGTCGTCCAGGTAGGGTTGCAGACCGTGCTCGACGACGCGCCCGGCCATTTCCGGCTGCGGGACGGGAAAGCAGGTTTCGACGCGCTGGAACAGATTGCGTCCCATCCAGTCGGCGCTCGCGCAGAACACCTGCGGATCGCCGCCGTTCTCGAAGTAGAATACCCGCGAGTGCTCGAGGAACCGGCCGACGATGGAACGCACGCGGATGTTCTCCGACACGCCGGTTACGCCGGGCCGAAGGCTGCAAACGCCCCGGATGATCAAGTCGATTCCGACGCCGGCCTGCGAGGCGCGGTACAGTGCCTTGATGATGCCGGGCTCGACCAACGCGTTCATCTTGGCGATGATCCGCGCGGGTTTGCCCCCCAGCGCGTTCTGCGCCTCGCGTTCGATGAAACCGAGCAGTGCCTTGTTGAGCGTGAACGGCGACTGCAGCAGGCGTTTGAGGCGCGTGGCGTGGCCGAGGCTCGCCAGCTGCATGAACACCGTGTGCACGTCCTCGCCGATTTCCGGGTCTGCGGTGAAAAAGCTGTAGTCGGTGTACGCGCGTGCCGTGCTGGCGTGGTAGTTGCCGGTGCCCAGGTGCACGTAGCGTTTCAGGTTCTCGCCTTCCTGGCGCACGATCAGCAACATCTTGGCGTGCGTCTTGTACCCGACGACGCCGTAGACCACGTGCGCACCGGCTTCCTGCAGGCGCGAGGCCAGCGTGATGTTGGCTTCCTCATCAAAGCGGGCCTGAAGCTCGATCACCACCGTGACTTCTTTGCCCGCTTTCGCCGCGGCGACCAGCGAGGCCACCAGCGCCGATTCCGCGCCGGTGCGATACAGGGTCTGCTTGATTGCGCGCACAGCGGGATCGGTCGAAGCCTGGCGGACCAGGTCGAGCACCGGAGCAAATGACTCGAACGGGTGTTGCAGCAGCAGGTCGCCCGCGGCGATCGCCTCGAACATGTTGCCATGCTGGGATATGCGCGCCGGCAGGCCCGGCGTGAACGAGGGGTACTTCAGATCGGGCCGCTCGATCAGGTCTGGCAACGCCATCAGGCGGTGCAGGTTGACGGGTCCATCGACGCGATACAGGCTTTCGCGCCGGAGCTCGAAGCGCTGCTGCAGGTACTCGACCACTTCGTCGGGGCAGGTCTGATCGACCTCCATGCGGATGGCATCCCCGTAGAGACGCGAGAACAGCTCGCCTTCCAGTGCCAGCGCCAGGTCTTCGACCTCCTCGGTGTCGACGAACAGGTCGCTGTTGCGGGTGACGCGGAACTGGTGACAGGCATCGACCTGCATGCCCGGGAACAGGCTGCCGACCTGGTCGTGAATCATGGAGGACAGGAACACGAACTCGTGCGGCGTTTCGCTGATCTCCTGCGGCACGCGGATCAGTCGCGGAAACACGCGCGGTGCGTGCAGCACCGCCATGCCGCCCACGTGCGTGAAAGCATCCCTGCCGCTCAGCACGACGATGAAATGCAGGCTCTTGTTGATCACCTTCGGGAACGGGTGTGCCGGATCAAGCCGGATGGGGCTCAGGATGGGCATCAGGTGCTGGTGGAAATACTGCTTGACCCATTCGGCCTGCTGCGGGGTCCAGTCGCTGCGCCGCGTGAAGCGGATACCTTCGTTGGCGAGCGCCGGCAGCATCTCCGCGTTGAGGCAGTGGTACTGCTCGGCGACCAGCTCGTGCGCTTCGGTGCTGATGCGCGCCAGCGTCTCGGCCGGTGACAGGCTGTCGGGTCCCGCCTGGGTCGATCCGAACTCCACCTGCTGGATCAGTCCGGCGACGCGGATCTCGAAGAACTCATCCAGGTTCGAGCTGGAAATGCACAGGAAACGCAGCCGTTCGAGGAGCGGCGTGGACGGGTCGCTGGCCTGCGCGAGCACGCGGCGGTTGAACGCGAGCAGGCTGAGCTCCCGGTTGATGTAGAGGTCGGGATCGTCGAGCGCTCGAGCGTCGATCGACTCTTCGCGTGCGTTTACCGGTTCGCCGGGTTTAGGTGGTTTGACTGCAGACATATAATCATCGCGGCGGTCACCGCGGACCCTGTTGTGAGCCCCGTTTTTTACCGGAGCCCTGCCGAGTTCCCTTGCAACGCACGGTTTTGCGCCGCCACTGCAGTATAACGTGTCCGGTCGAATAAATATGTAACGCGCGGTGAGACCGGCCCATGCCGCACCCGGCGCGAAGTAGCCGCAGGCAACGCCAGTCGCACGGTACGATTGGTCATTTCCAGGGCCGGCCGGTAGACTGAATCGATGCAAGCAACCCGTCCAGCGTGGCCGGCAGCCAGTGCGGCCGACTTCGTCGACAGTCTGCTGAGGTTTTTTCAGCGCGCGGGTGAAAGCCGCTATGACGAGGCGGTATCGCAGCTCGAGCACGCTTTGCAGACGGCGCATCTGGCAGTGCGGGCGCGCGACTCGGACCACGCCATAGCAGCCGCTCTGCTGCACGACATCGGTCACCTTCTGCTCGCCGGGCACGATGAACAGGCGCTGTTCCTGGATACCGACCTCGAGCATGAGGTGGTGGGGGCGCACTGGCTGGCGCAGATGTTTCCGCAGCGGGTGACCGATCCCATCCGGGAGCACGTGCGCGCCAAACGCTATCTCTGCGCCATCGATAGCCGCTATCACCGGCGCCTGTCGTCGGCCTCCAGGCGTAGCCTCGAGCTGCAGGGCGGCGCCCTGCCCGACTGCGCGCGAGCGAGCGTGGATCTGATACCGCATTTTGCAGACGCCGTGACGCTGCGCCGGCGCGATGACGCCGGCAAGGTTGCGGGCAAGGCGGTGCCGGGTCTCGAGACCTACAGGGCGTTGCTGGAATCGCTGGTTCGTGTCTGAGCGCGGCGGTGCCCGCAAAGGGGACAGTCCCCCGACACGCCGGCGCAGACGGCAAGGTTCGGGAAACGACCGGCGCCGCAGGTGAACGATAGCGCTGAGGCAGTGGTGACAGTCCCCCGGGGAAGCGGGGGTGACCGCCGGGCGGGAACGGAAAGGGGCAGTCCCCGTCAGATCCAGCGGCCGCGGAAGATCAG
>JAHELT010000270.1 GCA_024644045.1 Chromatiales bacterium | reverse complement strand
AGCTCGGAGGTAGGCGAGTACTGGCCCTTGGTAAGACCGTAGATACGGTTGTTGAACAGTACGATGTGGATGCCGATGTTGCGTCGAAGCGCATGCAGCAGGTGGTTGCCGCCGATGGCCAGCGCGTCTCCGTCACCGGTCATGACCCAGATCTGCAAATCAGGTCGGGCGCACTTGAGGCCGGTAGCCAGCGTCGGAGCGCGTCCATGGATCGAGTGGATGCCGTAGGTGTTCATGTAGTAGGGGAAACGACTTGAGCAGCCGATCCCCGACAGGAAGACGATGTTCTCGCGCGGCACTCCCAGTTCCGGTAGCGTCTTCTGGATCTGGGCCAGGATCGCGTAGTCGCCGCAACCCGGACACCAGCGTACGGCCTGGTCCGAGGCGAAATCCCGACGGGTCAGCCGGTCTGTTTTGGCGGGGGAATTCATGACAGCACCTCCTCGATCCTGGACTCGACTTCGGCGATCGTGAAAGGCTGGCCCTGGATCTTTGAAAGGGAAATCACCTCTTTCAGGTATTGGGCGCGGATCAGCAGCGCCAGCTGGCCACCGTTCAACTCGGGGATGAGTACTTTCCGGTGGCGGGCCAGCACAGCGCCGAGGTTGCGTGGAAATGGATTCAGGTAACGCAGGTGCGCATGGGCGACGGAGAGACCCTTTGCGCGGCACTGGCTGACTGCGGCCGAGACGGCGCCGCGGGTGCCGCCCCAGCTCAGCACCAGCAGGTCGCTTACTTGCGCAACGTCGACCGCTTGCTCGTCAACGAACCTGGCGATGCGCTGCACTTTGTCGGCGCGCAACCGGCACATGTGTTCGTGGTTTTCGGGATCGTAACTGATATTGCCCGTCTCGTGCTGCTTCTCCAGGCCGCCGAGACGGTGCTCGAGACCCGGCATGCCGGGCACGGCCCAGGGGCGCGCCAGTGTCGCTTCGTCGCGGCTGTAAGGTTGAAACCCCACTGCGGCCGTGGGGTGCTCGACCGGGATCGGGTCGAACTCCCTGAACACAGGGATGCGCCAGGGCTCGGCGGTGTTGGCCACGTAAGAGTCGGACAGCACCATCACCGGCGTCGTGTGGCGCACCGCGATGCGGAAGGCTTCAACAGCGACGTCGAAACAGTCGGCCGGTCCCGAGGCCGCCAGCACCGGAATCGGGCTCTCGCCGTTGCGCCCGGCAATCGCCTGCAGCAGATCGGCTTGCTCGGGCTTGGTCGGCAGACCGGTGGAGGGACCGCCGCGCTGAACGTTGAGAATGACCAGTGGTAACTCCAGCATGATGGCCAGGTTGATGGCCTCGCTCTTCAGGCAGACGCCGGGGCCACTCGTCCCGGTCACGGAAAACGCGCCTCCGAAGGCCGCGCCTATGGCCGAACCCATCGCGGCGATTTCGTCCTCGGCCTGGATGGGGCGAACGTCGAAGTGCTTTAGCCTCGCCAGGTGATGCAGCACGTCGCTGGCCGGCGTGATCGGATAGCTGCTGTAGACCAGCGGCTTGCCGGCCAGGCGCGCGGCCGTGACGCAACCCAGCGCGAAAGCCTCATTCCCGTTGATGATCCGATATTCGCCCGGTTCGGAGGCCGCCGGAGGCACCCGGTATTGCACCGCGAGGCTGTCCTCGCCGTAGCGGTATCCGGCGTTGAGCGCGAGCCGGTTGGCTGCGCCGACCTGCGGCACACGGGCGAACTTCCGGTCGAGCCACTTCTGGCTGGGCTCCAGCGGCAGATCGTAGAGCCAGTAAAGCAGCCCGAGCGCGAAGAAATTCTTGCAGCGGCGCTTGTTCCGTGGGTCGAGATCGATCTCCTCGAGGGCGGCCATGGTCAGCGAAGTAACGGGCACGGCGTGGAGTTGGTAGCGGGCTGCAAGGTCCGGGTCGTCCAACGGGTTGTCCCCGCAGCCGGCCTTGCGCAGGCCGCTTTTGTTGAAGGCGTCACTGTTGACTATCAGTGCTCCACCGGGCGCCAGGCGCGGCAGGTAGACCTTGAGCGCAGCCGGATTCATGGCCACCAATGTGTCTGGCCGGTCGCCCGGAGTCTTGATCTCGCGGCTCGATACGTTAACCTGGAACGCGGAAACGCCGCCAAGGGAGCCTGCGGGCGCGCGAATCTCGGAAGGATAGTCCGGCAGGGTACAGACGTTGTTGCCCAGTATCGCCGAGGCGGTTGTGAATTGCGTGCCGATCAATTGCATGCCGTCGCCGGAGTCCCCGGAAAACAGAACGGTTATGCTTTCGAGGGTCCTTTGCTCTGTCAGTGCTGTGCTCATCCGCTAACCGCCTTCCCGTTCGAGCGCGATCCGTTCGGGGTCGGGTGGCAGGTTGAGCACTTGTGCCGAGAAGTGCTCCGCCAGGTACTTGAGGATGTCCTTGTGCCGCACGCAGCCGACGACGCGGTCTCCGGTGTCCACGACCGGGACGCTGCGGAACCCGCCACGTTGCATCAGTCGTACCGCCTTGCGGATCGGATCGGTCGGGGAGACACGGTCGGGGTTGGACGTCATGCACTCGGCTACCGTTTGGTCAAGGGAGTGCGCGGCCCCCAGGACACGAACCACGAGGTCGCGTTCGGTAAATATCCCGGTCAAGCGGTCATCGCGTGTAATCAGCGCGCAGCCGGCCTTCGCCTCGCGCAACCGTTGGATTACCTCGCGCAGCGGGCAAGCTTCGTCGAGCACGACCGGTGAATCCATTTCCAGCGCCATGACCTCGACGATTTTGATTCTTTCTTCGATCTGCATGACGGTTTACCTGCTCTAACGGAAACTATCCCGGACATACGGCTTTAAGGGGGCAGCTTTGGCCTTGGTGTTGTAGCTCAGCCCGAGCTGGATGACGTGGGCGCTCAAGTCATCGCCATCACGCTTCGACTGGTATCCCGTCACGAGATCGCGCCGCTTCTTGTTGAAGCTGAATTCCTGATAGGTATCCTGCTCATCACTTCAAGACGCATGAATTCAGATTGATGATAAACGGGCGCGCAGTCCGGGTACTATCCGAATTGCGTCAGGGCACGGCCTTCCAGGAGGCTGTTGTGAGCTATCAGAGCCCCCGTCGACCGAACGCGAACGCGGCGCGAACGCCCGGCGCCTCAAGTCGAACACCCGCACTCTGAAATGGAACGCGCGTCCATCTTCCCTTGAACGCGACTGGCGCGGCACACTTTTCTGGTAACCGCCTGAGAGTGTTAGCCATGTCCGAGAAAGACGTATCGCTGCCCACCAACCGGGCCTTTGTCATCCAATTGCAAGCGAACTCAG
>JAHELT010000269.1 GCA_024644045.1 Chromatiales bacterium | reverse complement strand
TGCTCTGTATCGGCACGACGCAAGCTGTAGCCGGCGCCGTCAAAATCCAACACGTAATCGGCGCCCGTCAACCCGCCGAGATTCGTGATCCCGGTGGTGATCGTGCCGCCGCCCGTATTGTTGGACGAATACAGCACTCCGGGCGACGAGACCGCGAAGACGTTCTGGCCCAGGTTCCCCCTGAGGTCCATGCCGGCGTTGTGCTGCGCGTTGAACTGGGTCGCAAATGCAATCGCGGTCTGGCCGATCGACTGGCGTGCCGGGTCCAGCAGTTGGTTTCTGAAATCCAGCAGGCCACCCAGGGTGCCGCCCGTGAGCGTATTGTCGAGCGCGGTCGAGCCGCTTGCTCCTTCATACGCTACGGTCAGCTGCGTAGGATCGAATTCACCGGGCCGCGTCGACAATGTGCGCGCCTCCGACCCGATTACCAGCGTCTGGCCGGAACCGAAGAAAACATTCATCGCCCCGTCATCCTGCACGGTCGTCGATACGGAAACCTGCGCCGACAGCTGGCGCACGAGCTCGTCACGCTGGTCCAGCAGGTCATTAGGCGGCTGTGTCCCGGTCCCCTGCGTCAGCGCAATGCGATCGTTCACTTCGGCGATCGAACTCGCGAGGCGATTGATGTCTTCGACCGCAATCTCCAGGCGGCCGTTGATCTCGGCGCTCAGGTTCCCGAGCTGCCGATCGAGGGACCGGAAGCGGTTGGCGATGCCTTCAGCCTGGCCCAGCAGCGCCTGGCGCGTGGGAATCGATGCCGGGTCAGTCGCGAGGTCTTGCGCGGCCGCATAGAACGATTGCAGACCCTGGTTCAGTCCGGTGTCGGGATCGGCCAGCAGCGTATCGATTCTGCCAGCCAGCGAATTCAACGTATCGAATCGCGCCTGACCGCTCATCGACGATTGCAACTGCTCTCCGAGCAAGTTGTCGTAGATCCGCTTGATAGTCGTAATCTGCACACCATTGCCGACGTAGCCGCTGCCGGAACTCTGGCCGGCTCGCGCGGCGAATTCCACGACCTGCCGGCTGTAGCCCGGCGTGTTGGCGTTGGCGACGTTGTGACCGGTGGTGTCCAGGGCACGCTGGAAGGCACGCAGGCCGGACAGGCTGGTCGAGAGTAAATCAGGCATATCTTTCCCCTGCCCGCGGCATCACTTGTACGACTCGTTAGTAACGGACATCTTGGTTATCGACGGTTGCGAAATATTCTTTAGCCTCGCCAGGGCCTGGCGCATCGTGTCGCTGTCGTGTACCGCCCTGATCTTGGCGGCATAAGCGGGATCCGTCGCGTAACCGGACTCCTGCAGCGCCTCTGCGAAACCTGCTATATCGCCTCCATGATTTCGGACGGAGGCATAGCGCGGATGCCGGCTCAGAAACTCGGCGTAGTCGTCGAAAGTCTCCGCAACGTTCGTATAGGCGCGAAACCGCGCTACCTCCCGGCGAGCGACACCATGGTCGAATTCGATCGTCGGCTTCACGACAGTCTCGCCCTGCCACCCGTTACCGGCCTTGATGCCGAACAGGTTGTAGCTCGGCCTGCCGTCGGCAGCGGGCGATACGTGTGCACCCCAGCCAGTTTCCAGCGCCGCCTGTGCCAGCACGGCCTCCGGCGTGACGTTCAGCTTTGACGCCGCCCGTGCCGCGTGCGGCCACAGGTCACTGACGAAGGCATCGGCGCTGTTCCAGCGCCCCGGGTTATTACGGGGTCCGTCGCGAACCGGCGCCGCGAGGTTTGGCCCCGTCGCCGATGGCACACTCGTGCCGACGGCGCCGCCCAGCTGGCGCACTAGCATGTCAGCGAGACCGATGCCGCGGCCGCCGGCCATCTCCAGGGACAGTTGCTGGTCCATCATTTCCTGGTACATGTCGTGCTGGCCGCTGCTGCCGAAGATCGGGTCCGCCAACGAACTCTGTCGCATGTTCTTCAGCATCGACTGCAGGAACAAGGCCTCGAACTGGCCTGCCACTTCGCGCAGCACGGCCGGATCCCGCTGGTCGGCGGCCGCTCGCAGGCCGGCGAACTGGGTGAAATCTGTGATTGCGGCAGTCAACGTGCGGCACCTAGATGACGACCAGCTCCGCCCGCAGGGAGCCGGCTTGTTTCAACGCCTCCAGTATTGCGACGAGGTCGCCAGGCGCGGCGCCGACCCGATTGACCGCCTCGACGATGTCGCCAAGGCTGGCACCGGGCTCGAAAAGGAACATGCGCGAGTCCTCCTGCGTGATATCGACCTCGGAGTCTGGCAGCACCTCCGTCGTTCCACCGCTGCTGAAAGGAGCAATGGGTTGGCTGGCGAAGGGTCTTTCGCTGATCGTGACGACCAGCGAACCGTGGGAAACCGCGGCGGGCGTCACCCTGACATTGGAGCCGATAACCACGGTCCCTGTACGCGAATTGACAATGACGCGGGCCGCCACCTCGCCGGGCTCGACCTCGAAATTCTCAAGAACGGAAATAAAAGACGTGCGTTGTGCGGGATCGATCGGCGCGCGCACGTTCACGGATACTGCATCGACGGCCTGCGCCATGCCCGGGCCGAGTGTCTCATTAATGACCGACGCGAGACGATACGCGGTCGTGAAATCCGGCACGTTCAGATTGAGCGCCAGTACTTCGCGAGTCAGAAAATCCGAAGGGACCGCGCGTTCGACGGTTGCCCCGTTCGGAATCCGGCCTGCGCTCGGTATGTTGACCGTCACGCGGGAGCCATCGTTGCCGGAGGCGCCGAACCCCCCGACGATCAGGTTTCCCTGTGCGATCGCATACACGTTGCCGTCCGCACCGCGTAGCGGCGCCATGAGCAAACTGCCGCCCCGCAGGCTTTTCGCATTGCCGATCGACGCCACGGTCACGTCTATGGTCTGACCGGGCTTGCTGAACGCGGGCAGCTCGGCGTGTACCGTGACGGCGGCGACATTTTTCAACTGCAGGTTCACGCCCGGAGGCAGGGTCACGCCGAACTGCGTCAGCATGTTGATGATGCTCTGCACCGTAAACGGTGTCTGCGTGGTCTGGTCACCGGTCCCGTTCAGTCCAACGACCAGCCCGTAACCGGTCAGCTGGTTCTGGCGCACGCCGGCAACGCTCGCGATGTCTTTGACACGGTCCGCGCGGGCCACGGGCCCTGCCAGCACCAGCATCGCCCCGATGAGAATAACAAGTAGATTTTTCATATTGATCGTCCGGCTGTGATCCGCCTAGTAAGGATGGAGAATCGAGAGAAAGAAGCGTGCTATCGGTCCCATTCTGTTGGCGGCCGCCATG
>JAHELT010000139.1 GCA_024644045.1 Chromatiales bacterium | reverse complement strand
GTACGTGTCGCTGGAAGGCACGTAGGCTTCCGGCTGATAGTAGTCGTAGTAGGAAACGAAGTACTCGACCGAGTTGTCCGGGAAAAACAGCTTCATTTCGCCGTACAGTTGCGCGGCCAGCGTCTTGTTGGGTGCGAGAATTATCGCCGGACGCTGCACCTGCTCGATCACGTTCGCCATGGTGAATGTCTTGCCCGACCCGGTCACACCAAGCAGCGTCTGGTAGGCCAGACCGTCGCGCAGACCCTGAATCAACTGGTCGATGGCGAGCGGCTGATCGCCGGCCGGCGTGTAGTCCGCCTGCAGCTGGAAAGGTTTGGACATTGGCCTATAACAAAGTTACATTTCGGTGCTTTTCGAGCAACCGCCCGCCCAGGATCAGACCGTGCCATTGCAACTCGCCGACCGCGTCAAGGCCATCAAACCATCCCCGACAATTGCCGTCAGCATGCTGGCTGCGGAGCTGCGGGCCAAGGGGCGCGACGTGATCGGTCTGGGCGCCGGCGAACCGGATTTCGATACGCCGGACCACATCAAGCAGGCGGCCCACCAGGCGATCAACGACGGCTTCACCAAGTACACGGCCGTGGACGGCATCAGCGAGCTCAAAACCGCCATTATAGAGAAGTTTGCGCGCGACAACGGACTCGACTATGCGCCGGAACAGGTGCTCGTCTCGAGCGGCGCCAAGCAGTGCATCTACAACCTGGTGCAGGCACTGATCAACCCCGGCGACGAGGTCGTGATTCCCGCGCCCTACTGGGTGTCCTATCCCGATATCGTGCTGCTCGCCAGCGGCACGCCGGTGACGGTGGCCGCGGACGCGGCACAGCATTACAAGATCAACGCTGAGCAGCTGGACGCGGCCCTCAATGCCAGCACGCGCATGATCATCCTGAACAGCCCGTCCAATCCTTCGGGCATGGCCTACACCAGGGCCGAGCTGGCCGCGCTGGGCGAGGTGCTGGCGCGCTACCCCGAGGTCCTGATCGCCACCGACGACATGTACGAGCACATCATGTGGGCCAGCGAGCCGTTCTCCAACATTCTGAACGCCTGCCCGGATCTGTATGAACGCACCGTGGTGCTAAACGGCGTGTCCAAGGCCTACGCCATGACAGGCTGGCGCATCGGCTACGCGGCCGGCCCCAAGCCTTTGCTGCAGGCCATGAAGAAAGTGCAGTCGCAAAGCACCTCGAACCCGAACTCGATCGCACAGGTGGCCGCGCAGGCCGCGCTGGCAGGCGATCAAAGCTGCATCGAACGGATGGTGGAAGCGTTTCACCGGCGCCACGACTCCGTGGTCGAGGGGCTGAACGGAATCGCGGGCGTTCGCGCGCTGCCGGGAGACGGCACGTTTTACGCCTTCCCCGACGTTTCCGAGGCGATCGACCGCCTCAACAGCGTTAACGACGACGTGGCGTTCGGCTCCTACCTGATCGACAAAGCCGGGGTCGCGCTGGTGCCCGGCTCCGCCTTCGGCTCGCCCGGCCACGTGCGCCTGTCGTTTGCGACCAGCGACGAGAACCTCAGCCAGGCCATCGACCGGCTCGGCGATCTGCTCGGCACCGGTTGACCGCGGCCTCAGACTGCCTAGGCCGCCTGCGCGCCGCGCCCGATCGCGTAATAGACGAACCCCCGGTCGCGCATCCGCTTCGGCTCGAACAGGTTGCGGCCGTCGAAGATGACGGGCGCCTTCAGGTATTCGCGCACCATGTCGAAGTCCGGGCTGCGGAACTGACTCCACTCGGTGACCACACTCAACGCATCGGCCCCTTCGAGCGCCTCCTCGGCGCTGGCGCACAGTCTGAGGTCGTCGCGCTCACCGTAGATGCGCCGTGCCTCGTCGTTGGCCACGGGATCGTAGGCCTGCACCCGCGCACCCGCCTGCCACAATGCCTCCATCAGTACGCGGCTCGGCGCCTCGCGCATATCGTCGGTGTTCGGCTTGAACGCCAGTCCCCAGAGCGCGAGCGTGCGCCCGTCCAGCTGCCCGTCGAAGTGCTGCGAGATCAGCTCGAAAAGACGGTGCTTCTGACGGTGGTTGACGCCTTCCACGGCCTTGAGAATTCGCGCCTCGAAGCCGATGTCGTCGGCGGTACGCTCCAGCGCCTGCACGTCCTTGGGGAAGCATGAGCCACCGTAGCCGCAGCCGGCGTAGATGAAGTGGTAGCCGATGCGCGGGTCGGTGCCCATCCCGATCCGTACCTGCTCGATGTCGGCGCCAAGCCGCTCGGCCAGGTTGGCCATCTCGTTCATGAAGCTGATCTTGGTAGCCAGCATGCAGTTCGCCGCGTACTTGGTGAGCTCCGCGGAGCGCACATCCATGATCATCACGCGATCGTGGTTGCGGTTGAACGGCGCGTACAGCTCCCGCATCAGGGCAACGGCCTCCTCGCTGTCGCTGCCGACGATGATCCGGTCGGGGCGCATGAAATCGTTGACCGCCGACCCCTCCTTGAGGAACTCGGGATTGGACACCACGTCGAAGCGGGTATCGCTGCCGCGCGCGGCGAGCTCGCCGGCGATCACCTCGCGGACTTTGTCGGCGGTTCCGACAGGCACCGTGGATTTATCGACAACTACCGCATACTTGTCGAGATGGGCGCCGATCGATCTGGCTACCGCGGTCACGTAACTCAGGTCCGCGGTGCCGTCCTCGTCGGGCGGCGTGCCGACGGCGATGAACTGTATGTCACCGTGCGCGATCGCCTCACGCGGGTCGCTCGTGAAGACGATGCGCCCGCCCTCCATGCTGTCGAGCACGAGGTGATCCAGCCCGGGTTCGTGAATCGGGATCCGGCCGCCGCGCAAGGCCGCGATCTTGTCTTCGTCGATGTCCATGCATACGACGCGGTTCCCCACCTCGGCAAGGCACGCCGCGGTGACCAGTCCCACATATCCCGACCCGTAAATCGTTACCTTCATCGATGCTCCTCCAATCCTAGAACCCGTCAACGCAACAGTGAAACGACACTCTGTGCAAAGTGCAAGCCAACCTGGCAGGGCTGGTACGATAATCGCTTGGGCGAGGCATTCCCAGGGAGAAGTCAAGCGTGACAGACGGCATTCTGGTGACAGGCGGCGCGGGCTACATCGGCAGCCACGTGGTCAAACAGTTGAGCGCGAGGGATGAGCGCGTGGTGGTCCTGGACAACCTCTCCACGGGCTTCGCCGAGGCGGTCCGGGGCGCGACCCTGGCGGTCGGTGACACCGCCGATACGGCACTGGTGACGCGCCTGCTGGAGGCACACGACGTGCGATCGGTGATGCACTTCGCCGCCCACACGATCGTGCCGGAGTCGGTCAGCGACCCGCTCAAGTACTACGCCAACAACACCTGCGGGGCACTCAGCCTGCTGCGGGCCTGCGCGGCACACGGTGTGGAGCACTTCGTCTTCTCCTCGACCGCCGCCGTGTACGGCCTCCCTGCCGACGGCATCGCCACCGAGCGCTCGCCGACCGCCCCCATCAATCCGTACGGGACGTCCAAGCTGATGGCCGAATGGCTGCTGCGCGACCTGGCTGCCACCGGCGCGATCCGCCACGCCACGCTGCGTTATTTCAATGTCGCCGGCTCCGATCCCGAGGGCGAAATCGGCCAATCCACCGAAAATGCCACCCTGCTGATCAAGGTGGCTTGCGAGGTTGCCCTGGGCAAGCGCCCCCAGCTGACGCTGTTCGGCACCGACTACGATACGCCGGACGGCACCTGCATTCGCGACTACATCCACGTGGACGACCTGGCCGCGGTGCACCTGCTGGCGCTCGATTACCTGCGCGACGGCGGCGAATCGGTCACCATGAACTGCGGCTACGGGCAGGGCTACAGCGTGCGCGAAGTCATCGCGGCGGTCGAGCGCGTGCACCGCAGCCCGCTCGCCGTCCAGGAGGCCCCACGTCGCCCCGGAGACCCCCCGGAACTCATCGCGGATGCGTCGCTGCTCAAACGCCTGCTCGACTGGCGCCCACGCTATGCAGATCTGGACGCGATTGTCGATACATCCTTACGGTGGGAGCGGCATCTGCTCGAAAGCGTCTGACAGCGTCGGCGCCCGGGCGGGCTTATTGACCCCTTCGGAGGCAGGAATTAAGATTCGGCCCCCTATTCCCCGGTAGCTCAGTTGGTAGAGCGGGTGACTGTTAATCACTAGGTCGGCGGTTCGAGCCCGTCCCGGGGAGCCAATAAAGTCCTCACGAAACAAACTCTTACCGACCACAAGCTCACGAAGCATCTTTCCTCAATATCAGCAGTGCCGGAGTTTTTGCCAAGCTGCAAGTTCAATAAACATGAACGTGCGCGTCTATTGCGCGCGCAGCGCCGAAAACGCGGGGATAGTGCTGCTCAACGAGTTGATAGAGCAGCGTCTGTTCGGGGCGGTGGTGTCAGTCCGGCCGATAGGCGACGCCCGGTACGGGCCGATCCAGCGCGGCGACCACCGCGGCGTCGCGCTTGTAGATATCCTCATAGAAGTGGATCGTGCCCCGGTCGTCGACCACCGCGGTCCAGTACAGCACCAGCATCGGCAGCGGCCTCGACAGGCGCACGCTCCGCGTCTCTCCTGACTCGACCTGGGCTTCGATGCGCTCTCGTGTCCACCCGTCGGCAGCCAGGACCGCTTCTGCCAGAGCCAATGGCTTGTCGACCCGGACGCACCCGTGGCTGAACGCACGTCTCGCCTCGTCGAACAGGTGCCTGGCGGGTGTGTCGTGCATGTAGACCGAGTAGTCGTTCGGGAAAACGAACTTGATTCGACCGAGCTGGTTGGACGGTCCCGGTTGCTGCACGAGCGTGAATGGGAAGTTGTCGGTCGATAGGACACGCCAGTCGATGCCTGCAGCATCGACGTGTTTGCCGTTCGCGTCGAGCACAACGTAATTGCCGCGCGCGAGGAATCCCGGATTCCGCTGGATCTTGGGGAGCAGTTCTTCGGTGGCGATGCTGCGCGGCACGGTCCAGGTCGGGTTGAAGACCACCTGCTTCATCGTGGATCGAAAGACGGGCGTCTGCTTTTCCGTCTCGCCGACTACGACACTGGTGGTCCAGACGGTCTCCCCTCTGCGCACGACGTAGGCTGCGAATCCGGCAATGTTCACCAGGATGAAGTCGGCCCCTTGCGCGTCGGATACCCAGCGTGCGCGCTCGAGGTTCAAGCGGATCTGATCGATGCGCTGTTCGATCGGCACATTGAGTGCACGCAGCGTGCCTGGCCCGAGCAGTGCGTCCGGCTCGAGGCCGTGGCGAGTCTGGAACCGACGTACGGCAGCCTGCAACGCATCGTCGTAGACGGCGGACGATGACCCGGCATCCTGCAGATCTCCGGACAGCGTCAGGCGCTCTCGCAGCGCCGGGAGGCGCGGGTCGCCGCTGCCGGGGTGAATGGTCGGACCTTCCGGCAGCAGCGGCCAGCCACCGGCGTCGGCCAGTATCCGGTGACGGCGGAGCTGTGCTTTCAGCCGCTGATAGCGCAGCCCGCGTGCAATGCCGGCCGCGATGGCATCGCCGATTGAGTCGGCCGCGAGGATATCCTCGATGAATGGCGCTGGTTCCGTCGCGCCTGCCCGCGCATCGAAGACCCACCGGGTTGTGAGCGGCTGGTGAATCACTTTGCCTTGGCGGAGGTCATTGACCAGCCGAATCAGGCTGTCCGTCAGCAGGATATCCAGCGCTGCCTGTTGGTCATCCGAGCGTTGCCGCCCTGACCGTACGGCCTGCAGTTCCTGTTCGATGCGCGTCAGACGGTAGTCGGTCGGCCGCAGTCCCTCGTGGTAGCTCGAGCGGATCGCGTCCGCCAGCGACTCGATGTCGCCGGTGCTCTCCCAGGCTGGCTCGAAGCCACGCCGCTCATAGAATCCGGCGACAGCACCGGCGGCGGAAACGCCGGCATCGACCCTTCCCAGGCGCCCGTATTCCCTCAGCGACGCGATCTGCGCGCGCACGGCATCCCGTACCTCCCGGTCGGCCGCATGGAGGGGTGGTGACGCCGGTAGAATGGCGAAGAACAGGCATGCAACGGCTGCTACTCTCGCCGCGACCCTGGCGCACTTCCCCGCCGGCGCTACCTGCCGCCAGCCGCGCGTGAACAAGCGTCTTGCAATATCCGCAGAAAATGCCATCCTGTGTTTTCTGTCTGCAGGAAAACAGCGTCGTCGCGCATGCCGCTCGCCGATCCCGACATGAAACGAATGCGAAACTTGTACCTTGCCGTTCCCGGCATTCTCGCGCTGGTTGCGATCTCGACCACGGCCCTGAGCCATCTTAACGTGAAGAGCGACGAGCGCCACCTGTCTTTCTACCATACGCATACCGGCAAGCGACTGGACATAGTCTATGCGCGAAACGGCGACTACGTCCCCTCGGCGTTGAATGAGATCAACCGGTTCCTGTTCGACTTCCGCACTGGAGACGTCGCCGAAATAGAACCGGAACTTCTTGATCTGATCTACGACGTGCGGGCGGCGCTGCGGAGCGACGGGACCTATCACGTGATCTCCGCTTATCGGTCGCCGAAGACCAACAAGATGCTGCGAAATCGCAGCCAGAACAGTGGGGTGGCGCGCAAGAGCCAGCACCTGCTGGGCAAAGCCATCGATGTGCGGCTCGAGGGCGTGAAAACCAGAGACTTGCGGGATCAAGCGCTCGTCATGAGGCGGGGCGGCGTCGGCTATTACGCGAAGTCCGACTTCGTGCACATGGATACCGGCCGGGTACGCAGCTGGTAGACAGCCGACGCAACCAGGGTCCGCACCTCGTCACATCGACGTTAAGGGCTGGCTTTGCGACCAGCAGTCGCCCGCTGGCGCCCCGAGCTTTCTCATCGTCGGGTTTGTGAAGCCATTGGCACGGACTCCGGAACCGGGCTGCAAATCGAACGCCCATCATCCTGCCGGCGCCATAGATACGCTTTGCTCGCCTTAGGCCTTGTCCACCAGGACCTGGCTGATTCCCTCACCAGGCTCCCACTTCCATTCGGTTCTCTGTATTCGAACATGATGCATGCTTCACGAATGGCGGCTATCCGTTTTTCATCTCCAAAATTGGCCTCGATGATCCGCTAACGGCAGGCTCATGTCGCATTGCAACAGAAGTGCTGCGCTGGCCGTTAAGTCGGCGTTGCTGCCAAGTGATCGACATCGGTTTGGTCTGCTCTTGGGGGATTCCCGCCCCGAGCGCACCAAGAACTTCGTAAGTCAGGATTCGTACCGTCTACCCACCTGGACCGGCTTCCGGCGTGGACTCCGATGACGCTTATGGGTCGGCGTGCCGCGCGGGGTTTCCATCCGTTGGTGCAGCACCCGGACGATTTGTAGAGCACCCTCGCTTTCGCGGAATATGATCAGGTGACGCCCCTCATACTGACCGTACAACCCCGGCCGCAGGTCGTCGCGTGCACGCCACCGTGTTCGGTTGACGGTGAGCCATTTGA
This sequence comes from Chromatiales bacterium, assembly GCA_024644045.1. Taxonomy (GTDB): domain Bacteria; phylum Pseudomonadota; class Gammaproteobacteria; order JAHELT01; family JAHELT01; genus JAHELT01. The sequence continues at coordinate 5,841 of JAHELT010000139.1, read as the reverse complement.
TTCGGGCAATCAGAAGATCGATATACCGCGAGGCCTGGTCGCTGCCCCAGTTCTCTAAAGTATGCGCAAAGATGCCCGCCAGGTCATGGTCACAGGGCCGTGCTGGGCGTTGTCGAGCAGCTCTCCGAACCGGATTTTGGCTTCTCTGGCGGCAATTGTTGTCACTGGCTTTACTTAAACTGAGATCATTGTGATCACAATAGTCGATTGTACCGCCCAAATGTACCCGATTGGTTGAGCGTCCTATACCAGGTCGGTCCGCCGGATTTTGCCGGGATGGGTCCTGCTTTGTGGTGCGCAGTGCGGTATTTTTGCAACGGGCGTCCGCACCTAGGTGATTGATAATATTACGAATTCAACTTTTGGTCTTAACTGTTAATCAACCAGGTCGGCGGTTCGAGCCCGTCCCGGGGAGCCAAAAAAGTCCACCCGAAACAAACTCTTACCACGAAGCAACTTTCCTCAGCCGCGTACGACGGCGTTATCCAGCTGCCCGGCGCGCGAACAGCGCCCGCAGGATGTCAAGGCTCAGCGGCGTCGAACTTTGACGTTCAGGCTTCTGGCGAAAAGTAGTGCAAAGACCATCAGCAACAGCGTAAATCCATTAAAGGCGGTGGCGGCCACACCCGTAGGATTCATCGAGCCATGGTCATACGTCGCACTAGGAAAAGATGAGCGTAGTCTCGCCCTGACCGAGAGATTGTAAATAGTTGCTGTGTCGCGATCCGTAGTCCACAAAGTACCGTTCCATTTATCTATTGCAATACCTTGCGGGTTCGAACCGGGACTATCAAAAATCCTCAGCAATCTGCCGGAACGAGTGAGATTGTAGATTCTATCGGCACTGTTATCGACAATCCAGAGCGTGCCGCGAAGCGGATCTACGGCAATACCTTGCGGACTTACCAGATCCGGTTGAATTGCATTAGTGGGAAACGGTTGCGGCGCAATGAGCCGACCTTCTTTGTTGATATGGTAAACCGTCGACAGGTGTCCAGGAAGGGTATCGTCGACGATCCACAGTGAATCATCACGCAAATCATGAGCGATACCTTCGGGACCAATGGCTCCGAACGTGGGTTCGGTAAGGATCGCCTCCGCAAGCTGGGTACCCTCTTGACTGAAGTTGACGATACGACCCGGATTTTCGGCAACTATCCACAACGTATCGTTCGAGCGGTCAACGGTGATTTCAGAAGGAGAAATCCCGAAAGTAAAACCATCTGGAAAAGGTTCGGAGATCAAGACCGGAAATGAAGAAAGCAAGGTCCCATCCGGTCGTACCTCGTAGACCGTACTGGTGACGTCGTCCGTGATCCAGAGCGTTCTCGTTACTTGTGCCCAAGCGCAAGAACCGAAGCTGCCGAGCAGAATCGTGAGCAACCACGGGATCGTTTTCTTCATCATGCCTTATCCTTAGTTCTGTTACCAATTGAAGTCGGGAGTGTCTGCCAGCACCCAATCCGGGGACGAAGCGACTCGTGCGTTATAGTGGGTTTGTGCACTACCAAAGCAAATTTAGTGCAAAAATTTTTTTAACACGAAATCAGATACTTGTAACCTCAGTGGTGGTGGTTTCGAACAGAGGTGTAAATTGCGGCGACGTCGCGGACCTCAGCGCAGGATCACTGCCATCGGCAATATCGCGCGATCTGTCGACTTGAGGTTCGATACGCCTACCCGGCTGAGATGCAGCCCTGTGCGCGCAGGCCTTGTCGTTCCGGGTGGCGCCGGACACGCTCGCCGATCCGAAGAGGCAGTGCGCTCGGCAAGAGCGCGCGACGCTTCCCGGGCGTGGACGGTATGTGTCACCAGCAAGCCGGTTCACCCGGCTCCCAGGGGTGCCCGTTTCGCCATAGAGTGCCTGAATATCCGCTGTGAGGATGGGGAATCGTCAGGCGTACGTCGATGAAGGGCCGGTCATGTGACTGTGCAACGCCGCGAACAGTGACTTTGTAGTACCCAGTCCGTAACGTCGTTGCTGCCAAGTGACCGAAATCGATCTGGTCCGTTCTCGGGGGATTCCGCCCGACGCGCACCAAGAACTTCTGGTAAGTCGGATTTCGTACCGTCTACTGCGCCTGGGCCGGATTGCGGCGTGGACTCCAATGACGCTTATGGATCAACGTGGCCCACCGCGGGTCCTCCGTTGGTTGCAGCACCCGCACGATTTGTGGATCACCCTTGCTTTCGCGGAGTACGATCAGCTGCTGTCCCCGGTTCCGCGCCTAGGCGATTGATAGTATCACCAGGCCGGCGGTATCGAGCCGGTCCGGGGCGCAACTCAGTCAAACCTGTAGTGCAACTCCCTCACGCTGGCATTCAGAGTCGTTGCCCGGTCAGATAGCGCGCAGGCGGCAGGGTTCGCGATAATGGCGGTCTCCTCTGTGGCATTCCTTGAATGCCGCAATTCAAACTTTACCCCGGGACCCTGCCGATTACGGGCACTCGCATCCAGCAGTCCAGCAGTATCACGATGGACATGGCCGCGATGGCGGCGGCCAGAAACCCACCACCGCCGACAATGAACCATGCAGCCCATTCCCCGAACGCCCCCAGCACCCAACCGGCGGTGTCCAGCCACAGCCCGGCGAATCCTACTACGGGCAACAGCACCTTCCACTCCGCGGCGATGTCCGCAGCGCAGACGAGTAGCGCCAGGACGAGCAGGATTGTGCCGAGCGCAAACGCATGCACGTGCAGCTGCATGAGCAGCTTGCCGCCGGGCAGGCCGCGTGCGGCGAGCTTCACGACCTCGTCGTAGCTGGTCAGCGGCATGCTGGGCATCGCATCGGTCATAGTGGAGGTCTTGCTGTGACAGTTGGTGCAATCCTCCTCCATGACAGCGGCGACGTCATCCCCGTAGCCCGTCTCTGTTGCTCCGGCGGCTATCCAGCGTTCCACGATGGCGATGGACTCATCCTCCGTGACGTACTCGTACATGGACCCGTGCATCGAGCTTACCAGCAGGCTGCCCGTGTACTTGGCCTTCACCTTCTCGATGCTCATGGTGCCGCCCAGGCTGTGAAGGATGAGCAGCTCCGCGGTACTCAGCGCACCGAGCAGCGTGACGGCGAACAGCGATACCGCCACGCGCCCGCCCAGGTCAAGCGTCTTGAGTCGCATTGAGCGTGCCCGCTACTTGCCGAACTTGAGATTCAGCACGCCGTCGTGATAGACGTGGTTGATCTGACTGTTGTCAAACACCGCAATACCGAAGGGGTAGCTCTTACCCATGTCGGTGAACTGGACGTCCTGCTTGTCGGCGTTTTCACCGGTGGTTTTGAGCTTGCGCTGCAGCTCGACGGTCCACATGCCGTCCTTCCACTCGGCCTTGGCGGCGATGTCGCCGCGGGAGCCCTCGAAGGGCGAAACCACGATGCCGGGTAGCCAGTCGCCCGCCTTGAAGGTGTCCTCAAATGGCACCGCATCGCTCTTCATCAGCCAGTAATCGCCGGTGAGGCCGCCCTTGGCCATGAAAGCGGGCATCTTGCCGTCCCCGGTCTGGTTGTTCTTGTAGCCGCCGCCCGGCTTGCTGTCGCCGTGACGACCCCAGTTCTTGTTCTTCTTCGGATCGGTGATGTCGTCGATGTACTGGTCGTCGATTTGACCGACCGGCCAGGAGCGCACCGACTTCCAGTGCCACATGTCGATCGTCTGGCCGGGACGCGACGTGAACTTGCGCCCCGGGGCCGTGTCCTTCACGCCTTGGTTCATCCCGTCCTTGGCCATATGACAGGCGGCGTCGCAGCCCTTTTTCTTGAAACCGCGCGCGTTGATGTCCCAGAGCACGGCGAACTTGTCCTCGTAGTACTTGTTTTCGTGCATGGTGCTGTCCTTGTCAGCCTTCTGCTTCCAGCTTCCGTCCGACTGCTTGACCCAAGGGAAGCGCTCCAGACTCCTGGTCGGATCCGCGTACTGGATAAGCATGTAGAAATTCTCAGCATCGTGCATGGCGCGCAAGGTCACCTTGGTCGACTGCATTCCCGGGTAACCGTTGTTTGGCTTGTAGGGCGTCTTGTCCACCACCACCTCCAGCGGTGCGGCCTTGCTCCAGGCGCTGTCCATCATGCCATCGAGGGCCGGTGCGGCGTCGGTCTTCGCACTCACCAATGTCGTTCCACCGGCAGCCATCGGACACAACCAGAAGCCGGCCAGACCGGCGATCATAAGGTTTCTTGCTTTCACGTCTTTTTTCCTCACAAGGCTCTTGAACACCTGCGCTCGAGCGCAGGTCGAATTTCCCGCTATTCTCCAACATCGAGCAATGGTCTTCTTGACCCTGATCAATTGCCTATGGAACTTGATTGCATGTGCCTGCGCTCGGCACAAACGATCGATCGCTCAAGCAGGTTACTGAGCGCTTTATTGTGCGCGCTGACGTGAACCGGCTCGAAACAGCGACATCCGGCAATGCTGTAGATGCGCCGGTGGGTCGGATCGCAGTTGAAGACCAAGCTTACTGTTCTCGTAGGTCCGACAGCGTGCGAGTATCGTGGCCGCACGAACGGCCATCTGATCCGCAGGAAGGCAAGCAGTACATGTCGAAACACAAAGCCTGGTTGTCGTGATTGGGCGACCCGGTCGTCAGTTGTGAAAGATTTCACGGTCGAGTTCTGGATGTCCGCGCTGGCCGCCGACAACGACGCTTCCTCGATCAACTGCGGCGGCAACCGCAACCAGAACTGGATAACAGGATCACTGGAGTCAGCCTGTCCAATACGCATTTTTGTACAAATCCTACGAACGCTGTAAGAAGTTTCGACGCTCAATTTCGCACGGTAAAGTCGGGCAGAAATTTACCGCGACTGACTCAGCGAACCCGTCTATACTCCGCCGAAAAGCGCCGCGGTTCGCATCCGCTGACAACTGACAATGGCCGAACTCGTTTCCAGCTCCTGCTTTAAAGTGTTGAACTGCAATGAAGCACAAGACAGGTGCCCATGGGCTGACGGTCCGTGCTTGCGCAGAGACGAATCGACCTTTTCAAAAACTGCCCTGCCGCACAACAGGCGTCAGATCCGTCGGTTGCCACGCTGTCAAACACGCGCTGGTATGGCAGCTGCTGGCGATCGTCGGTTGTGGTAGTCCTGGCGCACCGCCACAGTTTACGCTCACGGTAACTAACGCTGGAGGCGGCACCGGGACCGTCACCAGTGCGCCAGCAGGCATCGACTGCGGTGCGGACTGCAACGAGAGTTACTCGGCCAATACAACGGTCAGCCTGACGGCTGCACCAGCAGCCGGTTCACAGTTCGACGGCTGGACGGGCGACGCCGACTGCACCGACGGCGTCGTTGACACGACCGCCGACCGAGCCTGCACGGCAACGTTTTCCATCATCCCGCCGCCGCAGTTCACGCTCACCGTAAACACCGCCGGCACTGGTGGCGGCACAGTTACCAGCACGCCCGCCGGTATCGACTGCGGCCTCGATTGCAACGAGGCTTACGCTGAAAACACGCACGTCAATCTGACGGCTACGCCTACGGCCGGCTCACATTTCGAGCGCTGGACTGGCGATGCCGACTGCGCCGACGGTGCCGTCACCATGAGCGCCGATATCGCCTGCACGGCGACGTTCTCAGCGATCCCGCCGCCGCAGTTCACGCTCACCGTAACCACCGCCGGCACTGGTAGCGGCACGGTTACCAGCACGCCCGCCGGTATCGACTGCGGCATCGACTGCGACGGGATCTACGATGAAAACACGCCCGTCAATCTGACGGCTACACCCGCAGCCGGTTCGCAGTTCGACGGATGGGCTGGCGATTCGGATTGCACCGACGGTGCCGTCACCATGAGCGCCGATATCGCCTGCACGGCGACGTTCTCAGCGAT
>JAHELT010000268.1 GCA_024644045.1 Chromatiales bacterium | reverse complement strand
CCGCATCCGTCGCTGAAGGACCATCGTTGGTGACCCGGATGGTGTACTCGTGGATGGCCTCCGGAATCGATTTCGGCAGGGTCGTGCCGCTCACTGGATCGGAAACGATGCTGACCAGCTTTTCCAGCACCACGTTGGCGGCCAGGACACTGAAAGGCAGCGAGATGCTGTGTGAGACGGTGCCTTCCGTGCCTTCGTTTGCGGTCAGGACGATGGTCCACAGGCCGGTCTGCGCGGTGGGTGCCAGCGGGAATGACGTTTCCAGGGTCATCACTGCACCGCCCGGATCGTTGCTGACCGTCATGCTGCCACTGGCCTGGGACACCGCGTCCGGGTCGAAAAGCTCCCAGTCGACGCCGGCAATGTCGAAGGTACCGAACGGATCGCTGACATCCGCGGTCACGTAGACGGTATCACCGGGCGCGAAGGTCAACTGCGGGCTGCCCCCTGGCGCATCCAGAGTTGCCGCAGAATCAATGTTGATGACTGTGGTTGCCGGTATTTCAGCCCGTGAGGACAGCGGCGCGGCATCGCTGAACGGATAAACATAGATCGCCTGCCCGCCAGGACCGACCAGGGGCTCGTTGTCGACCTGCACGCGCAGCGTGGTGCCGGCCGGCAGTGTCAGCGCGGTCTGCGGTAACGGGTTACACAGCGCATCCGTGCGTGGCACGGTGAATAGAAACTCCCGCGTCACCGTATTGCTCAAACCACTTGCTCCGGCGCTCGACAACGCGACGTCCACGCAGCCGTAAAAGCCGGTGGCCGAGCCGGTGTAGTCGATGCTTACACGCACGTTGCGGGTTGATGAGTTGCCGTTGCGCCGCAGTTGCAGATAAACCGGAATGTCCGCGGCATCTATTCCGAAGGCCGCCTGCAGCGGCGGCGTCAGCGCCCAGAACCGGTTGTTGTCCTGGCGTCGAATGCGGACCCGGGTTGGTGACCCGACCGCGGTCAGCGGCGTACGCGACATCGGCATCGGCAGTACGGGGTTGTTTGTGCTGCCGCTGAAATCCACGAAATACAGGTTCTTGATGCCGCTGGCCGGTGGTCCCGCCAGGCCCACGACAACGTCCGTCGAGGAAACGGTAGTGACACCCCCGCTGGTCGTTTCGGTAATGTCCGCGCTGTTGGCGATGATGTCGCCCAAAGTCGCGCTGCCGACAATATCTGCGTCGAATACGATGTCGACAAATCCGCTGGCCGGCACGCTCAGATCGGTGATGGTCAGCGTTGTGCCGCTCGAAGCGTCGGTCCCGCCGCCGTCATCGACTACCACCAGATTGGTCAGCAGCGGGTCGAGGGTGTCGGTGACGAGGACACCGCTGACGGCAGCGTCTGCCGATTCGGTCACCCGGATACGGTAGCGCAGCGTGTCACCGGGCGCGGCCACACCGCCATTGAGATCAGTGACCGTTTTCGTAGATGTGCTGAGGTCCGGTCCCAGCACCGAAGCGGTGTCGGTAGCGCTGTTGTTGGTCAGAATGTAGTCGAACGTCGGGCTGGTGACGGTTACTGTGTTGCTTACGCTCGGCTGCGTGGAGCTGTCGGCGTCGACGTTGAGATTGAGCGTTGCCAGGGCTGCGCGCGCCGCCAGCGGGCCCGGATGTATGCAGGTCACGTCCTGGCCGACGGCGCTGCAGGCCCAGTTGGGATCGCTGCTGCTGAACCCCTGATAGGTCAGCCCGCTCACCAGCGTGTCTGTGACGGTGATCGGTCCGATGTCCGGACTTGGACCATTGTTCGTGACCTCGATGGCAAATTGATTTGTGGCGGCGAGGCTGAAGTTGCCGGTGTGCGAAATGCTGATCGCCAGATCCGCCGCAGGCACGTTGGTGACAGACACCAGCTGCACGCTCAGGAATACGAGGTCGCCGCCCGAGGCGTAGGTTGTGTCTGCCGAACTGTCTCCAGCCCGCAGCAGACTCGAGATGTCATAGGTGTCGAAGTCGACACCATAACTTGTACTCGATCCGACGCTGTTGATGGTGGAGTTGAACTGGTTGTTGATCGGGTTGAGCGCATCGGTTAACGGCGTTGCCGGTGTACTTTCACCGTCGAAAATTAGGTTTTCCGATACGCCGCCCAGCGGCGCGGAGTTCTCGACGTCGCCTTCCCAGCTCAGAATGCCTATTTTGCCGTCGATTGGGGTTGGCGGCACGATGAAGTTCTGCGGCGTGAGATTGATCTGCGAACCGCGGAAATGCTGAAAGCCGTCGAAAAGGTTGATGACGCGCAGCGGCTCGCTGGCGTTTTCGTAGACGACAATCATGCCCCAGCCGGCCAGCACTGCTTCGACCGAACAATAATTCTCGCCAGCGCCCTGGTCCGTGTTGGTGACAGTGAGATCGGAAAACGTAAAGCTGCCGTTGCCGCTCACCATTGCGGTGACGTCCTCGAAGCCAGAGAAGTACTGCAGGTTGTAGCCGAAATCGGTATAGGCTTCACTGAAAGTGCGGTCTGCGCTGATGGGCGTGCCGTTCAGGCGTACATCGTTATCCGCGGTGGAACCTGATCCGGCCCAGTAGAGGTAAGCCGCGACGATGGTGGACCCCGCGGGTATACCGCTCAATGTGGCGGTATCGGTGGTTGTCACCGCGCAGGCGTCGCCGCTGTTGGACTGCGTTCGCAAGGTGCCGCCAACAACCTGATAATCCAGGTTGCCGGACAGGGTGATGCGCGGCGTTGTGCTCACCGGGTCGGCAGCCACGGGCAGGCTGGCTACACAGATTAGGGCGCCAAGCAGAATCACCGCCAGGCGTGCGGATTGCAGCATATCCTTGTGCTTGTAACTGATCAGTGCGCTACAGTTTAGGCAGCAGGGTGCGTCAATACTTTGACACGCGTCACGCTCCTTGTGTGACGTATATGCGTCACCTCAGGCGATTTGCAGCGCCAATCCGCCGACAGCTTCGGCTGCGGTACAATTGCCGCACTGAATTTTGTTGTGGGAGAAGAGCGCGTGAGTGAAGTTGAAATTCCTAACTTTGGCGAGCTGCTGGCGGAGCATCTGAACGGTGTGCCGGCCGCCGCTTACCCTTACCTGCTGTCGCAGCTGGAACGCACCGCCGCAGAACGCTACCGGGGCTGGGCGGAAGACGTGCCCGAGCATCGCGACGGAATCATGGCCTGTGCGGCGCGGGAGGATGAAATTGCCGACCGGGTCGAAGCCCTGTTTCCGCCGTCCGAAGAACACCGCGCCCTCGTCAGTGAGATCATTCCCGGTGCCAAGGCAACCTACTACTCGGCGTTCGAGCCGTATACGCCGGTTGAGCAGATGACCATTCAGGCCAAAGCCGAGCGGCAGGGTGCC
>JAHELT010000019.1 GCA_024644045.1 Chromatiales bacterium | reverse complement strand
TCTGGATCGGCGCGCCGCCTACGGTTCCCGGGATCAGTGACAGATTCTCGAGCCCGGCATACCCCAGCTCGATGCTGTGCATCACGAAAGCGTGCCAGTCCTCCCCGGCCCCGGCGCGCAGATACACCGCCTCCTCGTACGCGTGCGTGGTTGCCAGACCGCGTAGCGCCACCAGGGCGACAACGCCAGGAAAATCGCCGCGCAGCAGCAGATTGCTGCCGCCGCCCAGGGTCAGGCGCGGGATATTCCTGAAATGCGGCTCCATGATGAATGCATCCACGTCCGCCAGCGTGTGCAGCCGAACGAAGTAGCGGCAGCGCGCCGGCACGCGCAGCGTGTTGTGGCGGGTGAGCAGCGCGTGTTCCTCGACGTGCATTGTCCAGTCCTCAGCCGTCGGCGAGAAAATCGCGCAACAGGCCGGCAACCGCGTGCGGGTCCTGCAGGTGCACGTGATGGCCGCCTTCCACGTCGCGGATCTGCAACTGCTGGACATACCGGTAACGCCGTTCGATCTCCGGGTAGCGCGCCGGAATGCCGCGCGTGGCCCGCACCAGCAATGTGGGCACCTTGATCGCCCGCAGGTACGCGACCACCTGAGCCTCGCTGAGGTACTGTGGGGACTTGACGCGCAGCTTCGGGTCGGCGCGCCAGGTGACGCCGCCGTCGTGCTCGCGCGTACCGCGCCGGCTCAGGATCATCGCGCAGTCGAAGTCGAAGTCGCTGACCAGGTGCCGTGAGCGTGCGGCTGCTTCCAGGCTGGTGTAAACGGGCACGCGCTTGTCGGCGAGCGCGCGCATCTCGCGCGCCGCCTGCAGCAGCTGGCCCGGTGAGGTCGAGGGTCGGGCGGAAAACGGGCCGAATCCTTCCAGCAGTACCAGGCGCTCGACCCGGTCCGGAAGGGTGGCGGCGACGAAGCTTGCAACGTTGGCTCCGAGCGAATGGCCCATCAGCACGAAGCGCGGCAGCGCCAGCGCATCCACGGCGTCGATAACGTCGAGCACGAAGTCGACGAAGTGATAGTGGGTACCGGCCGGGCGATGCTCTGAGTGCCCGTGCCCCGGAAAGTCGAGGGCGATCGTGCGCTGCGCGTCGAGCAGGGGCGCCAGACGGTCGAAGCTGGCGGCGTTGTCCAGCCAGCCGTGCAGCGCGACCACGGGCCGGGCCTGCGCCTTGCCCCATACGCGCGCCGCCAGTTCCAGCGCTCCGCTGCGCAGCCTTGTTTCCTGCGGGTCGTTCATGGCCTGTCCGTCACGAGGTTGGCATTAGACCAGATTCCACCCGCCGGTGGCATGGTGGCGCACAGACCGCGGTGAGCGTCCGCCGGCCTGACCCCTTCACCAACGTTCCGTCGTTTAACTCTGCAACGCCGCCCGCACGGGTCCGGCTGCACCTATTCAACAGGAGGGCACTCATGTACCGATTGCTATTGCTGTCAGCAGCGCTCATTGCCGCCCCGGTTGCCGCTGCGCATACCGCCAAACGATTCGTCGAGTTCGAGGTCACTGACCCGACGGGCCGCAGCTTCACCACCTACCCGGCTGCGAGCGAGGCCGGCGACGTGCTGCGCAGATACCTGCTGGCCGAGCCCGGCGCCCGTTACCGGCTGCGCCTGTACAACCCGAACGCCGAGCGCGTCGGCGTGGTCATCGCTGTGGACGGGCGCAACATCATCTCCGGCCGCCGCTCCGAGCTCGGTGCCGGCGAGGCCATGTACGTCATCGATGGGCACCGCACGCAGGTCTTTTCCGGCTGGCGCACCGATGCCGATCATGTGCAGGCGTTTTACTTCACCGACGCCGGCGACAGCTACGCCGGCGCCTGGGGCGACTACAGCGCCATGGGCACGATCGCCGTCGCGGTCTTTCGCGAGCAGCATGCACGCGCGCGCCCGCCCGAGCTGGGAGTACCCGGGCAGGGCGCGCCGCGCGCAAAAGCCCCCGGCGCTGACGCCGGCAGCGCGGCGCGGGAGTCGTCAGCCGCAGAAGATCGGGCCGGTACCGGTTTCGGCGAGCGGCAATGGTCGCACAGCCGGCGCGTGCACTTTGACGCGGACCGCACACCGGCGTTTCGTCACATCGTCAAGTACGAATGGCGCAGCGCGCTGTGCCGGCGCGGGCTCGCAGCCTGTGATCCCGGCAACCGGATGTGGCCCGACACGGGGTTCGCCCCGCGACCCCCAGGGTACGTGGCACCCCGCTGGTGAGCGCTTCGTAAACGGTCTATCCTTGACGGTCGGATCCAAGCCACGGAGATCACCGATGAACACGACAAGCATGGCCGTTTGCGCTGCGTTGCTGTGGGCCGGGCTGCTCGCCGCACCGGCGGCGGCGGAATCAGTGGATGCGTCGCCCAACGACTCATTGTCGCCGGAGCAGGTCGTCCGCTGCCAGATGGAGGCGTTGCGCAGCAACGACAGCGAGAACAACGGAATAGCCATCGCGTTCCGATTCGCTTCGCCCAGCAACAAACGCGCGACCGGGCCGCTGCCGCGGTTCATTCACATGATCAAGCACTCACCCTACCGCGTCATGCTCGAACCGCGGCTGATCGAGTACGGCGAGGTCGAGGTAGTCGACGATCAGGCGCGACTTCAGGTGTCGGTGCTGACGCCGGATTATGTGGCGATCGCGTTCCGGTTCTACCTGAGCCGTCAGACGCACGCCGAGTGCAACGGCTGCTGGATGACCGACGGGGTGACGGTCGAAGGCGCCCGGCAGCTGCCCGGCGTCAATACCTGAGCCCGTTGCGCCAGACGATGTGCGGGCGTATGAACGTGCACGACCACGAGGGCGTGCAGGCTTTCCTGGACGACCTTGGATTGTCGCTGGACCCGGCGCGTTTCACGCCGCGCTACAATCTGGCGCCGAGCGATCCGGTGCACGCCCTGTTCGCCGGGGAAGGCCTGGAAATCGCGGAGATGCGGTGGGGACTGACGCCGCGCAACCCGAAGCAGCGCAACCTGCTCATCAACGCGCGCGCGGAAACGGCCTGGCGATTGCCGTCGTTCCGTGAGTCCATGCGCCGGCGGCGCGCCGTGGTTCCGGTCAACGGGTTTTACGAGTGGCGTCGGGAAGGCGACGAAAGGTTGCCGTTCTACATTACTGGGCGGCAACCGGTGCTCGCCCTCGCCGGCCTGTTCGACGTAGACGCACAGGGCGAGATGCGTTGCTGCGTCCTGACCACGGCGGCCAACGCCGAAATGCAGTGCATCCACGACCGCATGCCGGTGTGCCTGCCACACGACCGGGTCCGCGAGTGGTTGAGCGACGGAGACCCGGCTGCCTTGGGCAAGCTGATCGCGGGCGCCCGGGACCAGGCGTTGCACCTGACCCGGGTCTCCAAGTTCGTGAACAGTTCGCGCAACGACGGCCCCGAGTGCATGCTTCCCGTTGCGGCATGAGATCCCGCTACGCCGATAACCCCGTTTACACCACCAGGGACGGCTCGCAGATCCGCGAGCTCATGCATCCCGGCGTGCACGGCAACGCACGGCAGAGCCTGGCCGAGGCGATGGTGGAACCGGGGGCCGAAACACGCCTGCACCGGCACTCGGACAGCGAGGAGTTGTACCACGTGCTTGCCGGCCGCGGTGAGGTGACACTCGCCGGGCGCACGTTCGTCTTGCAGCCCGGAGATACGGTATGCATACCGCCTCAGACCGCGCACAAGATCCGCAACACCGGCACGGAGCGGTTGCGTTTCCTGTGCATGTGCGTGCCGCCTTATGCGCACGAGGATACTGAGTTGCTGGAATAAGCCGGGGGCGATCCGCGTCCTGCAACGGCGTCCGCCGGGTCGGCGTTGCGAGGGTGGCATCGAGGCGCCGATCGTCGAAAAGTGCATTTTCTTGCTGTAGTAAGGCGTTTTTTGCTTTTTTTTCCCATCCAGGTTCTATAGAATCCCGCCGGTTTCCCGCCAGCAGTACATTCACGACCGCCAGGTGCGGACGTAAAAGACCGCCTGTCGGATTCCGTTCACTACTCTAGGGAGTAACAATGGCAGCAAAGACAACCGCTTTGAAAGAGGCGATGAGTAAGACTCAATTGATTACGGAGCTTGCGGAGAGTACGGGCGTCGGAAAGAAAGAGGTCAAAACCCTTCTCGACGAGCTGTCCAACGTGGTCGAGCGCCACGTCAAGAAGCGCGGCGTCGGTACTTTCACACTTCCCGGTCTGCTCAAGATCAAGACCGTAAAAGTGCCCGCGCGTAAAGCGCAGAAGAATGTTCCCAATCCGTTTCGTCCTGGCGAAACGATGGACGTCGCGGCGCGCCCCGCCAGCGTCAAGGTGCGCGTCACGCCGCTGAAACGGCTCAAGGACATGGCCGTCTCCTGAGGCGTACGGCAAGATAAAAAAAGGCCGCTTCATGCGGCCTTTTTTATGAGTTCAGGAAACAGCTTTCTCCTGCCCGGTCTTGCGCGCACGCCACCAGCTGGCGAAGTCGTTGTATGTCTGTCCGCTGTCGTCGTCGCCAAGCACGAACTTCAGCTTGCAGTTGGGGAAGTTGATCGTATCGCCGTTCTGCAGGACCTTGCGGGTGATACGGTCCAGATTGACGTAGGTGCCGTTGCGGCTGTTCAGGTCTTCGAGAATGAACTGCTCGTTGTCGGCAACCAGCTTGGCATGGTGTGCGCTGACACCCGGGTTGTTGATCTGGATATCATTGGTCGGGGCACGGCCAATACTCAGTCCGCTGCCGTTGACCGGCCACTCGCTGATCTTGATGCCACGCTGAGTGAGTACGACGATTTTGCCCACGGTTCGCGCTCCGTCTTCCGACGATAACCTTAGCATATTAATAACAATTTTACCCTGATGGTAGCGGAAGCGCGCGGCTGCACAAGCGCCAAAGCTGCCTTAACGTGAACTCCGTCACTCAAGTGGTGACCGATTTGGCCGGAATGTAAGCGTTTTCGTCCAGATGACAGCTCACCCCGTGGCCCGGCGAAACGACCGCCCATCCGGGTGGTTGTCGGTCGCAGTGCGCCATAACTTTAGGGCAGCGCGGATGAAACGCGCACCCGGGCGGAGGGGTCAGCGGTGAGGGGACATCGCCCTGCAGGACCCGCGGGCGCGGCGCAACCGGGTCCGGTTGCGGGTTTGCCTCGAGCAGTGCGCGCGTGTACGGGTGACGGGGGTTGTCAAATAACTCGTCGGTCGGTGCCGTCTCCACGATCTTACCCAGGTACATGACCGCGACGCGGCCGGCGATGTGCCGCACCACGTTCAAATCGTGTGTGATGAACAGATAGGCGAGCCGGTACTCGTCCTGAAGGTCTTTCAGCAGGTTGATCATCTGCGCCTGAATGGAAACGTCGAGCGCCGATACCGCCTCGTCGCAGACGATGAACCTGGGCGCCATCGCGAGCGCTCTGGCAATGCCTATGCGCTGGCGCTGGCCGCCCGAGAACTCGTGCGCGTAGCGGTTGCGGAAATCGGGCGACAGTCCGACCCGCTGCAGTATCCGGGCAACCCGCTCGCCGAGCTCCGCACCGCTGGCGATGCCGTGCACCTTGAGCGCTTCGCCGACCATGTTGCCGATCGTCATACGGGGATTCAGCGAGCTGTAGGGGTCCTGAAACACGATCTGCATGGCACGACGCAGGCGGCGCAAACCGCCGGCGTCGAGCGCCAGCACGTCCTGCCCGTCGAAGTGTACGCTCCCGGCGTCGGGCTCGATCAGGCGCAGCACCGCTCTGCCAGCCGTGGTCTTGCCGCAGCCGGATTCCCCGACCAGCGCCAGCGTCTCGCCGGCCTGTACGTGAAACGACACGCCGTCGACTGCCTTGATTGCCCCTGCGGCGCGGCCCAGCAGACCCCGGCGTACGCGGAAGTGCTTCGCCAGGTCGCGCACCTCCAGCAGGGGTCCGGTGCTCATGTGCGGGTGTCCGCAAGCCGCTGCCAGCAGGCGAACGTGTGTGCGTCGCGCCCGGCGGGTGGGGGGATCTCAAGTGCGCAGCGCGAAAGCGCCTCCGCGCAGCGTGTCGCGTAGCGGCAACCTGCCGGAAACTCGAGCGGCGTCGGCACTGTGCCCTGGATCACGTTGAGCTGATGCCCCGGCGCCACGACACCGGGCAGCGAGCGCAGCAGGGCTTGCGTGTAAGGGTGCTGTGGATCGGTAAACAATGTGCGGGCCGGCGCCTGTTCGGCGATTTCGCCGGCGTACATCACGGCGACCTGCTGTGCGTATTGCGCGACCACCGCAAGGTTGTGCGTGATCAGCAGCACGGCCATACCGAGCTCGGCCTGCAGTTCATCCAGGAGCTCCAGTATCTGCGCTTGAATCGTGACGTCCAGCGCAGTGGTCGGCTCGTCGGCGATCAGCAGCTGCGGTTCGCAGGCGAGTGCCATGGCGATCATTACCCGCTGTTTCATTCCGCCCGACAGCTCGTGCGGGTATTGCTGCAGGCGCGTGCGGGCGGCGGGAATGCGCACCCGTTCCAGCAGCGCGATGCTGGCGGCTGTGGCGGCGGCCTCGTCGTGACCCTTGTGCAGGCGCAGCACTTCACCCAGCTGGCGGCCGATGGTGAACACCGGGTTGAGCGAGGTCATCGGTTCCTGGAAGATCATGCCGATCTGCGCACCGCGCAGCTCGCGCATCTGCGCCTCGGGCAGCGCGGAGATTTCCCGATCACCGAGCCTCACCGTTCCACCGACGATGCGTCCCGGCGCGTCGAGCAGCCCCATGATGGCCAGCGCGGTGACCGACTTGCCGCATCCGGACTCGCCGACCAGCGCGAGCGTCTCACCGCCCGCCACGCTGAAGCTCACGTTGCGCACCACCGCAAGTTCGCCGTCGTCGGTGAAAAAAGAAACGTGCAGCGCCTCGACGCTCAGCACCTGCTTACCCATGTCCGGCCTCAACGCCGCTGCAGTTTCGGGTTGAACGCTTCGCGCATGCCTTCGCCCAGCAGGTTGAAAGCCAGCACGATCGCAAAAATGGCGCACCCCGGGATGAAGAACAGCCAGGGCGCATCGAAGATGAAGTTCTTGCCGTCCGCCAGGATGTTACCCCAGGTGGCGAACGGCGGCTGTACCCCGAAGCCCAGAAAGCTTAACGCGGACTCGGTGAGAATGGCGGTCGCCACGCCGATGGTCGCGGTGACCAGCACCGGTGCAACCGCGTTCGGCATCATGTGCAGGAAGATGATCCGCGGCGCGGGCAGACCCAGGGCATGTGCCGCCACCACGAAGTCCTGTTCGCGCAGCGACAGGAACTCGGCGCGCACGAAACGGGCGATTCCCATCCAGCGGGTCAGCCCGATGACGATCATGATGTTGTAGATGCTCGCCGGCAGCAGCGCTACCACGACCAGAATCAGAAAAAACACCGGAATGCACAGCATCGCATCGGTGAAGCGCATGATCAGGGCGTCCACCGTCACCGGCCCCAGACGCACGTCCGCGTAATAACCCGCGATGCCGCCGAGCACCACCCCCACCACCACGGAGATGCTGACCGCGACCAGGCCGATCGACATTGAGACAAACGAGCCCTGCAGCATGCGCGCGAACACATCGCGCCCCAGCGCATCCGTGCCGAGCAGGTAGATGCCGCCCGGCGGCAGATCACGGACCGGCAGCAGCGCCGAGGCCTGGCTCAAGGGCGGGCGGAACTTATCGACCAGTCGCACCGTCGCCGGATCGAACAGCACGATCCATTCGGTGGCCGCTTTGCCCAGCAGGGCGACCACCGTCAGCGCGACCAGGACGCAGAGCCCGCCCATAGCGAGCCGGTCGCGGCGCAGCACCTGCCACACCCGGCGCCAGGGCGAATCGACGAGCGTCGCGGTGTTTGCGGGTGTGGCGGGCGCGGCTTGCATCTCAGCTCAGTCGGATTCGCGGGTCGACGACCGCATAGAGAATGTCGGACAGGAAGGTGCCCGCCAGCGTGACCATCGCCGCGATCAGCGTTACCGTCAGCACCACCGGGTAGTCGCGCGCCAGTATGGCGTCGAAGCTGAGCCGCCCGATGCCGGGCCAGGCGAAGATCTGCTCGATGATGACGGCGCCGCTGACCAGCTCCGGCAGCATCAGGCCGAACATGGTGACGAACGGCAGCAGCGCGTTGCGCAGGGCGTGGCTGTAGATCACCGTGTTTTCGTCCAGTCCCTTGGCGCGTGCCGTGCGCACGTAATCCTGGCCGATCACCTCCAGCATCTGGGTGCGCACGTAGCGCGAGAGAATGGCGACGCCGCCCACCGCCAGCATCAGCGACGGCACCACCAGATGCCAGAGCCTGTCCATGCCGCGAAACCATCGCGGCGCGTCCTCGTTGCCGAAGGTGTGCATCCCGATCACCGGCACGCCGAAGGTGTTCACTACCCACAGAATGGCGAGGTAGGAAAGGAAGAAGCCCGGGATCGAGATCAGCGCGTAAGCGATGAACGTGGTGCTTCTATCGTAGGTGGAACCCCGCCGGATCGCGGCATGAATGCCGGTGGGAAACGACAGCGTCCACACGATCAGCGTAGCGCACACGAACAGCGGCAGCGAGTTCAGAAACCGGTCCCAGATTTTCGGCAGCACCGGCTGACCGTCCTTGAAGGACCGCAGCTCGCCGCTGGCGAGATCGCGGATCCACAGCCCGTACTGCACGTGCAGCGGTTCGTCGAGATGAAACGCAGCGCGGATCTTGGCGACGTCCTCAGGCTTGAAACGCGGGTTGTTGGGATCCACCTCCGCGGGCTCGCCGGGCGCTAAATGCACCAGGGCGTGCACCAGAAACGAGACGATGACCAGCAGCACCAGGCGCTGCAGGAGGTTACGCAGCAGATACTGCCCCACGCTCAGAAGTCCGGCGCGTGCGCGAGCTTGCGCCAGCGGCTGAAGAAGAAATACAGCTCACCGCGCCGGTCGGCACGCAGCGGTTCGATGCCGCCGTCGGCCGTGACCATCACGATCTTCGGGTCCAGCACCTCGTTCTTGCGCGGCGCGAACAGAAAGGTGTAAGGCTGGTCGTCGGCGACTACCCGATGCAGCTCCCGGGTCAGCGCAATCTGCTTCTGTGTGTCGTACTCGAGACGGATCTCTTCGATCAACGCGTCGGCCCGCGGGTTCACGTAGCCGACGAAGTTCAGCTTTTTCGGCGTGGCCTGGCTGGAATGCCAGAGCTGGTACTGATCCGCGTTGATGTCCAGCAGCCAGCCCAGCACCACCGCGTCGAAATCACCCGGGTTGATGAAGTCCTCCAGAAACACCGCCCACTCGAACACTTCGGTATTGCACTTGACGCCGATTCGTTTCCACGCGTCCTGCGCAATGGACAGGATATGACGGCGCTTATCGTTGCCGTTGTTAGTGATCAGGTTGAACTCGAAGATTTTTCCGTCTTTCTCCAGCCAGCCGTCGGCGTTGCGTAGCCAACCGGCTTCCTGCAGCAGGCGCAGCGCGGCATCCGGATCGTAGGCGAGCGGTGCCAGATCCTGCGGGTAGAAGTGGGTGGTCTTCGGATACGGCCCGGTGATTCTTTCGCCCTCGCCGTGCAGCACGTACCTGATGATCTCATCCACGTTGATCGCCATACCCAGGGCGCGGCGCACGCGCGGATCGCGAAACAGCGCACGGCGATTGTTGTACCCGATGTAGGTGTAGCCGGTGCTGGGGCTCGAGTACACGCGGTAGCGGGGGTCGTTGCGATAGCGCGCGACCTGGTAGGGCTCGGGGTTGTAGCTGTCCGCCGCGCCGGTGCGGAACTCGACCTCGCGGGTCAGCGTGTCGGGGATGATGCGGAAGAAGTAGTCCTGGTAGTGGGGAGCACCGTCCCAGTACTGCTCGTTGCGGCGCAGGTGCACCAGCTCGTCGCTGCGCCAGGCGACGAACCGGAACGGACCGGTGCCCACGGGATTGCGGTTGAAGCGGCTGTCACGCATGCCGAAGCCGTCGCGTGCCGCCGTGCCGAGCTCCCGCTCCTCCATCTCTCTGGCCAGCACCGTGTCGCTGAGCAGATGCTCGGGCAGTATGCCCATCGCCGTCCATACGTTCACGGCGGTCGAGAACAGGCGTTTGTACACCACCCGCAGCCGGTGCGGGCCGAGCACCTCAATGGTCTTGATCGGCTCGAAATCGGCGGTCCGCGGCGAAAGGTTGCGCGGGTTCATGATCGCCTCGTAAGTGAACTTCACGTCGCCCGCATCGAACGCATGGCCGTCGTGGAAGCGAACGCCGCGACGCAGCTCGAAACCGATCTCGGGGTTGTGCTCGAACACCGGGAACCGCTCGCGCAGCGTTGCCAGCAGCGGTTCGCGCAGCGGCTCGTCGACGCGCGCATGCCAGGCCTCGTAGTCGGCCTGTTGCGCATAATCCGTGCCGAGCACCGGGCGCAGCCGCTCGAAGAATCGCTGCTCGACGCGGCGCAGATCGAACTGCAGGCGCGCCGGTGCGTTGACGCTCACCTCGACGCTCCCGGTATCGCCGGCGGGTATGCTCAGCGTGCGGGCCGGGAGGACCTCGATGCCGGCGAGCAGACCGGGCGGCATCTCTATCAATCCGCTGTCGATCCCGCTTCGGATGACGGCGCGCAGTCCCGCCGCGTCGTCGACCACCCCCCGGGCGAGCGCGGCGCCCGGCAGCACTGTCAGGTACGCTTTTTCGGTGAGCTGCCAGCGGGTAGCAAGGCGGCCGCGCAGTTGCAGCTGCTCGTCGAAATCGAGCAGTGTGTCGAACACCTTGTCCACGATTTTCATGCTCGACGCGTCGGCGTGCAGCGCCGGATTCAGCAGCTTGGCATCGCCAATCGAAGCCTCGATGAACTTGCTCAGCCGCTGCGCAGCGCCGGCGGTCTGGTCCTCGTAGGTGGGTACCCAGAAGTAGGCCTGGACAAGCAGCCCCACGAGCACGATGGGCGTGACTGTCAGCAGCTGT
The DNA here is from genome assembly GCA_024644045.1 of Chromatiales bacterium. Lineage (GTDB taxonomy): Bacteria > Pseudomonadota > Gammaproteobacteria > JAHELT01 > JAHELT01 > JAHELT01. The sequence goes on along the minus strand of JAHELT010000019.1, from coordinate 35,053 downwards.
TTGATGCGCACGGGAGGAAATCACCACGGGTCGGCACGGGCCTGCGCATGGTAACAGGTCTGCACAGCGGCGGGCGTGCGCCGCGCGTTTTACCGGCTGTCGTGAGCGCGTGTGGGCGTGGTCAGGACCTGACCCGAAATCGTCGCAAACCGCGTGATTTGTCACATTCCTACAAACCCGGGACACAGCGCGCCAGAAATCCACAAAGCGCTTTCTATACAGCCACTTAACGAAGTTTCCGGGACCCGGTGCGAAGCTTGGCGGCGGGTTGGCACAGTACATGCTGCCGCAAGACCAGAGACGTTAACGCGGGGTACACGAATGATTGCAGTCGAGTATCGCTGTGGCTGCGGCCACACCGGAGAGATGATCGAGTACTCCACCGATCAGGTCGATTCCGACTACCCGTCCAACCAGTACTACATCCGGTGTCAGGGCTGCGGCACGCGCACGTTCCGTTTCGACAGCCCCCAGGCTACCGAAATGAACTGGGCGACCATGGACGGACACGCTGTCGAGTACTCGCGCGAATCGCACCGCTTCGTCGCCTGAAGAGCTGCCATCATGCATGACACAACCGGGTTGAATCGGCAGTCGCGCGGACAGGAAGGCTTCGCGTTTCGTGTGCACGGCACCGAGGCGCGGGTCGATCAGGAACTTGCACTGCTGCAGGCCAAGTACCGCGAAGAGGGCATGGAAGTGGTGGTTGAGCGGGTGCTGAGCACCATGGCAGTGGTGATTGCGCCAAAGAGTCCCTGGGAAGTTCTGTAGCGTCTCGATCGCTGAAAACGGATTTTACTCTGACCTGCTATCGGACCTGCGCCAACTATGACACCCAGCAACAAATTCTTTCACCTGTACCTCGTGCCCCTTGCCATCGTTGTGACGCTGTTCCTGGCGCTGCGCTGGATACCGGTGCAGATGACGCTCGAGTGGCTGGTCCCGCTGGCGGCCGACTATATGCCCGCCTCGGTTCCGCCGCTGCAGATCATCGTTTTCATCGGCCTCGCGGTAGGCGGTTCATTCGCTATTGCAATTCTGGCGATGACGCGCTACCTGCAGCGGCGGGTCATCTACAGACAGCGACTGCGGGTGCTGGAAGACAAACGCAAACGGGGACACGACAACATCGCTGCATCCGTGTTCGATCTACATACGATTGCCATCGAAGAGGACGGCGAAGCGCCGTACCATCACACAAGCGCGATGTGTGCGCTGGAGGAAGATCCGCGGCTCGCAGTGCTGATCGGCACGCTGTGGGCAAAGCCCGAATTCAACAACTTCCTGCAGCGGCTGCTCAGCGTAGACGCCGGCCGGGGCACCATGCTGTCGCCGGAGATGCGCAACGAACTCGCGTTCCTGCGCAACCTCTACATCGATCAGAAGCGCGTCTTCCTGCAGCCTGCGAGGCGCGGTGAGCCCCTGCCGCACGGCGCATCCGGGAGCGATCGGTGGCGCAGCGTCGCCTGCGTCGCGCTGCTGATGGTGCTGCTGCTGGTGCCGGTACCCTAGTGTGCTGTCCCGCAAATAACCTGCAATTCTGAGCGCGACACACGCTCCCGTCGTATACAAAGCAATCAGTTGGGCGCGCCGCCAAGGCCCATCTGCGGTGTTACGCGCTCAAACCCTAGCATGCTTTCTCACGCAAGCCTTGCAGCTGAACCTTGGCGGCACGCAGAATTACAGGTTATTTACGGGACAGCACACTAAAACCCGGGCGCCTCGCCGCGTCATTCTCCCGCGGGGCCGCCGCCTTACACGCTGCCAGGGCGCGTTGCCACCAGGGTCGATTTTGCTAAAGTGGGCACGTCGGACGCGGCGCGACGCTGCCCGGCGTTGGAGGTTCGATGGTGCTCACACCGGTTCAGTTGCCTAAAGCCCGGGTGCGAAACACCGTCTGCCAGCTGCTGATCGTCATTGCGCTCGGTGCGCTGAACGGTGTGCACGCGCGCGCGCCGGAGGCCGGCATGGCGCTGGTCGCCGCGCGCGATACGGGCGGAGTGTTCAAACGCAGCATCGTATACATTCTGAGCCATGACGCGGACGGTTCGCTGGGCCTGATCGTGAACCGTACCACCAAGGCCAGCCTCACCGATCTGTTGCCAAAGCTCGCCGAAATCGAGGCGCGCGACCACCGCGTCCGCTACGGCGGCCCGGTCGGTCTGCAGGCCCTCAAGTTCCTGATTCGCCAAGCCGGCAATCCCGGTGATGCGGTGCGCGTGGGCAGCGACCTGTTCGCCAGCGGCAGCCCGGAGCTTCTGGAATCGCTGCTCCGCGACGACGTCGATCCGGCGGCGCTGAGGGTGTTCATCGGCTACGCCGGATGGGCGCCCGGACAGCTGGACCAGGAACTCGAGCGCGACGCCTGGTACGTGGTGCGCCTGAGTACGGAGGAGATATTCGAAGCGGATACCGACATGTGGGACCGGCTGATAAGGGAGCTGGACCCACCCGGCATTCAAGCCGAGCTGCACCCGCTGCCGGGCCCGCGGCTGGTGGCGTCAGCGCGCCAGCGCCACGCCGGCGATCAGGGTCCGGATCCCGCGGCGGACTTCGCCCGGTAGCTGTCCACAAAGCGTACGACGTCGCTCTCGGCGACCGCGCCGATGTTCTGAGCCACGAGTTCGCCCTGCGGGGTGTAGACCAGATAGGTCGGCGTCCACCCGCGCCAGTCCTGCATCACGTCGCGCCGGTAAACCCGCGCCGCACCGTGCCCGTCGTCCAGCAGCGTGGGGTAGTTCAATGCATGCCGTTCGATGAACGACAGCACCCCGGGCCGGTTGTCGTGGCCGTCGACGGCTATCCCCAGCACCTGCATGTCCCGCCTGTGATTGACGCTCAGCGCCACCATTTCGTGCGCTGTTTCGTTGCAGACATGACAGTCGGACGCCCAGATCTTGACCACCAGCCACCTTCCCTGCCCGCGGAACGCGTCGAAGGAAGCGGGCGCGCCGTCGAGCGTGACGAAGCCGGCCGGCGGTTCGTCCGCCAGGGCCGGGGAGAGTGCGCACAGGCCGCCCAGCAGCAGCCAGGCGTGGAGCGTTCGCAGCAGGGGTTCGCAATGGCGGCCGGCGATTGGCATCATTATCTTTCGATTCCCCGACGCGCGGGTAGTTCCGGCACGCTGGGCATTTCGTTACCCCACGGAGCGGCTTAATGCAGTTTCGCTACGCGCCCGCCTTGCGCAGTGTGGGCACAATGCCGGTGCCGGCAGCGTGCCACGGGACGCCGGCGGCGCACGACCGGTTCCGGCAAACGGAGCCGCTGGTCCTGCCTGAGGACGGATGGTGTCAGTGAGCAGTGCACCGTCGGACGGCGCGCCTTCCGTCTTCTGCGCTCGAGCCTGGCAGGTCGTGCGCAGTATTCCGCGCGGCAATGTGGCGAGCTACGGGCAGGTCGCCGAGCTGGCCGGTATGCCCCGGGGTGCGCGCCAGGTGGGTCGCGCCCTGCGCCTCGCACCGGACTCGCTGCCCTGGCACCGTGTGGTCACGGCATCCGGGCGCATCGCCTTCGCGGCGCACAGCGATGCCTACCGGCGCCAGTGTGCACGCTTGAGCGAGGAGGAGGTGCCGGTCATCGGCGGTCGTATCGACATGCGACGCTTCCGCTGGCAACCCACGCTCGACGAGCGTTTGTGGATGCTGCCGTAAGCGCCCTGATCGCGCGGACCGATTGCGGGTTAACTGGATTTGGGGCGGGCGGCGCGGAGTTTCGTCACCAGTGCCTCCACGTCCTGGCCCATGGTCTTGCCGGCCTTCTCCAGCAGTGGCATCACCTGCTCCAGCAGCTTCTCGTAGTGCGGCTCGAGCTCATCGCCCAGGCCGTTCTCCAGCAGCCACATGACCACGTCCAGTGACGGCGCGTCCTCCAGGATGCTCTCTACCTCGGCTGCGTCGAGCAGCGAGGAGCGCGCCACGGTCTGCAGGCCGACATTGTTGTCTTCCGCGCTCTCGACCATGTCGTCCACTGCGCGATGCTGTTGCGTCTGCGACAGCGCGTTCTCCAGCGAGCGTCCGTCGAATACCGCCTGATTGCCGCCGGCCGATACGGCGCTCGCCAGGCGTTTGCGCGCGGTGCCAGCGACCTCGCCGAAATCACCGCACTGGCTCAGGCGCGGTGCGGCAAGCCCCACGCTGACGGTGAACGCGATGCGGTGCTCGCCGTACTGAAACACGCGGCTGCGTACTTTCTGCAGCACCCGGTCGGCGATGGATTTTGCGCCGAACTCGTTGCAGGTCGGGGCGATGATGCCGAAGCGCCGGCCGCTCAGGCGCGCTGCGGTGTCCTCGTCGCGGATCGCGTCCGTCAGGTACTTGCCCAGTTTCTTGATGATCTGCCGGGCCAGCGGCGCGCCGTACTTGGACACCATGGCGTCCAGGTTATCGACCTCGAACATGACGACCGCGAAGTCTTTGTTGTAGCGCTTGGCGAAAGCCAGCTCCTTGTCGCCGCGATACTGAAAGTAGTCTTCCTTCGGCAGCCCGGTGATCGGGTCCATGCTGTCCGGTGCGGCGATGGGGCGGCCGCCGTTGGTGTCAGTCTGCGGCGGGCGTTCGACCAGCGCCAGCAGCTGGCGGGAATCGAACGGCTTTCCGATGTAGGCGCTGGCGCCGGTGTCGACAGCCAGCTTTTCAATACGCGCCTCGCCCGGGCCGATCACCAGCACCGGGAGTCTGCGCAGCCAGCGGTTGTTGGCGTTACGGATCAGCTCGAGCAGCGCGAAGGCGTCGTCGGTCTCTTGTTCGATATCGACGACCACACACTGAGGACGCTGCTCGTCGAGCAGTTGCCAGGCCGTTTCACTGCTGTCCGCCGAGAACACCGTGTTGTCCTTGGCCAGCAATTTGGTCAGCGCCTTGCGCGACATTTTCGAGGCGTCGACCACCAGCACACTCGACGTGTGTACAGGGGTCGGTTGTGCAGGATCGCTCATAGCATGCCGGTCCAACTGGTTCGGATTTGTGAACTGGTCGGTTCAAACCGCAGCCGTTGCGCGGGCACCGGCCTGTGCCTGCCGATCAGATACCCGGGCAGTGTATAGCAACCGTGATCGGCAGGGTAATGCGCCCGCTTCCCCGCCGCAGCGGGATTCACAACGGCACGCGTGCCCGGATTGCACACCGGAGGCGCCAGGTCGTCGCCGCTGTGGTGCGTGCCCCGCGGTCCCGCGAACGAGCACCGTGTTTTCGGATGACGAGCCGGCCCCCGGCGGAGATACCGCGGGCGGCGGCACACGCCGATGCGCTCGGCAAGCTGCGTGTCGATCGTGCGGCACGCCTGCGCTTGCACGAAAGGCCTTCGTGCGACGTCCAGGCCGAGCCTTTGGCGCTTTTCACATCGTTGCATAGGTTACCGTCTTACTCTGCCGGGTACAGAACCCGGACGCCTGCGCCCGGCTATTCCGCACTGGTGGCGACGCTGTCTCCGCGACCCGACCGGGCGCGCTGCAATGCCTGATCAGCGACCACCCACAGAGCGTGGCCATCCAGGTCGAAATGCCCCGAGCTGGTGGCGATCCCGGCACTGAGCGACAACAGACGAGGTGTGTCGATGGGGTGTTGAAGCCCCAGTTGCCGGACCGAGTGCACTATGTTGTGCGCCATGCGCCAGACCGCCTCCTCGTCCGTGGCGGGCAGAATGATGCCGAACTCGCTTTGCTCCAGCCGCGCCATGAACATACCGATCCGCTGTATGGTGCGGGTGATGTTTTCCACCACGATCTGCACGCATGCACCGGAAACCGCGGGTCCCAGGCGTTCGCTGACGCGTTCGAAGTCATCGATACCGGCGATTATGAGAGACAGGGGCCGCGTGCTCTGCGCCGCCTCGCGGGTTGCTTCCTGCAAGCGGGTTTCGAACGCTTCGCGTTCCGGCAGGCCGGTGGTGCGGTCTACGCGCCGTCTTGGTGCGCGTTCCGCCGGCGCGTGAGTTTCTGCAACCCGCATAGCGAGACGTTCCGTTGAGATAACGTCCACCATAGCGGCGCGCGGCACACAGGCTTTAGGCCGCGGCGCCGGGTGAGTGCGACGGGTCTACTGGCAGAAACTGGAAACCAGCCGGCTGCCGCCGGCCGACAGCGCTTCGTCCAGGCGCTGCGCCGCGTGCTCGTGCAGCTCGTGGAAGGCGTTGCAGCCGCGGCTGTTGGTCGCCGTGGCGGCGGCGCTGATAGCGCAGCGCTGCTCGGCCTCGACGGCCTCGCGCAGCACGTTCAGCAGCCGGACGGCGAACTTGTGCGCACCGAACTCGCGCGCGCCGGGCAGCAGCATGCCGAAGCGGGAGCGGCTCAGGCGGCCGGCCGTGTCGTGGCTGCGGGCGTTGTCGGAAAGCTGTGCCGCGAAGGTCTGCAGCAGCAGCTTGGCCTTCGGCATTCCGCCGTTCACGGCGATGGTTTCCAGGTCCTCGAGACGGAATACCACCAGGCCGAGATCGTCGTGGTGGCGCTGCGCCAAGGAGAAGGCCTTCTCGCCCTGGTACTCGAACAGACGCCGGTTGGCGATCCCGGTGATCGGGTCCAGGCCGAGTATCGACTCACGGTATCTGCTCGTGGTCTCGGGATCCTGCTGTGCGAGAGGTGGCGGCATAGAGGCTATTCCGCGCCCAGGTTGCTGAATGTTCACATCCATCAGAGGCTCCAGCCTACCGCGTTAGCGCGTTCAATGCATGTTTTTAGACCGCTTGCGCGCAACGCCGCGGCGCCGGCTGTAAAGTTCTCCGCCGCCCGGGGCCGTACCCTCTTCAGTCGGCGCTCAGTTCGATGTCGGGAAAGCGTGCCGAACGGGTACCCGGAATCGGCTGATTGTCGGTCGCGTGGTAGGTGAACACCAGCGACAGCTTGGTCTGCTCGCTGCGGTTCTGCGCGGCGTAGTGGAACACGCGCGAATGAAAAAACAGCGTATCCCCGGCCGCCAGCTCCATGTTCCGGGCCGCATCGATCAGCGCCTGGTTCTCCTCCAGGTCGGTGCGCAGGAACAGCTCGGCATCGAGGCGGCCGCGATCGATTTCCAGGCGGTGGCTGCCGGCGATCACGCGCAGGCACCCGTTGACCGGCGTTTCCGCGCCCAGCGCCAGCCACACGCTGACCAGGTCCGGCCTGTCGAAAGACCAGTAGCGGATGTCCTGATGCCAGTGCGTGGCACTGCTGTAGCCCGGGAACTTGGTCATGACGCAGTTGTGGTGATTCTGCGAGAGCGCGATCCGCGGTGTGCCGAGCAGTTCGCACACGGTGGCGATGACCGCTGGCGCTGTCGCCCACTCGCGAAACGCCGCGTCGCGGCTGAAGGCGTGCAGCAGCCGGCGGGGTGTGTCGCCGCCCGCGTCGGTTCGCGACAGCGGGGCGCCCGGGTAATTGACGTCCGTCTCGTATTCCAGGGGCGCCAGTGGCGGCGCCAGCGAGGTGCGCGCCACCTCGGCGAGACGCTCGCGCTGCCGCGCGTCCGCCATCTGGCGCACGACCAGAAAGCCATCACGCGCAAACTGCTCGAGCTGCGTGTCGCTCAGGCGCGACGGCGAGGACTGCACGCCGCTCACCGATTACCCACTGGCCAGCACGATGTTGAATGTACCCTCGTAACGGGCGCCAGGCTGCGAAGCGTTACGCAGCCGCACGAGCACGCGCTCCGCCGAGTCGCCCAGCGACCTGAACAGTGCGTCGCGCCGATTCAGTGGCTCACCGTGCACGTACATCTGCGTGACCAACGGCTTCGCGCCGGCACCGCTCAGGGCGAAGTGAACGTGCGGTGTGCGCCCGGGGTAGGGGACGGGCCTGATGGTGCGGAAGCGGTAGCCGCCGTCCTTGCCTGTCAGGTACTGGCCGTACCCCTGGAAATCGGGGTCCAGTCGCGCATGCGTGTCGCGCGGGTGGTGATAGCGCCCGTTGGCGTCGCACTGCCAGATCTCCACGCGCACGCCCGCCAACGGGTTGCCGGACGCGTCCGTCACGCTGCCGGAGATGTCAGTCACGTCCCCTGAGGCCGTCCGCTCGTGCCCGGCGACGTGCACCAGGTCGTTGTCGCTGTCGAGCGGCAGCGACGCAGGGTAAAAGGGCCCGCGGGTCTGCACCGGGGTCAGCGCGAGCAGCGCGGCGGCATTGCCGGTACAGCCGAGGCCGGCCAGCAGCCCGAGCCCGCCGAGCAGGCCGCGCCGGCTGTGCGTCGTGGCGGTGGTGGGTACGCGTTTGTTCACGGCAGCATTGTAGTCCTAATGAGCGCCACGCCAAGCTTTGACCGGAACGGGGCGGCGGCGTTCGGTCTCCGGCCTGCGAACGCGCCGGGGGCCCGCCCGGCGGAACCGCAGGGGCACCGGCGGCGGGCAAAGCGATGACCCGTGCCGGCTCTCGCGCACGTTATGATAGCGTCGCCATGTCACAAACGACGCCTCACACCGGTGACCACAGCGCGCCTCAAACTTATCCGGCGCGGCGCAGGCGCCTGTTCTGGTACGCGGCTACCGTGCTGTTCAGCTCCGCCTGCCTGCTGGTGCTGGAAATCGTCGCCGCGCGTCTGCTTGCCCCCTACGTCGGCGTATCCCTCTACACGTGGACCGCGATCATCGGCGTGATTCTGGCCGGGCTCTCACTGGGCAACTGGCTGGGCGGCGTGTGGGCCGATCGCGGCGGCAGCGAATCGGCGGTCGGCCTGACGCTGCTCGCCGCGGGTGTCGCCAGCTTCGGGATCCTGCTGTTGCTGACCTGGGTCGCACCGCTGGTGCAGGTGCAGCGCCTCGGCCTGCTGAGCGCGAGCTTTCTCCTCGTCGTCGCGCTGTTCTTCGTGCCGGCTGCGCTGCTGGGCGTGGTTACGCCGCTGCTGACCACGCTCGCGTTGCAGCTGCGCCTGCGCACCGGGCGCGTGGTCGGGTCCCTGCACGCCCTGGCGGCGCTGGGCAGTATCGCCGGCACGTTTCTTACCGGTTACGTGCTGATTCAGCATTTCGGCACGCGGCTGGTGGTAGCGTGCACCGCGCTGACCCTGATCGGCCTCGGCTTGCCTTTCCTGCACGGTCGCGCGCGCAGCGGCGGCGCGGTGGGCGCAGTTGCGATCCTGGGATTGCTGTGGGGCACGTGGGAGCGCGGCGGCTTCGCCAATCCCTGCGAGCGCGAGAGCGCTTATTTCTGCATTCGCGTTGTCGACAGCTCGGCGGAGGCACCGTACGGCGAGGCGCGCTCGCTGATTCTCGACCATCTGCTGCACAGCACTAATCACCGCGGCCAGCCGCGCCTGCTCATCGCGCCCTACGTGCATCTGATGGACGAGCTGCTGGTCGATGCGCTCGAACGAAGCGGCTCCGCCGCGCCCCGGGTGTTCTTCGCCGGCGGCGGTGCGTACACGCAACCCCGCGCAATGCTCGCGCGCTTTCCGCGCGCCGAGGTGGTGGTGGCCGAAATCGATCCGGTGGTGACCGAGGTCGCGCGCCAGCGTCTCTACCTGGACACCGGGAGCATGCGCATTCATCACACCGACGCGCGCTTCGCGCTGGCCGGCTACGAGGGCCACCGCTTCGACGCCGTGGTCACGGACGTGTTCAAGGATGTCGCCGTTCCCTACCACCTGGTGACCGAAGAGTATGCGCGGCTGGTGCGCCGCCGGTTGCGGGACGGCGGCCTGTACGCGCTGAATGTCGTCGACGTGTTCCCCGACGCGCGGCTGGCGAAGAGCCTGGTGAAGACGCTGGCGCGAGTGTTCACGCATGTGCACGTGTACCTGCACGAGATCCCGCAACGGCCTCAGCGCGTGACGCTGGTGGTGACGGCGAGCGATGCCTACAGGCCGGCCGAAGTCGTGCAGGCTCGCAGCGGACTGCGCCGCCGGTGGCTGCGCATCACCGAGCCGTTGCTCGCCACCGGTACGCCTCTGGACGCGCTGCCGGTGTTGCGTGACGACTACGCGCCGGTGGAACGTCTGCTCGGCGCACTGCTGGTGGGTGCCGCCGGAAAATGAAGCCGCGCCTGCGTGCAGTTCGGCGGCGCGAGCACGGGCAGGGGCAGTCCGACTGGCCCTCGGATGCGACGGTACCCGAATTCCTGATCGGCCCGCCCAAGCCGGCCGCAGTGCTGGTGCCGCTGGCGCGGTTCGACGACGCCTGGCACGTGGTGTACATCCGCCGTGCGTACAGCGACCGCGATCATCACAGCGGTCAGGTGGCTTTCCCGGGCGGGCGTTACGAGCCGCCGGACGCGACCCTGGAGCGTACCGCGCTGCGCGAGGCGCACGAAGAGATCGGTCTGCACCCGCGAACGGTCAACGTGCTGGGCCGGCTGAGGTCCTATCTGACCATCACCAACTACCGGGTCACCCCGGTGGTGGCGACCATTGACTGGCCGTGCGCGTTCCAGCTCGCCCACGACGAGGTGAGCCGCGTATTCACGATCCCGTTTGACTGGTTGTCGCAGCCCGACAACTACGAGCTGCGCCCGCGCGACCGGGTGATTCCGGGCAAGCCGGTCTCGGTCGTGTACTACCGCCGCTTCGACGGCGAGCTGTTGTGGGGGGCCACCGCGCGCATGACGCTCAGCCTTATGGACGCGCTGGTCTTCGAGTAGCGCGGCGGCGCTGCGCGGCGATCACGACCCGGTCGCGGCCCTGCGATTTGGCGCGGTAGAGCGCCTCGTCGGCACGCTTGATCATCGACTCCAGCGAGTCTTCCAGGCTCATGCACACGCCGATCGAAACTGTGATCCGCACGGTCGCGGCGCCGACGCAAACCGGCATGGCGGCGATGTCCCCGCGCACGCGCTCGAACACGTTCAAAGCGCCTTTGCGGTTCAGACCGGTGGCCAGCACGCAGAACTCCTCCCCGCCGAAGCGGGCGACCAGGTCCGACTGACGCAGGCATTTGGACAGCGTGGCGGAGATTTCTTTCAGCACCACGTCGCCCACGTGATGGCCGTGCGTGTCGTTCACGCGCTTGAACTCATCGGCGTCGATCATGGCCACCGACAGGGTGAGATTGCCGCGCTTGGCGTTCTCGTGCAGACGCGTGCCCGTCTCGAACAGATAGCGGCGGTTGTAGGCTCGGGTGAGGTAGTCGCGGGTCGCCGACTCCTCCATCAGGCGGATGTACTCGGTGGTTTCGATGCAGTGCGCGACCCGGCAGTAGAATTCGTCGACCACCATGGGTTTACCGAGATAGTCGTTGGCCCCGCTTTTCAGCATGCGCGACGGCAACCGTTCGTCGCCGGTCTGCGACATGCCAAGCACCGGGAGTTCGCGGCGGTTGTAGCGTTGACGAATGGTGTTGATCAACTGTACTCCGTTCATGTCCGGCAGCTGGTCGTTGACGATCACCAGACGAATGTCGCGCTCGTCCTCCAGCACTTTCAGCGCCTGCTCCGCGCTTTCGGCTTCCAGCGTCTGGTACTCGTGCATGCGCAGCAGATTGCGCAGATAGTGCCGGTAAGACGACGATTCGTCGATCACCAGTATCCGGATAAAACGGTTGTTGTACACGCGGTGGATAGCGTTGGTCGCGTTCTCGATTTCACTGGCGCTGGACTTGAACACGAAGTCGATCACGTTCTTGTCGATGAACGCTTCTCGATCGGCGACATCGCTGGCCGTCATCGCCACCACGGGAATGTTGTGACCCAGCACGAAATCGATCGCTTCGCCCCGGTCGGCATCGGGCAGCTCGAAGTCCACCGCAGCTACGAAGAAGCGCTCCGGCCGATCCTGCAGGAGCTTTCTGAGGGTGTGCAGATCATGCGCCGTTTCAGCGCCGGTACCGACGGCAAGTCGCACGTAGGAAGCCAGCAGCGTGGTCACCGACTCGCTGGCATCGACAATCAACGCGGTTGAGCGGGGACTGCTTGCGTTCACGCTAGCGGTAGATCTGCCGGAGCGATTCGATGAACGGTGTACGTGCGAGTTTCCATTTGTCCTGCAGGCTGAGCAGCGTTCCGTCGCGATGCCAGCGAACTGCGATGCCGGTGAGCACCGCGTCGAACAGCGGATCGCCGGGTCGCGCCGCCATGACCCAGGGGTGCTCGCCGAGCGGCCGCAGGGGCATCTCGTAGTCTTTCCAGCGGGCTTCGCGGTCGCCGCGCAGCTGCGTCACGATCGCCGAATCGGCGAATGCAAAGGCCCGGCAGTCGCCCGAGATAAGCGCCTCGTAGGCATCGTCCGCCGACTTGTAGGTCTTCAGCTCCACGCCGAAGTCGCCGGTCAGACGCTCATTGTCGGCGGCCCCCTGGATGCTGCAAACCGGCACCCCGGCAAGACTTGCCCAGTTAGCCAGCCGCTCGGATTTGCGCGCGATGACGCTGGTGCCCGAGGCGTAGTACGGCGGCGATACCAGTGCCACGGCGCGGGCGATCGGCGCGCTGTAGCCGAGGCCTGCGAGCACCAGGTCCACACGGCCGTCGAGCAGCGCGTCGATGCGCTCAACGACGTCCACGGGCACCAGTTGCAGCGGCACGCCGATCGTCGCCGCGATGTCCGCGGCCAGATCGACCTCGAGGCCGAAGCGCCGGCCGGTGGGATCGCGGAAGCTGTAAGGTGGCGCGTCGTCGAGCACGCCGACGCGGAGACCGCCCCGGGTGCGAATGTCCGCGAGCGTGTCGGCGCACGCCTGGGTGCCCGAGAGGACGAAGAACAGCGCGAGCAGCAACTCGCGAAACCGGGCGTGCCGCACGTTTCAACCTGCCAGCAGGGCCAGGGCGAGACTACTGAGCAGCGTGAGCGTCCACCACAACGGCTGCGCGCGTGCGCCGCGGCGTCGGAAGCGGCCTCGAGTCACGGCCAGGCCGAGCACCTGTTGCAGGGATGTCGCCAGCACGGCGAACAGAGCGGCCAGGTAGACCGGGGCCTGCAGACCGTCCCACAGTATCTTCGCTGCGAACAACGACAACGCAAGGAACAACAGCAGGCATAGGAAAACGATCAGCTCACCGGCAAGTTGCAGTCGTTTCGCCCGGGTGCGCGACGCGCTGCGCAGGCAATCCAGTTTCTGCTGTAAAGCATCGGCATCTGATTTTTTGTTGGACATCGTTATGGTCCGATCTTTACCCGGCGGATCATCGAGCCTTCTGAGGCGGTCCGCCGCGAGACTGCCATACTAGCGCGCGGGGTCGAAGCGCACAAACAGCGACTCGCCGGTCGCGTCGCGTCGCGCTCTCAGGGTCGCCCGTTGAGCACCGGGGGACGCTCGTCTTTCCGTGTCGATTCGGGCAGAATGCGTTCCCCGGATCGACGCCAGGGGCCCACTGCGGAGCACGGCTGTGTACGAGTTGTATAATCGGCGCCTGGCGGCTTTCCAGCGGGACGGCAACGCGCGGCTCCTGTGCCCGGGTTTGATCGGCCTGGAGAAAGAGAACCTGCGCGTGACGCCGAGCGGCACCATCGCGCAGACGCCCCACCCCCGAGCCCTCGGCTCGACGCTGACGCACCCACACGTAACCACCGATTACTCCGAAGCGCTGATCGAGTTGATCACCGCCCCGCACGAGGAGTATGCCGCGGTGCTCGCGGAGCTGGACGAGATCATGCGCGTGGTATACGCCGCGATCGGCGATGAGCTCCTTTGGGCGACCAGCATGCCGTGCGTGGTGGAAGGCGAGAGATCGATTCCGATCGCCTGGTACGGCAGGTCCAACTCCGGGTTCATGAAACACATCTACCGCCAGGGCCTGGCGCGCCGCTACGGCAAGACCATGCAGGTGATCGCGGGCGTGCACTTCAACTACTCGTTTGCCGAGCCGCTGTGGCCGGCGTTCGCCGAGATCGCCGCAGGCGATGCGCAGCACGGCTCGAAGTCCGAGAGCTACCTGTCGCTGACCCGCAACATGCTCCGCTTCGGCTGGTTGGTGCCCTATCTGTTCGGCGCATCGCCTGCGGTGTGTAAATCGTTCTTCGGCGCCCGTCCGAGCAAGCTTCAGGCGTTCGACCGCACCACGTTCTACGAACCTTTCGCGACATCGCTGCGGCTCAGCGACATCGGCTACAAGAACAATCGCGAGGCGGAGCTGGGCATCAACATCGACTACAGCTCGTTGCCCCACTACATAGAGAGCATGGTCGAGGCCATCAGCAGGCCGCACGCGGAGTATGAGCGTATCGGCGTGAAAGTCGGCGATGAGTACCGACAGCTGAACGCCAATCTGCTGCAGATAGAAAACGAGTACTACAGCACTGTACGCATTAAAGAGATCGCGCAGCGTCTGGAAAAACCGACCACCGCGCTGGCCCGCCGCGGCGTGCGTTACGTGGAGCTGCGCGCGCTGGACGTGTCGCCCTTCGAGCCGCTGGGCGTCTACGAATCACAGCTGCGCTTCCTCAAACTGCTGGTCACGTTCTGTCTGGTGCACGACAGCCCGCTGCTGAGCGACGACGAACGCCGTGAGATTGCGCACAACCTTGAACAGACGGCTTTGCGCGGTCGCGACCCGGCGCTGATGCTGTGCCGCGCCGGCGAGTCGCTGGCGCTCAAAACCTGGGCGGCTGAGTTGCTGCAGCAGCTGCAGGGCGCTGCCGAGTTGCTGGACGCCGCGCTCGATACCGGCGATTACACCCGGACCCTGCGTGAGCAGCTGGCCTGCGTGGAGGACAGCGACGCGACACCCTCGGCGCGCGTGCTGCAGGAAATGCGCGATAACAACGAGAGTTTCTTCGAGTTCGCAATGCGCTGGTCGCACCGGCACGAGCGCGATCTGAGGGCGCGCCCGGTCACGGGCGAACGGGCGGCTCGCTACGAGCACCTGGCGCAAAAGTCACTGGCGGATCAGGCCGCCCTGGAAGCCTCCGACGAGGTCGATTTCGACACGTTTCTGCGCGAGTACTTCGCGCACTCCTGAACTAGCAGAGTGTCGAAAACTCGTTTTTCGGCGCCCTGCTAGGCGATACATGGACGTACTGCTGTAAAGCAGCAACTTTTGTTGGTTGATTTATGCAGCAAGTCGGAAATCGCATTTTCGACGCAGCGCGTTGAAAAGGTCACAGGATGTGTCTTTTCAACAAGCTCCTGTGTCTAGCCCGCATGTTGCATGAAGGATTCGCTTCTCAGGGAGAATCTGGCTAAGTAGATTGGACGATCGCGTGCAGAGTAATAGCCGGCCTATTGCTCAAGGGGGATCGTTCAATATACGACGCCAGATTTTTCCTGAAAGTGAATAGGGACAAACTGTAGCTTGGCAATAACGCACAAGTACCTGCGTAACGGTTTGATTTGATTGTGAAACGCAGGGAACTCGTGACCGCTTTCGTGCAACATGCGGGCTAGGCAGGCTCGATCCACACCGAGGTGTCGTGGAACACCGCCCCGCCGAGCGGCGCGCCGGGTTCCGCGCTGACCAGCGCGTTGATGCCGACGCCGTCCAGAAAGTCCCGGTTAGGCCATATGCTTTCGACGATCACCGTGCCGCGCTGCAGTCCGTCGAACGTTTCGACGTGCAGGCGGATGCTACCCCGCTGATTGCCCATCCGCACGAGATCGCCGGCGGAAACGCCGAGCGCCGTGCAGTCCTCGGGGTGCAGCTTGACCGTCGGGCGCGCCTCGCGTTTGCGCGAAGTGGAGGTCTCGGTGAAGCTGGTGTTCAGGAACTGCCGCGCCGGTGCGGCCACCAGCCGGTACGGCCGGTCCGGACTCGTGTCGTCTATCACCGCGTAGTGATCGGGTAAGGATGGCAGGTTTGCGGTGTCGCGCCCGACGCGCGACCAGTCCGCTCTGAAATGAAATCTGCCGTCAGACGTCGGGAAGCGGTCGAGGAAATGCGCCTGCTCGAAAGGCAGCGCACAGTCCAGCCAGTGGTGCTCGGCAAAGCTCGCCGCATCGGGTTTGCCGGAGCGCTGCAGCGTGGCATCGATCAACTCCCACTCGCTCATCTCGAACCCGGGATGCCTGGCATCCAGGCGTTTGGCCAGCGCACAGAGAACCTGGTGGTTGCTGCGGCATTCGCCGGGTGGCTCGATCACGCGCCTCGCCAGTTGAAGGTGTGTATGCCCGCCGGCCGTGTACAGATCGTCGTGTTCCAGAAAGGTGGTCGCCGGCAGCACGATGTCCGCCATGCTCGCGGTCTCGGTTAGAAACTGCTCGTGCACGCAGATGAAAAGATCGTCGCGCTGCAGCCCCTGCCTGACTATGAGCGATTCGGGCGCCACCACGGCCGGGTTGGTGTTCTGCACGAACAGCGCCGTCACCGGTGGACCGTCGCCGATGTCGCGCGGGTCGTTGCACAGGATCGGCCCGATGCGTGACTGATCGAGCAGGCGCACGCGCTTGTCGAGCGCATCCAGCCCCATGATCAGCGACAGGTCCAGCCCGTAGATGGCCTGGTTGCTATACAGTGCGCCCCCGCCCGGCTGCTGCCATGCGCCGGTCACCGCGGGCAGGCAGGTGACCGCATGCATGTTGACCGAGCCGTTGCGCGAGCGGGTAAAGCCGTAGCCGGCGCGAATGAAGCTGCGTTTGGTGCTGCCGTAGAGCCTCGCGAACGCGACGATGTCGGCAGCCGGCACGCCGCTGATGCGTTCCGCCCACTGCGGTGTGCGGCTCTGCAGATGGGCTTCGAGGGCCTCCGGTGCATCCGTGTAGCGCGCGAGGTAGTCACGGTCGGCAAAGCCTTCGGCGAACAGCACGTGCATGGTGGCGCAGGCCAGCGCGCCGTCAGTGCCGGGCTTGGGCATCAGATGCAGATCCGCTTTCTCGGCGGTGGCGGTTCGATACGGATCGACGACCACGAATCCGGCGCCGCGCTCGCGGCGCGCCCGGCTCACGTGATGCATCACGTTGACCTGGGTGTACACCGGATTGCCGCCCCACATCACAATCAGATCGGACTCGCCCAGCTCGCGCGGGTCGAGACCGCGTTTCTCGCCCACGCCCGCGATCCAGCCGGCATCGGCCAGGGTGATGCAGATGGTCGAGTGCTGGCGCGAGTACTTCATCACATGGCGCAGCCGTTCCAGCCCGTCGCGCTGCACCAGCCCCATGGTGCCCGCGTAGAAGTACGGCCACACGCTTTGCGGTCCGTGTTCGGCGGCGGCGGCGCGCAACCGTTCGGCGACCTCGTCCAGCGCCTCGTCCCAGCCGATCGGGGTGAACGCCTCGCGTCCCACCCCCTTGGCGCCGGTGCGCTTGAGCGGCTGCAGCAGACGGTCCGGGTGATGCACGCGCTCGGCGTAATTGGCGACCTTGGCGCAGATCACGCCGGCGGTGTACGAGTTGTCCCTGGCACCGTAGACCCGGCCGATGGTGTGAGCATCGAGCTTTTCCACCTCCAGTGCGCATGTGCTGGGGCAGTCGTGCGGACAGGTGGAATGCTGGCGCGGTGGTGACATCATGCGGGGACCGTCTGCGTCGCTGGAGACCCGCCCGCGAGTATATCAGCCGGCTGGTGCAGCGGCGGCGAATTGGGTATTTTCGGTGCGTGGCACCCTCGCTCCAGTCCGGGCTCAGGCTGCGCCCGCAGTCGAGCGGCGACCGGCCGTTCCTGCTGCAGCTTTTCGGGCAGTCGCGCCGCGCAGAGTTCGCCGCGCTCGGCTGGTCGAAGGATCAGCTCGACTCGTTTCTGTACGCGCAGTTCAAGGCTCAGTCGCTGACCTATGCCCGACGCTTCCCGGGTGCCCGCTTCGATATCGTCGAACTCGACGCGCTCGCGGTCGGGCGCTTCTATGTCGCAAAACAGGCCGCCGCCTACGTTATCATCGATGTCACCATTGACCCGGCCTGGCGCGGCAGGGGCATTGCAACCCGCCTGATCAGCGATCTGCAGCGCGAAGCCGACAGCGAAGGGGGTTCGATCAGCCTGCAGGTGCATACCGGCAGCGCCGCGCGGCGCCTCTACGCGCGGTTGGGCTTTACGACCGTAGCCGAGCACGGGCCCGACGTGCAGATGCGCTGGCCTGCAGATTGCGACGGTACGCTACCGGGCAGGTCATGAGCGTCGCCGAACGAGCGTGTGACTGACGGAGTCTCAATGTTCGCGCGCGGAACCGCCGGGCCGCCGTGCGGTCTGTACGCTCGAGCAGGATTTCGCGGCGGCGCTGGCGCGCATCAATGGTCAAACGCCGCGAAAGTTGCTAATTTGCCGCGGTCCCGGCACGGCGGCTGCCGGGGGGCGGCCGATCCGCCCGGCACCCGGCGTGCGCGGGGCCGCTGGCGGCCCGACCCGCGGGCCGCGTCGGTTTCCCTCACAAAGGAACAGTTATGGCGATCATCGTGAGAATCATCGGCCTGACGGTATTGTTGCTCTGCGCACTGGCGCCGGCGCACGCTGCGCAGAACGTCACCAAGTCCTGGTCGATGGCGGAGTTCGGCACGCCGCTCTACAAGGACGGTATCGATCACTGGCCATACGCCAATCCGGATGCGCCCAAGGGCGGTGAGATCGTGCTAGGTGCGTTCGGCTCTTTCGACAGCCTCAACATCTACATCCTGAAAGGCGAATGGCCGCCCAGCCTCGGGCTCACCAGCGACAGTCTGATGGCCAACTCGGGCGATGAGCTGGCCAGCAACTATGGCGTCATCGCCGAATCGGTCGAGTACCCGGACGACAAGAGCTGGATCATTTTCAACCTGCGCGCCGATGCGCACTACGAGGACGGCGTGCAGATCACGGCGGCGGATTTTGCGTTCTCGTTCGACACGATTCGCGAGCACGGCCGCCCGTTCCTGCGCTCGTTCTACGCCGACGTCGAAGCCGTCGAGGTGCTGAACGACCTGCGCCTCAAGTTCACGATGAAGACGCGCAACAACATGAAGCCGCTGATGAACGTGGCCGGCATAGCGCCGCTGCCGCGGCATCACTGGAAGACGCGCGACATCACCAAGACCACGCTGGAGCCGGAGCCGGCCAGCGGCGCCTACAAGATCGTCTCGCTGGATGCCGGTCGCTCCATCACCTATGAGCTGGTGGACGACTACTGGGGTAAGGATCTCGCGATCAATCGAGGGCTCGACAACATCAAGCGGATCCGCTTCGAGTACTACCGCGACGACGGCGTCATGTTCGAGGCCTTCAAGTCTGGCGCCATCGATTTCCGCCAGGAGAACAGCTCCAAGCGCTGGGCTACGGGCTACGAGGATTCGCCCGCCGTGAAGAAGGGCGAGATCGTGCGCCGCCGGGTGCCCGACGAGACGCCGCAGGGTATCCAGGCCTTTTTCTTCAACCTGCGCCGCGCCCCGTTCGACGACATACGCGTGCGCGAGGCGATCGGCCTGCTGTTCGATTTCGAAGCGACCCAGCGCACCGTGCTCTACGGGGAGTACCAGCGCACTGCCAGCTACTTTCCGAACTCCGATTTCGGCGCGGCGGGCGAGCCCACGCCTGCCGAGCTCGAGCTGCTCACGCCGTTTCGCGATCAGCTTCCCGATGCGCTGTTCCGGCGGCCTTTTACACCGCCCAAAACGGACGGCAGCGGGCGTATCCGCAAACAGCTGCGCCGGGCGCTGCAGCTGCTCAAGTCAGCGGGCTGGAGCACGCAGGGCGGCAAGCTCGTCCGGGACGGCAAGCAGATGACCTTCGAGTTCCTGCTCGTGTCGCCGACCATGGAACGCCTGGTGGCGCCCTTCGTGCAGAATCTGAAGCGCGCCGGCATCGAGGCCTCGATGCGCATCGTCGATTCATCGCAGTACCAGGTGAGGATCGACGATTTCGACTTCGACATGGTTACGGTGCGCCTGAACTTCTTCCCGCCGCCTGGCCCGGAGCTGCGCTCTTACTACGGCTCGGACGCGGCCGGCGTGCGCGGGTCGGCGAACATGGGCGGCATCAAGAATCCGGTGGTCGACGCGTTGATCGAAAAGATCGTGAGTGCCAAGGATCTGGAAACGCTCAAGGTGGCCTCGCGCGCACTGGATCGCGTGCTGCTGTGGAATCACTACGTGATTCCGCAGTTCTACGTAGACAACGAGCGGATCGTATACTGGGACAAGTTCGGCTATCCCGAGCGCAAGCCTCGCTACTCGACCGGCTTTCCGACGACCTGGTGGATCGACAAACAACGCGCAGCGAAGTTGACGTTGCAGCGTAACTGACGCGCGCGGGTCCCGACCGGTGCTTGCCTATACCATTCGCCGCCTGCTGCTCATCATCCCGACGCTCGTCGGGATCATGGTTGTCAATTTCCTGATCGTGCAGCTTGCCCCCGGCGGTCCGGTGGAGCAGCTGCTCGCGGAGATGAGCGGGCAGGCGGTCGAGGCCACCGCGAGGGTCGCCGGTGAGGGGGGCGACGTGCAGAGCGGCGGCGCGGGGGGCAAACAGACCCAGCAGAGCCAGTACCGCGGTGCACAAGGCCTGGACCCGGCAATCATCGCCGAGATCGAACGGGACTTCGGGTTCGACAAACCGATGCACGAGCGCTTCCTCAGCATGATGTGGAACTACGTGCGGTTCGATTTCGGCACCAGCTACTTCCGCGATGAAGCGGTCATCGATCTGGTGCTGGACAAAATGCCGGTGTCCATCTCGCTGGGGTTGTGGACCACGGTGCTGGTGTACCTGATCTCGATACCCCTCGGTATTCGCAAAGCGGTGCGTGACGGCACGCGATTCGATGTGTGGACCAGCGGCGTGGTGATCGTCGGATATGCCATTCCCTCGTTCCTGTTCGCGGTGCTGCTCATCGTCGTGTTCGCGGGCGGCCGCTTCCTGGACTGGTTTCCGCTGCGCGGCCTCGTTTCTCCGGGCTGGGAGTCGCTCGCTTGGTACGAGCAGATAATCGATTACCTGTGGCACATCACCTTGCCGGTAGTGGCGCTGGTGATCGGCGGGTTTGCCGGATTGACCATGCTGACCAAGAACTCGTTCCTCGATCAGATCAACATGCAGTACGTGCAGACCGCGCGTGCCAAGGGCCTGAACGAGCAGCGAGTGCTGTACGGGCACGTGTTCCGTAACGCCATGCTGATCGTCATTGCCGGCTTTCCCAGCGCCTTCATCGGCATCCTGTTCACCGGCTCGCTCCTGATCGAGGTGATTTTCTCGCTGGACGGTCTGGGTCTGCTCGGCTTCGAGGCGGCGCTGAATCGCGACTATCCGGTAATGTTCGCCACGCTGTTCTTCTTCACGCTGCTCGGGCTGGTCATGCAGTTGATCGGCGACCTCATGTACCACGTGATCGACCCACGCATCGATTTCGAGGCGCGGGACGTGTGAAGCATGTACCGGTCCGCCGCCCCGCGCCGCAGCGCCTGACGCAATGACGCCGCTGAACCGCCGTCGCCTGAACAACTTCCGCGCCAACCGCCGCGGCTACTGGTCGCTGTGGATATTCACCGCACTGTTCATCGTTGCCCTGCTCGCCGAGCTGGTGGCCAACGACAGGCCGCTGCTGGTGTCGTTCAAGGGCGAGTTGTACTTTCCGGTGCTGAAGGTCTACCCGGAGACCGCCTTCGGCGGTGAGTTCGAGACCCAGGCCGACTATCGCGACCCGTATGTGCAGGAGCTGATCGAAGCGGACGGCTGGTTGCTGTGGCCGCTGATTCCGTTCAGCTACACCACCATCAACTACGACCTGCCCGAGTCTGCGCCGTCGCCGCCGACCGCGGACAACTGGCTGGGCACCGACGATCAAGGGCGCGACGTCGTGGCGCGAGTGATATACGGGCTTCGCATCTCCGTGCTGTTCGGCCTGGCGCTGACCCTGATGAGCTCGGTAATCGGCGTCGTGGCCGGCGCGGTCCAGGGCTTTTTCGGCGGCAAGGTGGATCTGCTCGGCCAGCGTTTCATCGAGATCTGGCAGGGCCTGCCGGTGCTCTACATCCTGATCATCGCCGCCAGCATCGTGCAGCCCGGCTTCTTCACGCTGCTGTTTCTGATGACGCTGTTCTCGTGGACGGCCCTGGTCGGGGTGGTGCGTGCGGAGTTCCTGCGCGCGCGGAACTTCGAGTATGTGCGCGCTGCCCGTGCCCTGGGGGTGGCCAACTGGACGATCATGTTCCGCCACCTGTTACCCAACGCCATGGTCGCGACCCTGACTTTTCTGCCGTTCATCCTGAGTGGCTCGGTTACCACGCTGACGGCGCTCGACTTCCTCGGACTGGGCCTGCCGCCGGGCTCGGCGTCGCTCGGCGAGCTGCTCAATCAGGGTAAGAACAATCTGCAGGCGCCCTGGCTGGGCTTCACCGCGTTCCTCATTCTGTCGATCATGCTGAGCCTGCTGGTGTTCATCGGCGAGGCGGTACGCGACGCGTTCGATCCGCGCAAGGTGAGCGGCGGCTGACGTGGGTGCGCTGCTGGAAATCGAGGATCTCCAGGTCAGCTTCGGGCACGGCGAGCGGCGGCAGGACGCTGTGCGCGGCGTTTCGATGACCCTTGCGAAAGGCGAGTCGGTCGGTCTGGTGGGCGAAAGCGGTTCGGGTAAATCCGTGACCGCGCTGTCTATTCTGCGCCTGCTGCCGTATCCGTATGCCTGGCATCCCGGCGGCCGGGTCCGCTTCGACGGTGTGGACGTTCTGCAGGCGCCGCAGGCCGACCTGAGCGACATTCGCGGCGGCCGCATCGGCATGATTTTTCAGGAGCCCATGACCTCGCTGAATCCGCTGCACTCGGTGGAGAAGCAGATAGCCGAAACCCTGCTGCTGCACAGGCAGCGGACTCGCACCCAGGCCCGTGCGCGCGTGCTGGAGTTGCTGGATCTGGTCGGTATCCAGGATGCCGAGCAGCGCCTGGACGCCTACCCGCATCAGCTTTCGGGCGGCCAGCGTCAGCGCGTGATGATCGCGATGGCCCTGGCCAACGAGCCCGAGCTGCTGATTGCCGACGAGCCGACAACCGCGCTGGACGTGACCATCCAGGCGCAGATCCTCGAGCTGCTGCTGGCGCTGCAGCAGCGCATGGGCATGGCTCTGCTGCTCATCACGCACGATCTGGGGATCGTGCGCAAAATGGCGCAGCGCATTTACGTCATGCACCAGGGCCGGTTCGTCGAGGAGGGTAGCACGCAGGACATCTTCGAGCGGCCGCAGCACGAGTACACCCAGATGCTGCTCGCCGCGGAACCCAAAGGCGAGCCGGTGCAGCAGCATGAGGGTGCGCCGCTGGTGCTGTCTGCGGAGGACGTGCGCGTCTGGTTTCCGATCAAGGCCGGCGTGTTCCGGCGCACGGTCGATCACATCAAGGCGGTGGACGGTATCAGCGTCAGCATCTGCGCGGGCCAGACGGTGGGCGTCGTAGGCGAGAGCGGTTCCGGCAAGACCACCCTGGGCATGGCCTTGCTGCGCCTCGAGAGAAGCCGCGGCGCGATCCGCTACGACGGGCAGACGATCAGTGAGTACGACTTCAAGGCCATGCGCCCGCTGCGCCGCGAGATGCAGGTCGTGTTTCAGGATCCGTTCGGCAGCCTCAGCCCGCGCATGTCGATTGGTGACATCGTGGCCGAAGGGCTCGAAGTGCACAAGCTGACGAGCGACCCGGAGCAGCGTGAAGCAATGATCGTGGAAGCGCTGGAAGAAGTGGGGCTGGAAGCCGACAGCCGGTTTCGCTATCCTCACGAGTTCTCCGGCGGCCAGCGTCAGCGCATCGCGATCGCGCGTGCGATGATACTCAAACCGAAGTTCGTGGTGCTGGACGAGCCGACATCGGCGCTGGACATGTCGGTGCAGGCGCAGATCGTTGACCTGCTGCGCGAGCTGCAACGCAAGTACCGGCTTGCCTACCTGTTCATCAGCCACGATCTGAAAGTGGTCCGCGCGCTGAGCGATCAGGTGATCGTCATGCGCGACGGCAGGATCGTCGAGCAGGGCGCGGTCGCACAGATTTTCGACGCGCCGCAGGCCGAATACACCAAAGCCCTGATCGCTGCGGCGTTCGCGATGGAAACCATTGCCGCCGGCGCCGTGAGTACCTGAAGGGGCATCTGATGAAGTTCTGCACCTATAACATCCAGTACGGCAAAGGCAAGGACGGACACTACGACCTGGAGCGGATCGCCGGAGAAGTCGCCGGGGCCGACGTGATCGCGCTGCAGGAGGTGGAGCGCCACTGGACGCGTTCCGGCAACGTCGATCAGGCCGCAGAGCTGGCGCGCCTGCTGGACGGTTACTACTGGGTGTACGGCGCCGGTGTCGATATCGACGGCAGTTACCGCGATGCCGACGGCCGGTTGCGCAATCGCCGACGCCAGTTCGGCAACATGCTGCTCGCCAGGCTGCCGATCGTCATGTCGCGCCATCACCTCTTGCCCAAGTACGCGAGCTACGGCCCGCTGAGCATTCAGCGCTCGGCGCTGGAAGGGTTAGTGTACACACGCGAGCGGTCGTTGCGTATCTACTCGATACACCTGACGCATCTGTCGGCACAAACCCGGCTGCCGCAGGTGGAAAAGCTCTGGGAGATCCACCGTCAGGCGCCCATCGAAGGCGCGGCCGTGACCGGTGAGGCGATGCCCGAGTGGAGCCAGGATCCGTGGCCCGCGCCGGAACTGCCCTATCAGGCGATTCTCATGGGCGACTTCAATTTCGGCCCCGATTCGCAGGAGTACCGGCGCATGGTCGGCCCGCTGAGCGACTACGGTGGGCAGCTGATCAACCCCGAAGGTTTCGTCGATGCCTGGGTGCAGAGCGGACATGCGGAGTCCGACGGCGTGACCTCGGATCTGCTGGGTGTGCCAGTGCGACTGGATTACTTCTTCGTCAGCAGCCGGCTGCGCGAGCGTATCCGGGAGGTGCACATCGACGGCGCCGCGCAGGGCTCCGACCACCAGCCGGTGTGGATGGACATCGATCTCTGACGAGCGGCGCGGGGTGCCCGCGCATCCAGGCAGCCCGGGCCACTGCCCGCACGCAGCAACAATCGGGTGGCCGTGGTCCGCCCACCGGCGTAGTTTGCACCTCAGACAACTCGCCGGGAGACACCCATGCGAACACTGCAACTGAATTCGCCCGTGCCCCTCACCGGGGCGCGAGTCGGCCTGCGCGATATACTGTTCCGGTTGCTGCGCTGGTGCGAGCGCTGCGGCGCCAGGGATCGCCAGCGGCGTCAGCTGGCGGCGCTGGACGACCGCCTGCTCGCAGACATCGGTATTACGCAGGTCGAGCAGCGTCTCGAATCGCGTAAACCTTTCTGGAGGACGTAATCATGGCCCGTCAGGCACAAACTGCAGTCGACGTACCGGCTCCGGATGCACCCGCAGAGGGCTCCCGGGACTATCAGCGCATCGCCGCGGCGCTGGACTACGTGGCCCGGCATGCGCAGCGCCAGCCGGAGCTGGGTGAAATCGCCGCGCACATCGGCGTGAGTGAATTTCATCTGCAGCGCACCTTCACACGGTGGGTCGGTATCAGCCCCAAACGCTTTCTGCAGCACGTCACCCTGGCCGCCGCAAAGCGCAGCCTTCAGGCTTCGCAAAGCGTGTTCGATGCGGCGCTGGATGCCGGCCTGTCGGGCCCCGGCCGCCTGCACGATCTGTTCGTCACCTACGAGGCGGTTACGCCGGGCGAATACAAGCGGCGCGGCGCCGGCCTGGAGATCGCCTATGGGTTCCATGCGTCCCCGTTCGGCGAGTGCCTGCTGCTGTGCACCGAGCGTGGCGTATGCGGCCTGGAGTTCGTCGACCCGCACACGCGCGCCGACGTGCTGGCCGATGCGCGGCGCCGCTGGCCCGCCGCGGTGCTTAACGAGGCGCCGGAGCGAACCGGCCGCGCGCACGCGCAGATCTTTGCGGCTGACCGAGGCGTGTCCGGAGCGCGCCAGCCGCTGCGGCTGCTGCTCTGCGGCACGCGCTTCCAGCTCAAAGTGTGGGAAGCCCTGCTGAAGATCCCGCCCGGGCACGTGGTCACCTATCAGCAGATCGCCACGCATCTGGGTTACGCGGCACGCGGCCCGGCGCCGCGTGCGGTCGGTAGCGCCGCGGGTGAGAACGCCATGCCGTGGTTGATCCCGTGCCACCGGGTGCTGCGCAAGGACGGGCTGCTCGGCGGCTACCGCTATGGCGAGGTGCGCAAGCTCGCGATGCTCGGCTGGGAAGCAAGCACGTTCGCGCTGCCTGCTTGACCCGCTTGCCGCGGGGCGGGCGCGGGCCTCGCGCATCGCGCCGCGGCGGCGAGAAATCGTTTGCACAGACCCCCGCGGCTCGCGGTATATTCTGCGCATGACCTCAGGCCCCCATCGATTCCCCGCGAACGGTTGCTGGCTCGAGTTTTTCGATCCGCTGATCGCCGAGCTGGCGGGGCAGGCCGGGTACGACTACACGATGATCGACATGGAGCATGGCCCCGGAACGCTGGAAAGCCTGCTGCGCGTCGTGCAGGCATCGCAGCTCGGCGGCGCCAAAGCGCTGGTGCGAATTCCGGAGAAGGATCCGCGCTGGATCGGACGGATCATGGATCTAGGCGCGGACGGTGCAATGGTGCCGATGGTCAACGACGCAGCGGACGCGCAGAGCATGGCGCGCGGCTGTTTGTACCCGCCCGGTGGCACGCGCGGGGTTGCCACGCCGGTGATCCGTGCATCGCGTTACGGTGCGGACGTCGGCGGCTATCTGCGCAGTTACCGTGACAACTTCCTGTTGATGGTGCAGATCGAAACTGCCGGGGCGGCGCGCAACGCTGAACAGATCGCCGCTGTGGAAGGTATCGATGCGGTGTTTATCGGTCCTTTCGATCTTTCCGCGAGCCTCGGCTTTCCGGGACAACCCGATCATCCGCAGGTGCATGAGTGCATCGCCGCCATTGCGGCCAATGTGCTGCGCGAAGGCAAGACCCTCGCAGGTCTGCCGACGCCCGAGGTGAGCGTCGAGTCGCTGTTCACGCAGGGATTTGATTTCGTGCTCGGCGGCATGGATATGCTGCTGCTGAGAGAAGCGATGTACGCGGACGTCGAACGCCATCGCGCCGCGTGCAAGGCAAAGACGTAAACGTTGCAACCGGCTGCTCATTGACGCGGCAACCGATGACAAGGGTAGAACAATAAACTGATGGAAATGCTGGCCGAATACGGATTGTTTCTCGCGAAGACCGTCACCGTCGTGCTCGCCATTGGCGCGATTCTGGTCCTGGTGCTGGCCACGCGGCGTCGTGGGCGGGAGGTTGGCGAGCTGCACGTGCAGGGTCTGAACGAGCGGTTCGAACACCTGGAAAGCGTTCTCAAGCAGCGGGTGCTGCCGAAGAAGAAGTTCCGCAAGGCGTCCAAGGAAGACAAGGCGCGCACCAAGAAAGCCCGTAAGAAGCAGCAGAGCGAGGACCGCAAGCGGGTATTCGTGCTGTCTTTCAAAGGTGACATCCGAGCAAGCGCGGTCGCTTCGCTGCGCGAAGAGGTTACCGCGGTGCTGTCAATCGCCAGCGAGCGTGACGAGGTGCTGGTGAGGCTCGAGAACGCCGGCGGACTGGTGCACGAGCACGGGCTCGCCGCCTCCCAGCTTACGCGCGTCAAAGCGCGTGGCATTCCCATGACCGTGGCGGTCGACAAGGTTGCCGCGAGCGGCGGCTACATGATGGCCTGCGTGGCGGACCGGATAATCGCGGCGCCGTTCGCGGTGCTCGGCTCGATCGGCGTGCTGGCGCAGATCCCGAACTTCCACCGGCTGCTGGATACGCACGGCGTCGAGTTCGAGCAGATAAAGGCCGGCGAGCTCAAGCGCACGCTGACGATGTTCGGCAAGAACACCGAAGAGGACCGCGCCCGCATGAAGGAACAGATCGAGGACACGCACACCCTGTTCAAAGAGTACGTGGCGCAACACCGTCCGGTCCTGGATATCGACGTCGTGGCCACCGGGGAGCACTGGCACGGCATCCGCGCCCTGGAGCACGAGCTGGTGGACGAGCTGATGACCAGTGACGATTATCTGATCGCCGCCAAGGACGACGCGGACCTTTTTGAAGTCAGTTACAAGCACAAGAAGGACCTCAGCGAGCGGCTCGCCAGCGTCATGCAGGCCGTCGTCAACAGGGCCTTCGTTGCCTTCGCCACGCAGCTGCAGAACGAGAAGGTCACGTGAACCCCTGGCCCGCCTGACGCCGGTGGATATCGCCAGAACGGCTCGCCGGACCCGTGCGTCTCAGGCGACCGCGGCCTTCGGATTCACCCCGTACTCGTTGGTTTCCGGTTTGCTGTCCAACACCATGAAGACGAGCAGCACGATGGCGCCGATCAGCGGGACCAGCATGATGAGCAGCCACCAGCCGCTGCGGCCGGTGTCGTGCAGCCTGCGCACGCTCACCGCCAGGGCCGGTATCAGCACCGCCAGCAGATAGATCGTGCCGAGCAGGCCGACACCGGCCTCGGGGCTGAAGGTGCCGAGCAGGTTATCGACGACGGCAGCCACGATGGTAAAAATCAAATTGAACAGCGCAAAGAACCAGTACTCCTTGCGCCGGGCCCGGCCGTTGAACGTCGCATACTTCTTCAGTACTTCGATATACCAGTTCATCGTGTCTCCTTGATTCTGGTTGATTCGTTCCCGGCGTGTCGCAGCCTCAGCCGGGCCAGGCGTGCTCCAGCAACGCATTGACACTGCTCGAGCCGGGGTTTGCGCCGTAGACCCGCCCCGCGTTCTCGCCGAGCCTGAGCCCACAGAATGCTGCGCCGCGCGCGTCGGCGTGGCGCAGCATCAGCGCCGCCTGGAGCAGTATCGCCAGGCGTTCAGCCAGCGCCCGCGCGCTCGATTCGGTAACCGACTGCAGCTGCGCGTCCAGCGATTGCAGCGCCGCGTCGAACCGCGCATCCTGACCGCGCGCCAGGCGCAGTTCATCGCGGAACGCCTCGCCGCTTTCCGGGTGACGTGCCAGCGCGCGCAGAATATCCAGCGCGATGACATTACCCGACCCCTCCCAGATGCTGTTCAGCGGCGCCTCCCGGTACAGGCGCGGCAGCACCGACTCTTCCACGTAACCGCCGCCGCCCAGGCACTCCATGGCTTCGTACACCAGGTTCGGCGTGCGTTTGTTGATCCAGAATTTCGTGATCGCCGTCGCGATCCGCGAAAAGGCACGCGCCTGCTCGCTGTCTTCCGTCTCGTCGAAGGCACGGGCGATGCGCATGACCATCAGCAGCGCCGCCTCGACTTCCAGAGCCATGTCGGCCAGCACGTTCCGCATCAGCGGCTGATCGATAAGCCTCTTTTGAAACGCCGTGCGGTGGTGCGCGTGGTGAATGGCCTGAACCAGCGCCTGGCGCATGATGCCCGCCGGTGCCAGCGAGGCATCCAGACGCGTGTGATGCACCATATCGATGATCGTGCGCACACCGTCGCCGTCCTCGCCCAGCAGCCGGCACCAGGTATCGTGATACTCGATCTCGGCGGACGCGTTGGAGCGGTTGCCGCACTTGTCCTTGAGGCGCTGGATGCAGAACCGGTTGCGCTGCCCGTCGGGTTGCCAGCGCGGCACCAGAAAACAGGAAAGGCCGTGGTCCGTGTAAGCCAGGGTCAGGAACGCGTCCGACATGGGCGCCGAGCAGAACCATTTATGGCCGTTCAACAGAAACGCGCCGTCCTCGCCCGTGGGAGCCGCGCGCGTGGTGTTGGCGCGCACGTCGGAGCCGCCCTGCTTCTCGGTCATCGCCATGCCAACCGTCACCGCACGTTTTTCGCCGGCCGGGCGAAAATCGCCGTCGTAGTCCTCGACGAGGATGCGCGGGAGCCACTCGTCTGCGACCGCCGGCGTCGTGCGCAACGAGGGTATCGCGGCATAGGTCATGGCGGCCGGACAGCAGACGCCGGTCTCGGTTTGCGACATCATATAAACCATTGCCGCGTGCGCTACGTGCGCGCCGGGGCGCCCGGCGGTCCAGGCGATGGAATGCATACCGTGCCCGAACTGGTGAGCCATGAGCTGGTGGTAGGCGGGGTGAAAACCCACCTCGTCGATCCGGCGGCCGAAGCGGTCATGGGTGTGCAGCTCGGGGGGATGGCGATTGGCCAGCGCGGCAGCGTGCAGCAGCCCGGCACTGCCGCAGCCTTCACCAAACGTGCGCAAACGCGCTTCGCACCAGGCGGCGCCCTCCCGTTTTACCGCGTCGACCAGCGCGAGGTCGCTGGAAAACATGTCATAGTCCTCGAGCGGCGGCGGGTGGTTGAGCGGCTCGTTCTGCCACGGATCGGGTTGCACCATATCGCTCTCTTCGACCGGGGCGCCTACAGCGCCCTGGCGCGTTCGCGCAGCACCACTTTCTGAATTTTTCCCGTCGACGTCTTCGGCAGCTCGCCGAACACCACGGTCCTGGGCACCTTGAAGTGTGCCATGTTGTCGCGGCAGTAGGCGATGATCTCGTCCCCGCCGGTCTGCTCGCCGGGTTTCAGCGTGACGAACGCGCACGGGGTCTCACCCCAGTGATCATCCGGGCGTGCGACGACCGCGGCTTCCAGCACCGCCGGGTGCTTGTAGAGCGCTTCCTCCACCTCGAGGCTCGAGATGTTTTCACCGCCCGAGATGATGATGTCCTTCGCGCGGTCCTTGACCTCCGCGTAGCCGTCGGCATGCATGACGGCGAGATCGCCGGTGTGAAACCAGCCGCCGGCAAAGGCCTCGCGCGTCGCCTGCGGGTTCTTCAGGTAACCTTTCATAACGGTGTTGCCGCGCACCATGAGCTCACCGATCGTCTCGCCGTCGGGCGCGACGTTTTGCATGCCCGCTGCTTGCATGACCTGGGTGTCCTCGAGCGTCTGATAGCGAACGCCCTGGCGTGCCGCTTTGTGTGCCTGGGCGTCGGCGTCCAGCGCGTCCCATTCGTCCTGCCAGGCGCACAGCGTCGCGGGGCCGTAGGTCTCCGTAAGTCCGTACAGGTGCACGACGTGAAACCCCATCTGTTGCATGCGCCGTATCACCGCGCTCGGCGGCGCCGCCCCGCCGGTGGCGACCTCGACCGTGTGTGTGAACGTCCGCTTGATCCCATCCGGCGCGTTGATCAGCATGTTCAAGACCACGGGCGCGCCGCACATGTGGGTCACCCGGTGCTCGACGATCGCCGGAAATATCAGCGCCGGGTCCACCGCCCGCAGACAGATGTGCGTGCCCCCGGCCGCGGTGACCGCCCACGGGTACGTCCAGCCGTTGCAATGGAACATCGGCAGGGTCCAGAGATAGACGCTGTGCGGGTTGACGTTGAATGCCAGGGCGTTGCCCAGGGCGTTCAGGTACGCGCCGCGATGGTGGTACACCACGCCCTTGGGATTACCGGTCGTGCCCGAGGTGTAGTTCAGCGCGATCGCCTGCCACTCGTCCTGCGGCACCGCCCAGGGCTCGGACTCGTCACCCTGCGCGAGCAGCGCCTCGTACTCGATTCCGCCCAGCGCCTCGCCGGTTTCGTTGCCGGGATTGTCGACGTCGACGACCAGCGGCTGCCCGGCCAGACCGCGCAGCGCCTCACCCATCACCCCGGCAAAGATACGGTCGACGATCACCGCCTTGGCCTCGCCGTGCTCGAGAATGAAACGCAGGGTCGCGGCGTCGAGGCGCGTGTTCAGCGCATTGAGCACCGCCCCGGCTCCCGGAATGCCGTAGTGCGCCTCGAGCAGCGCCGGGGTGTTGGGCGCGATGATCGAGACCGTGTCGCCGGCCCCGATGCCGTGCCGGCGCAGCGCTGAGGCCAGGCGCCGGCAGCGTACGTGCAACTCGCTGTAGGTGACTCGGCGCGTGCCGTCGATCACAGCGGCCTTATGGGGATACACGACGGCCGCGCGCGCGAGAAAGCTGAGCGGGGTGAGCGGTGCGTAGTTGGCGGAGTTCTTGTCGAGGTCGCGTTCGTAAATGTTCATGCTTCGTCCGGCGCGCTGCGGGTAGACGGATGATAACTCAACCGTTCGAACGCGTGCGCCCCGGGGTCGTTTCGCCCTGTGCTAAAAGCAGGTAAGGTTGTGCCTGGTGCATGAATCAAAGGAAACGGTGGCGTGACCGAGGAGCTGTTTCGCGAAGACGGTTATCTGCGTGAGTGCACGGCCGAAGTGCTGCGTTCCGACGGCCGGGGCGTGGTGCTCGATCGTACGGTGTTCTACTGCATGGGCGGCGGTCAACCCGGCGATACGGGCAAGCTGGTCGACGCCGGCGGGCGTGAGATGGCAGTGCTGGATACGCGTAAGGACGAGGCCAGCGGCGATATTCTGCATCTGCTCGACGAGCACGCCGAGGCACCGGCGGTCGGCACGCAGATCACGGCCCGCATCGACTGGGATCGCCGTCACCGCCTGATGCGCATGCACAGCTGCATGCATGTCCTGTGCGCCGTCATACCCCACGGCGTGACCGGCGGTTCGATCAGCGACGGACGCGGCCGCCTGGATTTCGACATGCAGGAAACGCTGGACAAGCAGCAGGTGACGGAAGCGCTGAACCGCATTATTGCGGAAGACCATCCGATGAGCATGCGCTGGATCACTGACGCCGAGCTGGCCGGCAACCTCGAGCTCGTGCGTACCATGTCGGTGCAGCCGCCGAGCGGCTCGGGACACGTGCGGCTGGTGCATTTCGAAGGTGTCGACCTGCAGCCCTGCGGCGGCACGCATGTCGCCTCGACCGGTGAAATCGGACCGGTGCGGGTCGACAAGATCGAGAAGAAAGGCAAGCACAACCGGCGCGTGGCGGTGGTGTTCGCCGAGTGACGGCGCCGGACAGAACGGTGGTCCTCGTGCGCCACGGCAGCGAGGAGCGTGACGACGATCTTGCTGCACGGTTTCTCGCGGCGAACGGCTGGCGCCTGCGCAGCGTTTACACGGTCCAGGGTGACAGTCTGCCCGACCCGGCGGACCCCGCGCTGCAAGCAAGCATCGTTTACGGCGGTCTGGAGAGCGCCAACGATGCTCACCGCGGCTCGTCCATACCGGGCGAGCTCGCCTGGATCGAGCGCTGGCTGGCAACCGGCAAACCCTACTTCGGAATCTGTCTGGGCGGGCAGATGCTCGCGAGGGTGCTCGGCGCGCGCGTCGCCCCTCACGCCGGTGGTGTGCACGAAGTCGGCTATCACGAAGTGCTGCCGGCGCCGGACGCCGGCGATTTTCTGCCCCCGCGCAGCCGTTTCTACCAGTGGCATCAGGAAGGATTCGAGCTGCCCCCGGGCTGCCGCCGGCTGGCTTGCGGTGAGGTCTACCCCGAGCAGGCCTTCGTGTACGGCGACAACGCTTATGCCGTCCAGTTCCACCCGGAGGTCACGGGCAGCATGTTGCGCCGCTGGCTGGAG
The DNA here is from genome assembly GCA_024644045.1 of Chromatiales bacterium. Classification (GTDB taxonomy): domain Bacteria; phylum Pseudomonadota; class Gammaproteobacteria; order JAHELT01; family JAHELT01; genus JAHELT01. The sequence continues at coordinate 2,019 of JAHELT010000019.1, read as the reverse complement.
TCCTCGGGACACGCGCTGCCCGGTTTCCCGAGCGTGCACGCGGTCGAGCGGCAACTGCGCGACAACCAGCGTTTCGGGCCCGTGATAGAACACTGGCTGCACCGCTTCCTCGCGGTCTGGGTCGGGGACATTCCCCAATCTGGCGAGAAATCGTCACATCGCCTTTGGTCCGGGAGTCTCGCTCGCTGAACAGCGGGTGTGACGATTTCTCGCCAGACGGGGACAGTCCCCGTCGGCCGCAATGTGGGTAGTGCCCCGGTTGCCGGGTCTCGAGCGCATCGATCTTACTGACCGGTGCGGGGGGGGACAGTCCCTGTCGTCAGGCGGGGGATTCGTCCTCGGCCGGCATGCACTCGCCCTGCGTGCGGTACTTGGTCAGCACCACCTGATACCAGGCCGTATAGGTACCGTCTGAGACCTTCTTGATCTGCTCGCGGCTCACCACCGCGACCGGCTCGCCGACCACGCAGTCGCACCCGTCGCCGCACGTGTGCGAGGTGCTTTCCAGTTCCCGTTTAACCAGCTCGAGCAGTGTCTGCTCCAGGTCCTGCGGCGAGTCGGCGCGCGGGCGTGGTTCGATATTGAGGAAGCGTGCGGATTCGACTTTGAATTCCACCAGCTCACACGTAGATTCTGTGCCCATACTAGACTCCTGAAAGCAGCCCGCACCTCGGGGGTGTGCCCGTGCGGGTCAATCCGCGACCATCTCCGGCTTTTTCACGTGCAGTCGCTCGTCCAGCGACGGGACGTTGATGACCGGCTCGACCTCGCGCAGCTGTTCCAGCGGAATGTGGCACGCGATCGCATGGCCGGTGTTCGTCAGGTGCACCGGCGGACGCTCGTTGTCGCAGATATCACCCAGCTTGCGCGGACAGCGCGTGCTGAAGGGGCACCCGGCCGGCGGGTTCATCACGCTGGGGAGGTTGCCTTCGAGCACTATCTCGCGTTTCGTGACCTCCGGATCGGCAATCGGCACCGCGGACAGCAGTGCCTCGGTGTAGGGGTGGTAGGGCGGGGCGAAGATCTCATCGGTGGTCCCGCGCTCCATGATCTGACCGAGATACATCACCACGATGCGGTCAGCCAGGTAGCGCACCACGCTGAGGTCGTGGCTGATGAACAGCAGCGTGGTCTTGTGCTCGCGCTGGATCTCCATCAGCAGCTCGGTGACCGCGGCGGCCACCGATACGTCGAGCGCGGATACCGGCTCGTCGGCGATGACCATCGACGGATTGCCGGCAAAAGCGCGCGCGATGCCGATGCGCTGCTTCTGACCGCCCGAGAGCTGGCGCGGCCGGCGGTAGAAGAAATCGCGCGGCAGCTTGACGATATCCAGCAGTTTCATGACCCGCTCGCGGATCTTGTCCGCGTCCGATTCGACCCCGAACTTTCTGATCACGCGCGCGATCTGCGCGCCCACCGTATGGCTGGGATTCAAGGTGTCGAACGGATTCTGGAAAACCATCTGCAGGCCGCGGATCTGCTCCGTGGAGCGATGCCGCACGTCTACCTGGCCGATCGGTTTGCCGTCGTGCTCGATCTCGCCGTCGGTCGCGGTTTCCAGACCCATCAGCACTTTTGCGAAGGTGGATTTTCCGCACCCCGATTCGCCCACGATAGCGACCGTTTCACCCTCGCGCGCGGAGAAATTCAATGACTCGTTTGCTTTCACGTAGCGCACCGATCCGCCCTTGATCAGCGCGGCCAGCGAGCGGTCATGCACTTCGTAGTACTTCTGCATGTTTTCTACCGAGAGTACTTCGTCGCCGAACTCCATCGGCGGCTTCGGATCGCCGTGCGCCACTTCAGCGCCGTAATCGATTTCGTTCCAGCGCAGGCAGCGCACCCGATGGTCCGAGCCGCTGGCGCCACTTACATAGTCCATGCCGATAATGCCACGATCGCAACGGTTTTCCTGAAAATGGTCGCAGCGCGGGCCGAAGTTGCAGCCGTTGGGACGCTCGTGCGGCAGCGGTAACTGACCACGAATCGGGTGCAGCGGCGCCGCGTTCTTGTCGG
>JAHELT010000018.1:16069-45999 GCA_024644045.1 Chromatiales bacterium | reverse complement strand
GGCGCCACGGCCATGCGCTCGCAGACGCTCAGCAGGATCTCCGGATCGGGCTTTTTGCGGGTCACCTGGTCCCCGCTCAGGACACAGTCGAAGCTCGCCAGCAGCCCCAGCTGCCGCAGCAGCGGCTCGGTAAAGGCCTGCGACTTGTTGGTCACGCAGCCGAGCGGCAGGCCGGCTGCACGCAACGTATCCAGCAGGGGCCTGGCACCCGGGTAGGCGCGGCTGCGCACGCCGTTGTTGGCCGCGTAGCGCTCCCGGAAGAGCGGCAGTGCCCGCGCGAGCAGCCCGGCGTCCGGTTGCTTGCCCTGTGCATCGCGCAACGAACGCGCGACCAGTGTCTCGATACCGTCGCCCACCCAGTTCAGCACGGGCGCCTCACCGCACTGCGCCAGCCCCAGGTCGTCCAGCATCTGGTTCACACTGAGCGCCAGGTCCGGCGCGCTGTCGACCAGCGTGCCGTCGAGATCGAACAGCACCAGGCGCGTGACGCCGGCGAGCGGCACGGGGGTACTCAGGACGCCGTGGCCCGCGCGATTTCGCTGCGCATGCGCTCGATCGTGGCAGCGTAGTCGCTGGTGCCGAAGATCGCCGAGCCGGCCACGAAGGTGTCGGCCCCGGCGGCCGCGATCTCACCGATGTTCTCGACCTTGACCCCGCCATCGACCTCCAGGCGAATCGGCAGTTCGCTGGCATCGATCAGCGCGCGCGCCTCGCGCAGTTTGTCGAGCGTGGCCGGGATGAAGCTCTGGCCGCCGAACCCGGGGTTCACCGACATCAGCAAGACCATGTCGATCTTGTCCATCACGTGGCGCAGGCAGTGCAGCGGGGTCGCCGGATTGAACACCAGACCCGATCTACAACCGGCATCGCGCACCAGCTGCAGCGACCGGTCGATGTGCTCCGAGGCTTCCGGGTGAAACGTGATGTAGGTGGCGCCAACGGCGGCGAAGTCGCCGATGATCCGGTCGACCGGCTTGACCATCAGATGCACGTCGATCGGTGCGTCGACACCGTGCTTGCGCAGCGCCTCGCAAACCAGCGGCCCGATGGTCAGGTTGGGCACGTAGTGATTGTCCATGACGTCGAAATGCACGAGGTCCGCGCCGGCGGCCAGCACCGCGTCGACCTCCTCGCCGAGGCGCGCGAAGTCAGCGGAAAGTAGCGATGGCGCAATCAGATGCTCTTTCATGCTCGGCCCCCCACAGGCGTCACTTCGGTAGCGTTACCGGCGAGGTGGTAGGCCCCGCCAGGCAGTCAGTCTCGAAACGCGTTCGTCTGCGTTCCGACGGACGGTTTCAGAACGAGAAAGAAATGCCCAGCGCAATGACCGGATACGCCTCCAGGTTGACGAGCTCGTTGAGCTCTTGCTCGAGCGCTTGTTCTTCCGCTCTGAGATCAGCCTGGAGCTGGGCAGTATTAATGGCTGGGTCAATGTTGGACGCGTCAAGCTTGACATCCGCGTCGCCTTGCAACATTACGCCCAGATCGAAAGTGAAACCAATACCGCGTTCCGCCTTCGCGGCGTTGCCCCAGCCGATGCCAATGTACGGTGCGACGTCGTCGAAACCGATCGAGGCTCTCATGGCGCCTATGTCGCCGGGGTTGTAGACCGTGCCGCCGATATCCACCGATTGTGTAAGGACAGCGTCGCCAACCAGCTCGTTGTCGTTGAGCACCAGGCCCCCGCTCACCCGAAAACCGCTCGCGCCCGGGTGCCAGTCGAGCAGCCCGTAGGTACCGCCCAGAGTGAGCTCGGAATTGTAACGAACGCCGGACTCCTCGAACTGATCGTTGGCGGTAAACCGGCCGAACCCGACGCGTCCGTTCAACTTATCGTTGATACCCAAGGTCACGGACACACCCGCTCCCAGCGTGCCGGCTCCGGCAGCAACGCCGACGTTGGCGGCCTGCGCGGGCAGCGTGGCGCCAGCGAGCGCAATGCTGAGGAAAGCGGCAATGTGCAAACGGCCAGGTAATTTGCGTATATTCATCGTAACTCCCTTGACAGACGACCCTAAGCGCACGCGGCGCTCCCGTGCAGGCGCGTACCATGCGTACGTCGCATAGCGGCGCGAGCCATTCGATCTTTAAAGCGGTATTGAAACTACAGCTTACGCCAGACGCCCCCGTTGTTTAAGCGCGATCAGGGCGCCACAAAACGTGCCGCATTGTGCAGCACGAACTCCCGGAACGCCTCGGCAATCGGCGACAGCCGCTTGCCGCGCATGTAGGTCATGTACCACTGGCGGCTGATCGGCAGTCCCGCCACATCCAGCTGCTGCAGCACCCGGGCGCGCAACTCGAGCTCCAGAGTATGGCGCGAGACGATCGCCAGCCCCAGCCCGGCGGCTACCGCCTGCTTGATCGCCTCGTTGGTGGTCATTTCCATCACCGTGTTGAAAGGCACCTCGTGATCGGCGAAATGCTGTTCGATCGCGCGCCGGGTGCCCGAACCCGCCTCCCTGACCACAAACTTCTCGCTGGCGAAGCGGGCGAGCGCTATGGCTTTCTCGCCCGCCAGCGGATGGTCCGCGGGGGCCACCATCACCAGCGGGTTGTCCATGAACGGCTCCGCGTGCAGATCGAGCGTGGCCGGCGGACGCCCCATGATGACCACGTCACATTCGTTGTTCTCGAGCTGCCGGTACAGGGTCTCGCGGTTGGTGACGTCCAGGCTGATCTGCACCTGCGGATAGCGGTGCGCGAAATCGGCGAGCAGCCGGGTCGTGAACGAGCCGGCGGTGGTGGCCACCGACACCGACAGCCGGCCGTGCCCGAGCCCGCGGAGGTCCTTGACCACGTCGTCGACCTCGTCCACCAGCTGGGTGATGCGGCGCGCATAGTAGTCGAACTCCTTACCCGGCTCGGTGAGATGGATGCGCTTGCCCTGCTGCTCGAACAGCGCCACACCGAGGTTTTCCTCCAGCTGCTTGATCTGCATGGACACGGCGGGCTGGCTCAGATAGAGGGCCTCCGCCGCGCGGGTGTAGCTGAGGTGCTGGACCACGGCTTGAAAGACCTGCAGCTGCCGGAAGGTGAAATTCATAATATTTAAATTATATGAATTAAATGTAGATCAGTTTCTATTATAGATAGAATCCCCGGGCGGATGCCAGCGTCACCAGCGCCTGGATGGCCCTCTCCCGGCCGGCTCAACACCAGGCGGTGGCTGCCGTTAACCCCACAGAATGGGTGGCCCTCGCCCCGGGCGGTAGATGTGAATCCTGAGAATCCAGAGGCACACCTCGCGGCAGCCGCGAGCGATCTGATCGATGACGAAATCGCGAGGCGCCTGCGCGACGAGGCACTGCTGCGCGCCTCCCACCAGCAGCTCGAGAAACGCATCGCCGACAGCACCCGCGAGCTGGCGGAGTCGAACATCCGGCTGCTGCGCGAGATCACCGAGCGCCGCGAGGCCGAGGAAGAGCTGCGGCGCGCCTACGACCGCAACGAGTTGCTGCTGGAGTCCGCCGGGGAGGGCATCTACGGTGTGGACACCACGGGGCGGTGTACCTTCGCCAACCGCGCGGCCACCAAGATGCTGGGTTTCGCGCGCGAGGAGCTGCTCGGCACCGAGGTGCGCCCGTTGCTGCACGTCGACCGCGTCAGCGGCGAGCCGGTACCGGCCGGTGACTGGGCGGTGCTGCAGGTGATGCAGACGGGCGAGGGTGTGCGCGTCGAGGACGAGCTGATGCTGCGCAACGACGGCACCACGTTCGCCGCCGAGTACTCCTCCTACCCGGTGGTGGAGAACGACATCCTGATCGGCGCGGTGGTGGTGTTCCGCGACATTACCGAGGCGCGCGAAATGGAAAAGCGCCTTTCCTACCAGGCCACCCACGACGCGCTGACCGGCCTCGTCAACCGGCGCGAGTTCGAGCGGCGCGTGACCACGGCGCTGCAGGAAGCGCACGTGGACGACACGCTGCACGGGCTGATCTTCCTCGATCTGGACCAGTTCAAGATCGTCAACGATACCTGCGGCCACAGCGCCGGCGATGAAATGCTGCGCCAGATATCCTCGGTGCTGCACAGCAATCTGCGCAGCAGCGACACCCTCGCGCGGCTCGGCGGTGACGAGTTCGGGGTGCTGCTGGAGCACTGTCCGCTGGACCGCGCAACGCAGATCGCCGAATCGCTGCGCCAAGCGGTCGAAGAGTACCGCTTCATGTGGGAAGGGCAGAGCTTCGCGGTCGGCGTCAGCATCGGGGTGGTGCCGATTTCGTCAGAGAGCCAGAACCTCGCCGGCGTGATGAGCGCGGCCGACACCGCCTGCTACTCGGCCAAGGAGAACGGCCGGAACCGGGTCAGCGTCTACGAGCTGAACGACGAGGACCTGGTGAAACGGCGCGGCCAGATGCAGTGGGCGCAGCGAATCAACGAGGCGTTCGACGAGAACCGCTTCCGGCTCTACTACCAGTCGATCACACCGCTCGACGACACCAGCGATCTGGCCAGCCACTACGAGGTGCTGCTGCGGATGGTCGATGACAAGGGCAAGCTGGTGCCGCCCGGGGCCTTTCTGCCGGCGGCGGACCGCTACAACCTGATGCCGCGGATCGACCGCTGGGTCATCGGCAGCATGATCGAATGGCTGACCGACCAGCCGCGGCACGTGGCGCAGCTGGAAGTCTGCAGCATCAACCTCTCGGGTCCTTCGCTGACCGACGAGAACTTTCTCAAGTACCTCAAGATACTGATCGAATTCAGCCCCATACCGCCGGGCAAGATCTGCTTCGAGGTGACCGAGACGGCTGCGGTCGCGGACCTGCGTAAAGCGGCGCTGTTCATCGACGAGCTGCAGGCCCTGGGCTGCCGCTTCTCGCTGGACGACTTCGGCAGCGGCATGTCCTCGTTCGGGTATCTTAAGAATCTGCCGGTCGACTTCCTGAAGATCGACGGCAGTTTCGTGCGCGGCATCGCCGAGGACGAGATCGACTTCGCGATGGTGAAATCGATCAACGAGATCGGGCACGTGATGAAGAAACAGACCATCGCCGAGTTCGTCGAGAACGATGCGATCGTTGACAAGCTGCGCGAGATCGGCGTGGACTTCGCGCAGGGCTACGGCATCGCGGAGCCGCGGCCCATCGTGGAGCTGCTCAAGTAGCGTCCCGCTCGCCGAGCAGCTTCGCGTAGGCCAGCTCGGCGTTCTGCAGCGCCGCCGGCAGCGCGTCGGCCGTGCAGGTCAGATGCCCCATCTTGCGCCCCGGGCGCGCCTGGCGCTTGCCGTACAGATGCAGGCTGCAACGCGGCACCTGCAGTGCGCGCGCCCAGTCCGGCGCACGCTCCTCCCGCCACAGATCGCCCAGCAGGTTCATCATCACCGCGGGTGAGTGTTGCGCGGGCCCGACCAGCGGCAGGTTGCAGAGGGCGCGCACCTGTTGCTCGAACTGCGAAACCGCACACGCGTCGATCGTGTAGTGGCCGCTGTTGTGCGGGCGCGGCGCCATTTCGTTCGCCAGCAGCTCGCCGCTGGCGGTCACGAAGTACTCCACGGCCAGCACGCCGCGGTAGTTCAGCGCCTGCGCAATCCCGCGGGTCGCGGCGCACGCCTGTTCCGCCAGCTCGTCGGTAATGCGCGCCGGCGCAAGCGAGGTGGCGAGGATTCCGTCGCGGTGCTGGTTCTCGACCACCGGGAACGTGACCGAGTCACCGCGCGCATTGCGCGCCACGATCACCGAGAGCTCGCGCGCCAACGGCACCAGCTGCTCCCACACGCACTCGACACCCTGCAGCGAGGCGAAAGCGGCGTCGGCCTCGTCACGGTTCTCGACCCGGTGCTGACCCTTGCCGTCGTAACCCAGCCGGGCGCTCTTCAACAGCGCCGGAAAACCGACCGAGCGCACCGCCGTGCCCAGCTCAACGGCGTCGCGAACCGGCGCGAACGCCACGGTCGCAACGCCGCAGGCGTTGAAGAAGGTTTTCTCGCGATACCGGTCCTGCGCGGTTTCCACGGCCGCGGCGGGCGGGCAGACCGGCAGGGATTCGGCCAGCACGCGCAGGCTTTCGGCCGGCACATTCTCGAATTCGATGGTGACTGCGGCGCACAGCCGGGAAAGCGCGTCCAGCGCGTGGCGGTCGGTGTAAGGGGCGCACAGGTGATGCTCGGCGATGCGCCCGGCCGGGCTGTCGGCGTCGGGATCGAGCACCGCCACCTCGTAGCCCATGCGTTGCGCGGCGTGCGCAAACATCCTGCCGAGCTGGCCGCCGCCCAGCACGCCCAGCGTCTGCCCCGGGTCGATGATCGCCGGTTCGCTCACTGCGCGTCCGGCAGCTCCATGGCCAGCACGGCGTCGCGCTGCTGAACGCGGAACGCGTCCAGGCGCAGCGCAAGGGCGGGATCCCCGTTGGCCAGCAGGCTGACAGCGAACAGCCCGGCGTTGGCCGCACCGGCCTCGCCAATCGCGAAGGTCGCCACGGGTACGCCCTTCGGCATCTGCACGATCGACAGCAGGGAATCCTGGCCCTGCAGGTGGCGCGAAGGCACGGGCACGCCGAGCACGGGCAGGGTGGTCTTGGCGGCCAGCATGCCCGGCAGGTGCGCTGCGCCGCCCGCGCCGGCGACGATGCAGCGCAGGCCGCGTTCGCGAGCCTGCTCCGCGTACTCGAACAGCAGATCCGGCGTGCGGTGCGCCGACACCACCCGGGCCTCGAACGGCACGTCGAACTCGCGCAGCCAGGTCACCGTGTGCTGCATCACCGGCCAGTCGCTGCTGCTGCCCATGACCACGCCCACCAGGGCTTCGCTCATCGCCGTCTCCGCGTGCAAAAAAGCTATTGTCCCCTACCTGCGAAAGGCATGCATCGGGTAAATAGGGGAACGCCCCGGGCGTTGTAATAGAATTCGTCTGCGCACGCACGCCGAACCGCCGGGAGACCATGTCAGAGCAACCACACACGGTGTTCGAATCCAGCCTGAGCAGCTGGCCGCTGCTGTACCGTGGCAAGGTCCGCGACCTGTACGCGCTGGACGAGGACCGCTTACTGATCGTCGCGACCGACCGGATCTCGGCCTTCGACGTAATCCTGCCCACGCCGATCCCCGGCAAGGGCCGGCTGCTCACGGCGATCTCCAATTTCTGGTTCGCACGCTTCGCGCCGCTGGTCGCGAACCACCTGCTGGCGACTGAGCTGAGCGGACTGGGCGGGACCGCGCAGGAGCAGGCGCTGCTCGCGGGCCGGGCGGTGGTCGCCAGGCGCCTGACCCCGCTGCCCGTCGAGGCGATCGTGCGCGGCTACCTGATCGGCTCCGGCTGGAAGGACTACCAGGCCGGCGGCGCCGTCTCGGGCGTCAAATTGCCTGCCGGTCTGCGCATGGCCGAGCAGCTGCCGCAAGCGGTTTTCACGCCGTCAACCAAGGCCGCGCAGGGGGCACACGACGAGAACATCGATTTCGCCGCGGTGGTCGGGAAAATCGGTGCGCGCACGGCCGAGCAGATCCGCGATCTGAGCCTGCGCATCTACACCGAGGCGGCGGATCACGCGCGCCGGCGCGGCATCATCATTGCGGATACAAAGTTCGAGTTCGGGCTGGACCGCGATGGCCGGGTGGTGCTCATGGACGAGGTGCTCACACCCGATTCGTCACGCTTCTGGCCGGCCGATGCCTGGCAGCCGGGCAGCAATCCGCCGAGCTACGACAAGCAGTTCGTGCGCGACTACCTGGAGACGCTGGACTGGGGCAAGGTGGCGCCCGGTCCTGAGCTGCAGGCGGACATAGTCGCGCAGACCGCCGCCAAGTACCGCGAGGCGGTGACCCGCCTGACCGGCGAGCCGGCCGGCGCTGGCACTTGATCCGCCGCGGGCTGTTCGTCACCGGCACCGACACCGGGGTCGGCAAGACCTGGGTGGGTACCCAGATCGCGTCGCTGCTCCGGCGCGAGGGGGTGGCGGTGGCACCGCGCAAGCCGGTGGAATCCGGGTGCGAACGGCGCGGCGGCGAGCTGATCCCCGCGGATGGCGAGGCCTATCACCGTGCCGTGAACGCATCGCAGCCGATGGCGCAGATCACGCCCTATCGGTTGCATCACGCCATCTCGCCGCAACGGGCCGCACGGCTCGAGCAGGCCGATACGACGCTCGAGCATCTGCTCGCGGCCGCGCTGGCCGGGGTCGGCGAGGACGCTTTTCTGCTGGTCGAGGGCGCCGGCGGTTTCTACTCGCCGCTGGCGCTGGACGGCTCGAACGCCGATCTCGCCGAACGCCTGGGCCTGCCCGTGCTGCTGGTTGCGCCCGATCGCCTGGGCGTGATCAACCATGTGCACCTGAGCCTGGAAGCCATCCGCCACCGGCGGCTGCCGGTTTTCGCGGTGGTGCTCAACGGCCTGGACGATGGCGTACCGCCGCAGGGCATGGACAACCTGGAGGATCTCCGCGGGCTTCCCTGTCCGGTGTTCCAGACGCAGTGCGGCGTTGCGCTCACGCTGGGCGATCCGCTGGTGCGGGCGTTGCTCGCGGCTAACGCCGGCTAAAGGGGCTAAAGGTGCCAGGTTTATTTTAAGGCTAAAGGTGCCGGCTAAAGGTGCCAGGTTTATTTTCGGGTTAAACGGAAAATAAACCTGGCACCTTTAGAGGGGGTTAAAGCGCGGTGCGCACGTCCCAGAGCTCGGGGAACAGCCGCGTCTCCAGCGCCTTGCGCAGGTAGTCCGCGCCGCTCGTGCCGCCGGTGCCGCGTTTGGCGCCGATGATACGCTCGACCGTCGTCAGATGGCGGAACCGCCATTGCCGGAACCAGTCCTCGATGTCGACCAGCTTTTCGGCCAGCTCGTAGAGGTCCCAGTGGCGAGCGGTGTCGCGGTATACCTCGAGCCAGGCCGCGGCCACCGACGCATCCGGCACGTGCGCCGCACGCCAGTCAGTGCGTTCGGGATCGAGCGACAGGGTAAAACCGCGCCGCACGAGCAGCAGCAGCGCGGCTTCGTAGATGCTGGGTTCGCGCAACGCCGTCGAGAGGCGCTCATGCGCCTCGCTGCCGGGCGTGAAGTGCGTCAGGTAGCGTTCGTTCTTGTTGCCCATGTAGAACTCGATCAGCCGGTACTGGACCGATTGAATGCCGGACGCGCTCCCGAGGCTGTCGCGAAATGTCAGATAGTCCGCGGGCGTCATGGTGGACAGCACGTCCCAGGACTGGATCAGCTGCGACTGGATGCGTGAGAAACGGCTGAGCATCTTGAACGCCGGCGCCAGCTCGTCCGCGTCGATCTGGCGCATCGCCGCCCGCAGCTCGTGCACCGCGAGCTTCATCCACAGCTCGGTCGCCTGGTGGATGATGACGAACAGCACTTCGTCGTGCTGCCCGGTACGCGGGTGCTGGCAACTCAGCAGCTCGTCGAGGTGCAGGTAGTCGGCATAGCTCATGTCAGGTTACCTCCGCGCGAGCGCGGTACCGGGGGTCCTCGTAGCTGCGCGTGGTGAACACTTCGCGCAGCTTCGCCACTGCATCCCACACATCGACGAAGCGAATGTACAGCGGCGCGAACCCGAAGCGCATCACGTCGGGACTCCGGAAATCGCCGATCACGCCGCGCTCGATCAGCGCCTGGATGAGCGGGAAAGCATCGGCATGGCGAACCGCGACCTGGCTGGCACGCCGCTCGGCCACCTGCGGAGTGATGACCTGCAGCCCGAACCTGGCGCACTCCTGGTGCAGCAACGCCATGAAGATGCCCGTCAACGCGAGCGATTTCTCACGCACCAGCGCCATGTCCACGTCGCTGAACGCATCGAGCCCGGCTTCCAGCGCAGCCATGCTGATCACCGGCGGAGTGCCGCACAACGCGCGGTGAATCCCTTCGGCGGCGACGAACTGCGGCTCGAAGTCGAACGGGCGGACGTGCCCGAACCAGCCCTGCAGCAGCGGCGCGAAGCGTTGCTGAAAGGAACGGTTCACGTACACGAAAGCCGGTGCGCCCGGTCCGCCGTTCAGGTACTTGTAGCCGCAGCCCACCGCCAGATCGACCTGCCAGGCGTCGAGCTGCAACGGCACGGCGCCGGCGCTGTGCGCGAGGTCCCAGATGACGAGCGCGCCCGCGGCGTGCGCCGCACTGGTTATGCTTGCGATGTCGTGCAGACGACCGCTGCGGAAATCCACCTGTGTGAGCATGAGCACCGCCGTGCGTTCGTCGAGCGCGCTCTGCACCTCGTCACCGTCCGTCACCAGTTTGAGCTCGCAGTCGCAGCGCGCCGCCAGGCCCTGCGCAACGTAGAGGTCGGTGGGGAAGTTGCCGGCCTCGCTCAGGATCAGGTTGCGCTCACCGCGCGCAGCGAGCGCCGCGCTCAGCACCTTGAACAGGTTCACCGAGGTGGAGTCGGCAACCGCCACCTGCCCGGGTGCGGCACCCAGGAGCGGCGCGAGCTTCTCACCGAGGCGCAGCGGCATGTTCACCCAGTCGTGACGGTTCCAGCTGGTGATGAGATCGTCGCGCCACTGGGACTCGACGACAGCCTGCACCGCGGCCGGCGCGGCGCACGGCATCGGTCCGAGTGAGTTTCCGTCGAGGTAAATGATCCCGGGCGGGAGGTGGAACCGCCCGCGCGCGGCGGCCAGCGCATCGGCGGCGTCCAGCTCGGCCAGGTGTTCCCGCGTGAGCATTCGGCTGTGACCCGTCATCGACCGTGGCTTGCGCCGCGGCACGGGGGATGCCCGGCGCGAACGCCGGGTTCTATATCCCTCAGGCAGCGGCCTCCATCGACTCGCTGTACTCCCCGCGCGCGGCGTAGCCGTTGCACTTGGCGCGCAGCAGCAGCACCTTCTGCGCCTTCGCCACGTTCGCCGACTTGCCGTCCCACACCTGCATGGCCGCCTGCTGCAGGGCACGTCCGTAGGAAAACGTCAGCGCCCACGGCAACGCCACACCCATGCCGTTCATGGCGTTGAGGTGGCCCGTTGCTTCCTCATCGGATTGCCCCCCGGAGAGGAATGCCACGCCCGGGACGCACGCCGGCACTGTATTCAACAGACAGCGCAGCGTCTCGCGAGCTACCTCGTCGACGCCCGCCCGCTGCTTCGCGTCCGATCCCGATATCACCATGCTCGGCTTGAGCACGATGCCCTCCAGCACCACGCCCTGACCGCGCAGCTCGTCGAACAGCAGGCGTTGGGCGAGCTCGGTCACCGCGTAGCTGCGCGCGATGTCGTGAGTGCCGTCCATCAGCACCTCGGGTTCGACGATCGGCACGATGTTCGCTTCCTGACACAGTGCGGCATAGCGCGCCAGCGCGTGCGCGTTAGCCGCCTGGCAGGCGCGTGAAGGGATGCCGTCACCGATGGTGATCACCGCGCGCCACTTGGCGAAGCGCGCACCCAGCTCGTAGTACTCGGCGAGCCGCTCGCGCAGACCGTCCAGACCCTCCGTGATCTTCTCGCCGGGATGACCGGCCAGCACTTTTGCGCCCTTGTCCACCTTGATGCCGGGAACCACACCGGCGCTGCGCAGTTTTTCGGCGAACGGGGTGCCGTCGAGGGTCTGCTGACGGATGGTCTCGTCGAACAGAATCGCGCCACCGATGTAGTCGCCGAGCCCGCTGGCGGTGACCAGCATATCGCGGTACGCGCGGCGGTTCTCTTCCGTGGTAGCGATGCCCAGCGCATCGAAACGTTTGTTGCACGTGGGGTGGCTCTCGTCCATGGCCAGAATGCCCTTGCCGGGCGCGACCATCGCGGCAGCGGTCTCTTTGAGTTGCTCAATGTTCATCGTCAGCCCCTCCTGCCCATCGAATCAGAATCATCTCGGACACTTGAAAGTTCTCCCATTACTCAATTACCTGTCAATCACCGGGCATGGCGCGGCCGCCGACCCGGATGATCTTCATCACGTTCGTACCGCCGTCCACGCCCATGGTGTCTCCCATGGTTATGATGACGCGGTCGCCCTCTTCCAACATGTGTTGTTCGGTCAGCACCTCGATGGCACGGCGGTTCGCGGTGACGTGGTCGGTCTGAACCTCCTCGAAGCTCACGGGGTAAACGCCCCGGTACAGTGTCACCTTACGTTGCGTGCGCCGGTGCCGCGTGAGCGCATAGATCGGAATCCCCGAGCTGATGCGCGACATCCACAGCACCGTTGCGCCCGACTCGGTCAACGACGCGATTGCACGCACGCCCAGATGGTTCGCGGCGTACATGCTGGCCATGGCGATCGCCTCGTCGGTACGTTCGAAGTGCGAATCCAGGCGATGCCGCGACACGCTCGCTTTACGGTGCCGCTCGGCCGCCGCGCACACCCGGCCCATCGATTCGATCACCCGCACGGGGTGGTGGCCGGTCGCGGTTTCCGCCGAAAGCATCACCGCGTCGGTACCGTCGAGCACCGCGTTCGCCACATCGAACACCTCGGCGCGCGTCGGGATCTGATTTTCGATCATCGACTCCATCATCTGCGTGGCGGTGATCACCACACGGTTGGCGCTGCGCGTGGCGTCGATGAGCCGCTTCTGCACCGCCGGCAGCTCGGCATCGCCGATCTCGACGCCCAGATCGCCACGCGCAATCATGATCGCATCGCTGGTGGCGAGGATGTCGTCGATGGCCTGCAGCGCTTCGGCGCGTTCGATCTTTGCGCAGATCCCGCCATGCCCGCCGGCTTCGCGCAGCAGCCCGCGCGCCTGTTCGATGTCGGCGCCGTTGCGTGGAAACGAAACGGCAAGGTAGTCCGCTTCCAGCTCCGCGGCCAGCTTGATGTCCGCGCGATCCTTGTCGGTCAGGATCGGCGCGGTCAGCCCGCCACCGCGGCGGTTGATGCCCTTGCTGTTGGACAGCTCGCCGCCGACCAGCACCTGCGTGTGAATCTCGGTGCCCGCGACCTCCTGCACGCGCAGGATGACCCGCCCGTCGTCGAGCAGCAGCACGTCGCCCGCGCTCACATCGCCCGGCAGTTCCTTGTAGGTGATGCCGACACGTTCGCCGCTACCCGCGTCGCGGGCGCAGGCGGCATCCAGGATGAAGTTCGCCCCCGCCGCCAGCTCGATCGCATTGTCTGCGAACCGCTCGATGCGGATCTTGGGGCCCTGCAGGTCGGCCAGCAGCCCGACCGGCGTGGCGGCACGTTCAGCGCACTCGCGCAGACGCATGGCGCGCGCACGGTGCTCGTCCGCGCTTCCGTGCGAGAAGTTCAACCGCGCCACGTTGAGCCCCTTCTCGATCATGCTCTGAAGCACAGCGGGATCGTCGGTGCTGGGACCCAGTGTCGCCACGATTTTCGTGCGCCGGACTGGCATGTTGTCAGTGACGGGCCCGCTCCTCCAGGATGGCCACTGCCGGCAGCGACTTGCCCTCGAGAAACTCGAGAAAAGCGCCGCCGCCGGTGGAGATATAGGAGAGTCTGTCGGCGATGCCGAACTTGTCGACGGCCGCCAGCGTGTCGCCGCCGCCGGCGATGGAGAAGGCCGGCGAGTCGGCGATCGCCTGGGCGAGGATGCGGGTACCGGCGGCGAACTGATCGAACTCGAACACCCCGACCGGACCGTTCCACACGATAGTGCCCGCATTGCGCAGCAGCGCGGCGAAGGCTTCTGCGGTTTGCGGCCCGATGTCGAAAATCATGTCGTCTTCCGCCACGTTCTCCACGGCCTTGAGCTCGGCGCTGGTGTTCTCGGCCAATGCCTTGCCGCACACCACGTCTGTCGGTATCGGTATTCCGGCGCCGCGCTGCCGGGCAGTCTCGCGCAGCGAGCGGGCAGTCTCCACCAGGTCGTTTTCACACAATGACTTGCCGATGGAGTGCCCGGCGGCTTTCAGGAACGTGTTTGCGATCCCGCCGCCGACGATCAGCTGGTCAACCACGCCGGACAGCGCCTTGAGCACGGTCAGCTTGGTGGACACTTTGGAGCCGCCGACAATGGCCACCAACGGGCGCGCCGGACGGTCGAGCGCCGTGCCCAGCGCCTCGAGCTCTGCAACCAGCAGCGGGCCGGCGCAGGCCGTGGGCGCGAAGCGCGCGACCCCGTAGGTGGATGCCTGCGCGCGGTGCGCTGTGCCGAAAGCGTCCATCACGAAAATGTCGCACAAGCTCGCGTACCGTTTGGACAAGGCTTCGTCATTGGCTTTCTCGCCGACGTTGAAACGCACGTTCTCGAGCAACACCACCTCGCCGTCGCGCAGCGCCGGCGGCGTCGCCAGGTAGTCGTCGACCAGCGGCACGTCGCGCTGCAGCAGCGACGCCAGGCATTCAGCCACCGGGCGCAGCGAGTAGGCCGCATCGGGTTTGCCCTCCTCGGGCCGGCCGAGGTGCGACATGAGCATGATACGCGCACCGGATTGCAGGGCCTTTTGAACGGTCGGCAGGCACGCCCGGATACGCTGATCGGAAGTCACGCGGCCGTCTTTCACCGGCACGTTCAGATCTTCGCGCACCAGCAGGGTCCGGCCGGACAGGTCCAGCCCGGTCATGTGCAGCACCGTTTGCGGTGCCGCGCCGCTACCAGCCTTGTTACTTGGCATTCATCAGCGCAACCGTGGTGTCCAGCATACGGTTCGAAAAGCCCCACTCATTGTCGTACCAGGAGCAGGCCTTGACCAGGCGCCCGATCACTTTGGTCAGCGGCGCCTCGTACGTGGACGAGGCCGGATCGTGATTGAAATCGATGGATACCAGCGGCAGGTCGTTGTACGCAAGCACGCCGCGCATCTCGCCGTCGGCGGCGTCGCGCATGATGCCGTTGATCTCGTCGACGCTGGTGTCCCGGGAGGCGGTGAACGTCAGATCGACCATCGACACGTTGATCGTGGGCACCCGGATCGCGAACCCGTCCAGCTTGCCGTTAAGTTGCGGCAGCACCAGGCCGACTGCCGCCGCGGCGCCGGTCTTGGTCGGAATCATCGACATCGTGGCGGAGCGCGCCCGGCGCAGGTCGCTGTGATAGACGTCGGTCAGCACCTGATCGTTGGTGTAGGCGTGAATGGTGGTCATCAATCCATGCTCCACACCCACCGTGTCGTGCAGGGCTTTTACCATCGGCGCCAGGCAGTTGGTGGTGCACGACGCGTTGGAGATGACCGTGTGCGAGGCACGCAGCGACTCATGATTCACGCCGTACACGATGGTGGCATCGACGTCTTTCCCGCCAGGTGCGGATATGATCACCTTCTTCGCGCCTCCCGCCAGGTGCGCGGAGGCCTTCTCCTTGCTGGCGAACAGCCCGGTCGCCTCGTGCACCACGTCCACGCCCAGCTCGCCCCAGGGCAACTTCGACGGATCGCGCTCGGCGAGCACCCTGATGCGGTCGCCGTTCACCACCATCGTATCGCCGTCCACCGACACGTCGCCGGGGAAGCGGCCGTGCGCCGTGTCGTACTTGGTCAGGTGGGCGTTGGTCGCCGGATCGCCGAGATCGTTCACCGCGACGATCTGGATCTCGTCGGTTCGCTTCGCCTCATAGAGCGCGCGCAGCACGTTGCGCCCGATGCGGCCGTACCCGTTGATTGCAACTTTGATTGGCATTTGAACCTCTACCTCTTCGATATGAATTCCTTACCGAGCCAGGGCGCGCTCCACGGCAGCGACCACGTTGTCGGGCGTGAACCCGAAATGCTCGAAAACCACTTCCGCCGGCGCCGATTCGCCAAACGTATCGATACCGACGACCTCTCCATCCAGACCGACGTACTTCCGCCAGCAATCGGTCACCCCGGCTTCGACCGCCACCCGCGCGCGTACTCCCTGAGGCAGCACGGTTTCGCGGTAGGCGGCGTCCTGGGCGTCGAACACGTCAGTGCTGGGCATGGAGACGACGCGCACGGCGCGCCCCTGCCCGGCGAGCCGCTCGGCCGCTGCCATCGCTAAAGCAACTTCCGAGCCGGTCGCGATGAGGATCGCCTGCGGCGTGCCCTCGCACTCGCGAAGCACGTAACCGCCGCGCCCGATCGCCGCGAGCTGCTCTGCGCCGCGCGGCTGATGCGGCAGAGCCTGGCGTGAAAACAGCAGGCAGCTGGGGCCGGCACGTCGCTCGATCGCCGCCCGCCAGGCCACCGCGGACTCCACCGCATCGCAGGGGCGCCACACCGACATGCGCGGAATCAGGCGCAGCGTGGCCGCCTGCTCCACCGCCTGATGCGTAGGGCCGTCCTCGCCCAGACCTATCGAGTCGTGCGTGTAGACGAAAATACTCTGCACGCCCATCAGGGCCGCCATGCGCACGGCGTTGCGCGCATATTCGGAGAACATCAGAAACGTGCCCGCATAGGGTATCACGCCGCCGTGCAGCGCCATCCCGTTCACGATCGCCGACATGGCGAACTCGCGCACGCCGAAGTAGATGTAGTTGCCGTCCGGCTCCTCGGCAGAGATCGGGCGAGAGCCAGACCACAGGGTCAGGTTCGAGCCGGTGAGGTCCGCCGAGCCGCCGACCAGCTCGGGCAGCGCCGGGCCCAACCCCTCCAGGGCGTTCTGCGAGGCCTTGCGCGTGGCGAGGCTCTCGCCCTTGCCGTCCACATCACGAATGAACGCATCGGCGTGCCCGGCCAAGTCGTCAGGCAGGCGCCCGGCCATGCGCCGTTCGTACTCGGCAGCCAACTCGGGGTTGGCGTCGCGGTACCGCGTGAAACGCTCCTGCCACTCGGCTTCGCGCTCGGCGCCCGCCGCACGCGCGTCCCAGCCCTGATAGATGTAGTCCGGCACCTCGAACGGCGGCCACAGCCAGCCGAGCTCCTCGCGGGCCCGCGCCACCTCGTCCTCGCCCAGGGCGGCCCCGTGGACGGACGCCTTGCCCTGCTTGTTGGGCGCACCCCAGCCGATGACCGTCTTCGCACAGATCAGCGACGGCTTGTCGTTGACCTCGCGCGCCGCATCCAGGGCGCTGGCGAACGCCGCCGGGTCGTGCCCGTCGATGTCCGCTAGCACGTGCCAGCCATAGGCATCGAACCGTTTCGGCGTATCGTCGCGAAACCAGCCGGCGACTTCACCGTCGATTGAGATGCCGTTGTCGTCGTACACCGCGATCAGCTTGCCGAGCTTCAGCGTGCCGGCGAGCGAGCAGGCCTCATGCGAGATTCCCTCCATCAGGCAGCCGTCGCCGAGCAGCACGTAGGTGTGGTGGTTGACGATCTCGTGGCCCTCGCGGTTGAAACGCGCCGCCAGCAGGCGTTCGGTGAGCGCCATGCCGACCGCGTTGGCGATACCCTGGCCGAGCGGGCCGGTCGTGGTCTCCACGCCGGGTGCGTAGCCGTACTCGGGGTGGCCGGGGGTTTTCGAGTGCAGCTGGCGGAACTGCTTGAGCTCTCCGACCGGCAGGTCGTAGCCGCTCAGGTGCAGCAGCGAGTACAGCAGCATGGAGCCGTGTCCGTTGGAGACAACGAAGCGGTCGCGATCGTGCCAGCCGGGGTTGCCGGGGTTGTGGCGCAGGTAGTCGTTCCAGAGGACTTCGGCGAGGTCGGCCATGCCCATGGGCATACCGGGGTGCCCGGAATTGGCTTTCTGCACGGCGTCCATACTCAGCGCGCGGACCGCATTGGCGAGCTCGCGGCGCCCCGGGCCGCTGATGGCAGACGTTTCGGGCTGAGTACCCATGCAAATTCTCCTGCTAAATTATTAGAAGCCTGGCGGGAGCGTATTGAAGTTCCAGTGCCACGCCCCTATATCTTCCGCTCTGGCAATTGTGAAAACCCGTGATTAATCAGGCACAAATACGCAACCACGCGACAGCGGCGGCGGCGGATCCGGCGCCCCGGGCAACCCTTCCGGGGGCGGTGCCCCGCAGGCCGGCAACCCGGCTCCCGAATCGACCCGGAAACTGGTTGGACCCACGCGCGTATGCTAGACTGATCGTTTTACCTGCGGCAAGACCACCTGTACTCCCTTGATGGATAAAGAACAGCAATCTCGCATTAAAGAGCTCATTGCCAAGGGCAAGGAGCAAGGCTACCTTACGTATTCCGAGGTCAATGACCATCTGCCCGATGGCATAGTCGACCCGGAGCAGGTCGAAGACATCATCAGCATGATCAACGACATGGGCATCTCGGTGCACGAGATCGCCCCCGATACCGATGCGCTCATTCTATCCGATCAGTCGGTCGAAACCGACGAGGACGCGGCCGAAGAGGCCGCAGCGGCGCTGGCCTCGGTGGACGGCGAGTTCGGCCGCACCACCGACCCGGTCCGCATGTACATGCGCGAAATGGGCACCGTGGAGCTGCTCACCCGGGAAGGTGAGATCGAGATCGCCAAGCGCATCGAGGACGGGCTCAACCAGGCGCTGACCGCGCTGGCCAGCTACCCGGCCACGATCGCCAGCCTGCTGGACCTGCACACCCGGGTCGATGCGGGCCAGGCGCGCATGAGCGAGCTGCTGAGCGGATTCATCGACCCCAACGCCGAGGACGTTATCGCCACGCCGGTGCAGATCACCGATGCGGACAGCAACGAAACGCGCGACAGCTCAGGCGATGACGACGAGGCCGAGGAAGTCGACACCGGTCCCGATCCCGACGAAGTCCGCGCGCACATGAAAAAACTGCGCCGGCACTACGACAAGACCATCGCCGGCCTGGCCAAGGGCAAGCAGACGCCGGCACTCAAGAAAACGCGCCAGGCGATGACCGACCTGTTTCGCGAGATCAAGCTGGTGCCGGCCTTCGTGGACCTGGCGACGCGCGATCTGCGTGCCCTGATCGACCGCATCCGCCGTCTGGAGCGCCAGATCATGTCGATCTGTGTGAGAGAGTGCGGCATGCCGCGCAAGACGTTCGTGAAGTCGTTTCCGGAGAACGAGACCAACCCGGAGTGGCTGGATCTGCACCTGAAGGTGCGCGAGCCCTACGCGAAGAAGCTCAAGCAGCACGCCGACGAGATCCGCCGCACCCAGGCTCGCCTGATCGCGCTCGAGCAGGACACCGGCCTGAGCATCGGTGAGATCAAGGACATCAACCGGCGCATGTCGATCGGCGAAGCCAAGGCGCGGCGCGCGAAAAAGGAGATGGTCGAAGCAAACCTGCGCCTGGTGATCTCGATCGCCAAGAAGTACACCAACCGCGGCCTGCAGTTCCTGGATCTGATCCAGGAGGGCAACATCGGGTTGATGAAAGCGGTGGACAAGTTCGAGTACCGGCGCGGTTACAAGTTCTCTACCTATGCCACCTGGTGGATCCGCCAGGCGATCACCCGGTCGATCGCCGATCAGGCACGCACCATCCGCATTCCGGTGCACATGATCGAGACGATCAACAAGCTGAACCGGATCTCGCGGCAGATGCTGCAGGAGATGGGCCGTGAGGCGACGCCGGAAGAGCTGGCCGAGCGCATGGACATGCCCGAGGACAAGGTGCGCAAGGTGCTGAAGATCGCCAAGGAGCCGATCTCAATGGAGACGCCGATCGGCGACGACGAGGACTCGCACCTCGGCGACTTCATCGAAGACGCGGCGGTGATCTCGCCGTTGGAGGCCGCTACCGGTGTAGGCCTTGGCGAAACGACGCACGAAGTGCTGTCGAGCCTCACGCCGCGCGAAGCGAAAGTGCTGCGCATGCGTTTCGGTATCGACATGAACACCGATCACACGCTCGAGGAAGTCGGCAAGCAGTTCGACGTGACGCGCGAGCGCATTCGTCAGATAGAAGCGAAGGCGCTGCGTAAGCTCCGCCACCCCACGCGCTCGGAGCACCTGCGCAGCTACCTGGACGGCGAGTAACGACAATCCCGGCTCCCGCTTCGCGCGGGGGCCGGCACCCCGCACCGGCGCGCCACCGCGTCACGAGCCAGGTTGGCAAAGCTTCTGCTACGGGCCTGTAGCTCAGTTGGTTAGAGCAGGGGACTCATAATCCCTTGGTCGTAGGTTCGAGTCCTACCGGGCCCACCAATAAATCAAGGGGCCATTCCGGAGACATGGGTAACACTGTTTGAGCGAATGGGTTCTCACCCACCGGCTCTGTCCGGTTCTCGGCTTGGTCGAAGAAGCCGAGATCGTAATGCATAAAGCTGATGAGCCAGACCTCGTCAGCGACCTCTCTTATCCCCACATTGTTGGCCGGCAAAGACCGTACTGAAGTTGATTGTGCGGTGGCCCACGCAGATGCGGCCGCACTGGGCGGGCGCCCGGGTTTGGCCGGTACAGGCGTCGTACGACTTGAATACCACCGCTCGCGATCCGGCTACGTCTGCATGAGAGAAGCCTAGTAGTTTCACGACTGACCGCTGTTGACCTCCAGCATGAATTCACATGTCACGAACGACTCTCACCAGATCCAAGGCGGTCACTATACCTACAACCTGTTTTCCGCTCGTGACGAGGACCCGATGAATATTGCCCGTTATCATTATGTCCGCTGCGTCTTGCACGGTCGCATCCTCATCTACTGCGAACAGCATATCTGTCATCAGGTCTCTTACTGTGACCTGGCTGTCAGACTCCACCCGAAACGCCTGCAGCTCTTCGAGAGCATATTGACGGCTGATTGATGACAGGAAATATTCATGCACGTCGTGCGCTTCCTGCTCCTTGATCGGAAAGTTGACGTAACGGACGATATCCGTCATCGATACAACCCCGACGACCTCGCCAGAAGCGGATTCGACCGGGGCACCGCTCACGTTGTTGGCGATGAGATATTCCGTCAGCTCTTCCATTGACCAGTCTTCCAGCACGGCAAGTACCGGCGAGTTCATGATTTCTTTGACGGTCTTTGCTTTCATCTTTGGTCCTTGACGATCCGACCCCACGAACGCTTTCGCGTGAGAGGCTTCAATCGTTCGATACTTTATGCGTAGCTTAGTCCGAGAATAAAGAAAGTCTTCCAGCGTGGTGCTCACAACTGATCCAGATCAGTAAACGTCAAGATGCAAGTGCTTCCCCTGAAGCGGGATTCGAGACCGGAACGCGACTCCGTAGGGTTGGCGAGTTCGCATGTACGCTCGGCTGGAGATACTGCCCTCTATCGCGGGATCAACAATGGAGTCAGAGTGACTCTGACCCCATTGATCCCTGGCGATACTCGACCCACCGGTTGGCACGAAGATCACGCCCAGCGTACTTGCTGCCCGCGCTCGACAGTCGGAGCGCGATCAAAGGCCGCGGCCAGTGCGTTGATCCGCAGTCCCCGCATGCGAGCGAAGATTCGAGTCGGGGTCAACTCGACCGGCGCATCGGGGCCGGGGTGGGCTCATATACTTGCCGCCTGTACAGTCCGCCGCTGCGGTGTCAGGGTGTGACGGTCCAGCGGCAACGCTGTGCCGCGTGGGTGTGTAGACAGACAGCCAGCCGAGCGGCCGAGCGCGATGCCTGCGGCGTCGGTCGCTGTATGGTCGACTTCACGGGGGCCAACAGCGGCGCGCCCGGCAACCCTCCGGCTATCCATGAAGTCGAAGTTTGCTGCTATCCGCATACCCTTCGTTGTGCACAGACGCCTCGGTCAGGTAGTGGGTATAGCTCAGATCCGCCTACAGCATCACGACCACGCTCGACGCAAAGATCGCCACGCCAGGCCAGGCGCAACACTGGAGTCCGAGGCGTTTGGAGCACACGTTCGGCTCGTCGGCTGCTTGTCAGTCATCGTATTCTACCCCCAGCACTTCGCCGCTCAGCGCATCGAGGCCGAGCGAAACCTCCCGGCCCTCGGCGTCACGGACCTCGACTTCGTAGCGCGGACCCTCGGCGTCGATCTCCAGGACCTCGGCGTAGCCCATGGCGTGCAGCAGCGCGGTGATCTCCTCGATCCCCAACCGGTTGCCGGGTTGCAGCAGTTCGCCGCTTTCGGCATCGACGAACAGTTCCACCTCCTGCCCTTGCGCGTCGCGGGCTTCGACTTTGAACCAGCGGTCCTGCGTGTCGATCTCGCTGATCGAGGTATAACCCTGTACACGCAGTGCCGCCGCGATTTCCTCGACGGTCAGTCGGTTTGCCTGCGCGACGGCCGTGCCTGCCACCGCCAGGAGCAGAGCGGCGCCCGCCAGTATCGTTGCCGGCGGCGCCATGATTCGTTGTTGCATCTGCGGTTCCTCGTAGTTACGGCCTGTTCAGACCAGCGTGATGCATAGCTTAGCGACCGCCGGCTGAACTCAGCATGAACCTGGATTTAAGCTGCCGTTCAGGTTCGCCTGCCTAGTATCCTCGTTGAGCTTGCAAGCGGTGCCCCGCTGGCACGGTGCTGCTAGACTATGCGCAGACACGCGACCTGACTCACGCGCGGTGCGCGTGGTGGAGAATCCGGATGGCCAACACCCGAAAGACGTCGGTACCGCTCGAGGGCTCCCTGGGGCAGGGTGCTCCAACTCCGTACGCCGTGCTGGGGGAATCGGGCGACAACACAATGGCGCGTGTTCTCATGACGGTGACCGGCAGCGCACTCGCGTTGTCGGTCTCGCTGACGCCGTCCGCCTCGGCCGACCAGCACGAACCCCCGCGTGAACTGGCGACTATCGGTACCGTTCTCGAGAGCGTCGGCGCCGAGTTCCCGGGGCAGATACTCAAGGTGGAACTCGAAGACGACGACGATGCGCGCAGCGGCTGGGCCTACGAGGTCAAGGTGTTGACGAGCGATGGGCAGGTGATCGAGATCAAAGTGGATGCGGTGAGCATCGAGCGGCTCGAGATCGAGGGCGCGCATCGGCAACGTTCGAACGACGACTGACGCGAGCGGCCGGCGTGCGCCTACTCGTCGTTGAGGACGATCCGCAGGTAGCCCGCCAGGTATCCACAACCTTGCGTGAAGCCGGTTACGCTGTCGACGTAGCCGCCGACGGGCGCGAAGGCCATTTCCTGGGGGAGACCGAGCCCTACGACGCGGTGGTGCTCGACCTGGGACTGCCCGGCGTGGACGGGCTCACGATAATCGAGCGCTGGCGCGGGGCGGGCATCACGATCCCGGTGCTCGTCCTGACGGCGCGGGGCACGTGGCGCGAGAAAGTCAGCGGGCTGCGTATCGGCGCTGACGACTACCTGTCCAAACCGTTTGAGATCGAGGAGTTGCTGGCACGGGTGGAGGCGTTGCTGCGCCGCTCAGGCGATCACGCCTCCCCCATGCTGCAGGCCGGCGAGGTGCAACTCGACACGAGTACCCGGCGGGTCACACGGGCGGGGGCGTCCGTCGAGCTCACGGCGCTGGAATACCGGTTCCTGGCCTACCTCATGCACCACCGCGGGCGCGTCATTTCGAAAGCCGAACTGACGGAACATCTCTACGAACAGAACTTCGACCGGGATTCGAACGTCATCGAAGTGCTGGTCAACCGGCTGAGAAAGAAGCTTGGTGCCGAGTTCATCACAACGCGCAGAGGCCTCGGCTATCAGCTCAGCGTGGATGAATCCGGCGGATGACGCTCACCGCCCGCCTGGTGTTGACCTCGTCCGTGTGGGTGTTGTTGGCGCTCATCATCGCCGGCAGCGTGCTGGTGTGGTTGTTTCGCGATCACATCGAACGCCGTTTCGACAGCGCCCTGGCTGAGCAGCTCGCCGAACTGGTCGCTGCGAGCGACGCAGGCAGCGACGGGCGTGTGGTGCTGGCCTGGCAACCCTTCGATCCGCGTTTCAACCGCCCGCGGTCGGGCTGGTACTGGCAGGTGGCTCAGGACGGCGACGTCGTAGCAAGTTCGGACTCGCTCTGGCGAACGCGGTTGGAGATCGACAGCACCGTGTCGGGGGCACGACACTCGCGGGCATTGCCGGGGCCGGGCGGTCAGGCATTGCGGGCCATCGTGCAGAACGTGACGTTACCGCGAAGTGACAGCAGCTTCGAGTATGCCGTGGCCGGGCCCGTCTCCGACGTCGAACGCGACGTGAACCGGTTCATCGCCCAGATCGCGATCACCCTGGCCGTGCTCGCCGCCGGCCTGCTCACGGCCGTGATCGTCCAGGTCCGCTACGGCTTGCGCCCGTTGGGCGAGTTGCGCGACGCGCTCGCCGGGATTCGCGCCGGCCAGACCGATCGCTTGCCCGAGGAATTCCCCGCAGAAGTCAAGCCCATGGTGGAGGAGTTGAACGCACTGCTCGAACGTAACGCGAGCATGCTCGCGCGCGCCCGGGCGCAGGCCGCGGACCTTGCCCATGTTCTTAAGAACCCGCTGACCGTGATCAAGAACGAATCCCGCGGGCTCGCAGACAGGCGCGGCGAGATTTTGCGCGAGCAGGTCGCGGTGATGACCGGTGCGATCGACCACCACCTCTCGCGCGCCCGTGCAGCGGGCCGGTCCCGCTCACTCGGTACGAGCACCCGGGTCACCGATGTGCTCGGTGACCTGAAGTTCTCCCTGGAGCGAATTCACCACGACCGGGCCCTGCAGATCCGGGTGGAGAACGGCGAGGTCTGCGTGTTTCTCGGCGATGCCGAGGACCTGGAGGAAATGGTCGGCAACCTGATGGACAACGCCTGCAAGTGGGCGCGCGAAGTCGTGATCGTGACCACTCATACGCAGGGCGATCGACTCGCCGTCGTCGTCGAAGACGACGGTCCCGGAGTGCCCACCGACGAGTACGACGTCGTCCTCAGCCGCGGCGGGCGCCTGGACGAATCGATTCCCGGCACCGGTATCGGTCTGGCCATCGTGGATGATCTGGCGCGTACCTGCGGGGGGCGGATCGAACTGTCCGAATCACCACTCGGCGGACTTCGCGCGACGCTTTCGTTACCCCGCGCAGAGTGAGCGGGGCGTACCGTTCGCACTCGAGAACCTTGCCGGCGGCGTTTTAGAGCTCGAGCAGCTTCGCGGACGCTAATGTCGTGCTCAACGTCTGCGCGACCTGGTGCCTGCCGGTTTCAGGAGATGCCGTCCATGTAACAACTGGCGCCTGACGCAGATGCACTCGCACTGGGCGACCGCACTATGGACAGAATGCGTAGTGCGCAGACTTGACCCCTCGACGCCTCAACCGAGACTTGCGTGCGTTCGGGCGGGCCGGCGCAGATGATCACGGTGCAACCGGACACCACGAGCAACACGCCGGCAACTAACGATGCTCTCAACATCGGTACGTAACTCTGGTCTGCACTGTCCACCTACACGACGCGGGGGGCGCATTGTCTGCAGTTCAGTAGATAGAGTACCCTAGCGCCAAACAAACAAAACCCGCCCTCGCCCTCCGCCCGTCAAGCACGCTAACGGATTCGTACGTCGGTGAAGGCCCCCTCACAGACACGGGAAGAACCTTTTGCACGAGCACGTCGCGTTTCTGCTCTCAGCCCTGCTGATCCTGGTCTACGGGCTCTTCTCGCAGCTCGCCGAGAGGCTGCCGATCACTGCACCGATGTTCTTCACGCTGGTCGGGGTGGCGGTCAGCCCGCTGGGCTTCGACCTGTTCGACGTTCACGTGGACGCCGCTCTGGTCAAAGTGTTGGCCGAGGTGACCCTGGTGCTCGTGCTGTTCGTCGATGCCACGGAGATCAGCGTCGCGGAGATTCGCGCGGAACGTTCACGCATCCCCACGCGGCTGCTTGCAATCGGGCTGCCCGGCACCATGCTGCTCGGTTTTCTGGCCGGCCTTGTGCTGTTCGAGAACGTTGACCTCTGGGCGCTCGCCCTGATCGCGCTGGTTCTGTCGCCGACCGATGCGGCGCTCGGACAGGCGGTAATCAAGAGCCAGGCGTTGCCGGGTTTTCTCAAGCGTAACATCAGTATCGAAAGCGGGCTGAACGACGGTATCGCGCTGCCGCCAATCCTGGTGTGCGTAGCGGCGCTGTCGGTCGGCAGCGCGGCCTCGGAGCACTCGGGGAGTTGGCTGCAGTTTCTGGCGCTACAGCTGACGATCGGCCCGCTGATGGGTGCCGTGGTGGGCTGGGTCGGAGGCCGGCTTGTGGAGACCACCTCCAGCCGGCGATGGATGAGCCCCACATTCCAGCGTCTCTCGGCAATGTCGCTTGCGATCGTTGCGTTTGCGCTGGCCGAGCTGCTCGGTGGTAACGGTTTTATCGCCGCGTTTTGCGGCGGCCTGTTTCTCGGCGTGACCACACCCGCGATCCGCGAGCGCATTCAGGAGTTCGGCGAGGCCGAGGGCCAGCAACTGGCGCTGTTCATCTTCCTGATCTTCGGCATGATCGTCGTGCCGATTGCCTTCGAGCACTGGGACCTTCGCGCGTTCGCCTATGCGGTCTGCAGCCTGACGGTAGTACGCATGCTGCCGGTCGCGCTGAGCCTGATAGGCACCGGGTTCGATATGCGCACGCGGCTTTTCATCGGCTGGTTCGGCCCCCGGGGCATCGCCTCGATCCTGTACCTGCTGATGGTGGTCGGCACGCTCGGCGTGAAAGGCTTTGAATACCCGCTGTCCGTGATCGTGCTCACGGTGCTTCTCAGCGTGGTGCTTCACGGCATCAGCGCGGTTCCCCTGGTAAACAGGTACAGCCGAACAGGGGACGAGGCACCCTGATGGACATCACTTGGTCGTTTGTCCGGGTGTTTGCCCTGCTGGTGTGGGAGTTCACGCCGCTGCTGCTCGCGCTTGCGGCGATCGTGATCGCCGTCGGACAGATCGTGGGGCGGATCGAATCCTGGGGGAGCTACGACGCGCTCTACTGGTCGTTCATCACCGCGACGACGGTTGGCTATGGGGACATCCGGCCGAGCCGCCGCCGCGGCAAAGCGCTGGCGGTGCTGATCGCGCTCGTCGGCCTGGTTTTCACTGGCATCGTCGTCGCCATCGCCGTGCACGCGGCAACCACGGCGCTGTCCCATGACGACGATGTCGACACGCTGAGAAAGCGCATCGAGCAGATCGAGTAAAAGGTGTCAGGTTTATTTTTTGGGTCGACCGGGGCCTCGGGTTTCGACCCGACGGCCAATTCTGGCTTCAATGTCGTCTGTGAAACGGCTTGATCCAGTCAATTGGTTGCGCTGAACCGCCGAGCGAATCGTGCGGAGTTCGTTCTCGGTCACGCCAACTCGCACGAAAGCCCGGTATGCTCCGGCAGCATGCCTCGGGTCCAGGTCCATGAGCCGGTAAGCAACTTCCACGTCAACGCCATTTGCCGGACCAATTCCCGCCAAAGCGCGGTAGCTCGACCAGTCATAGTCCTCAGGGTCATCAACTGCTCGTGCACGCACCGGATTCAAATCGACGTATCGACAACAAGCCGGTAAATACGTTTCTGTATCGATCAGGCTGCATTTGAAGCGCCCTTCCCACAGCGTGCCGCTACGGGATTCCAGCTTGTTGGTGTAGCGGGTTTGGCGTGCCGCAAGAACTCGCATGAACTCTGACAGACTTTTATCCTCGTGCACGGGTCTCAGAATGAGGTGCACGTGATTGGCCATCAGGCAGTACGCCAACACCTCGACACCAAGCCTGTGTTTCTGCTCGTTGAGGTTGTCGAGATAGAAACGATAATCGTCATGTTCGACGAACACGGGCTTACGATCATGACCGCGTTGTACTACATGATGGGGGTAGCCAACAACGAATGCACGTGGATAGCGCGGCATAGAGACCTCCTTGTCTCACGGCAGTACACTGCAAAGTTACAACAAATTCACCCGTCGAGAATAAACCTGGTAACTTTACGGGTTTACGCGTAGAAATAAACCTGGCACCTTTACGGTAGAAAGAAGGATGCCACCGATGTCGAACCTGCGTTACCTGGCCTTATTGCTCGCCGGGCTGCTTATATGCGCGAGCGCCGCGGCTCAATCCACCAGCACGGCCGACGCCGACGAACTGCTGCGCATCATCGCCGAAGCCAGGGAAAGCGGCGCCCAAGTGGTGATCGTGCAGACGCCGTCAGGTGAGCTGTCCGCTACGGAGCCGCCGTTGAATCTGAGCGAACGGGCGCTGGAGTTCCGTAAGCGGTTCAGGGCAATCCTCGCGGACGCCGGCCGGTTCCCGGAACAGGCGATGTCGACGATCCGCGGGCACGACGCCGACGGTCAGCTCCTGTGGCCGGTGATCGCCCTGTTGTTCGCGGTTGTATTTCTGGGCGTCGGCGCTGTCGCGGCACGTTACTTTCTCCGGTGGGGCAGGTCGCACTTCCTCTACCTGTTCAACCCGACGCCACAGAGCCGCGCGGAGAAAGTATCTTATCTCCTGGTGCGCGGTCTGATGATGTTCGCCGGGTTGGCGGTGCAGATCCTGGTTGCGCTGGCGCTGGCCCTGGCGTTTGCCAGCGACCAGGAGCACGTGCGCAACACGCAACTGCTCGTCATCGGTGCATACGCAACGGTACGCGGATTGTCGATTTTCTTCTTCAACCTGCTGGCACCGGACACACCCAGCCACCGGATGCTGCATCTGTCGAGCGAGGACGCGGTGAGTATGTATCGCGGACTGCGCTCGCTTCTCGTCATTAGCACCATAGTGCTCGGAATGTGTGCGTGGATGGACATGCTCGACCTCCAGCGCAGCGCACACAAGCTGAGTCTGGTCGGCGGAGCGCTGGTATCCACGATGCTGGCTATCGGGTTCGTGGTCTGGCAGAGGCGCGCCGTCGCGGGGATGATCATCGGTGCCGACGAGAACGCCGTCGGCGTCGGCCGCAAGCTATTCGGGAAGAACCTGCATGTGCTGGTCGGACTGTACTTCGCGATTGCGTGGTGCCTGGCCGCGTACCGCATAGTGCTCGACCTGCCGGATGCCACCGGCCTGATCGGCGGCCCGATACTACTGACGTTTGCTGGCATCGCAGCGTATGGCGTTGCGATTCTGTTCATAGAGCGCCTCATGTCGCGACGGCGTCGGCGGATACTAGCCCCGGATGCCGCCGGTGAAGGCGAGCCGTCGCAAGCGGATGACGCCGAGGCTGCGGAATCAGCGCCGCCGGCGACACCACAACCCCTCGACGAAGTGCCGGACGCACCGACCGAGGTGCCGATAACCGAGCAGCCGAGCGCCTTCAAGCTGCTGTTCGAACGCGCCGCCGGTGTGGTGGTGACGGTAGCGGTCCTTTGGTCGATCTTTCAGCTTTGGGGTCTGGAGCTGGCCGAGTCCGGGTTCCTGAACGCGCTCTGGGAGATCGTTCTCGTCGGGTTCCTCGCCTACCTCGCCTACTCTGCGGTCAACATCGTCGTTGATCAGAAAGTGGCGGAGGAAGGCGGCGAGGGCGACGCGGCTGAGCATGGCGAGGTCGGCGGCGCCGGCGGATCCCGCCTCGGCACGCTCCTGCCGATCTTCCGCAATTTTCTGCTCATCGTGATCGTGGTCATGGCGGGGATGATCGTGCTGTCGGAATTGGGCGTTAACATCGCGCCGCTGTTTGCAGGTGCCGGCGTCGTAGGTCTCGCAGTCGGCTTCGGTGCGCAGACCCTGATAGCGGATGTCTTCTCGGGCGCATTCTTTCTGATGGACGATGCGTTCCGCAGAGGTGAGTACATCGAGCTGGGCAACAACGTCCGCGGCACCGTGGAAAAGATCTCGGTCCGTTCCATGCAGCTGCGCCATCACCGTGGTCCGCTGGTGACAGTTCCGTTCAGCCAGATCCAGCACCTGACGAACTACTCGCGCGACTGGGCGATCATGAAACTGCCGCTGCGCCTGACCTACGACACCGATCCCGAGAAAGTGCGCAAGCTGATCAAGAAGCTCGGCCAGGAGCTGCAGGAGCACCCGGATTTCGGCGGCGATTTTCTGCAGCCGCTGAAATCCCAGGGTGTCTACCAGATGGATGACTCGGCGATGATCTTCCGCGTGAAGTTCATGACCAAGCCCGGTCACCAGTTCACCATCCGCAAAGAAGTCTACCGGCGCATTCGCGAGCTTTTCGAGCAGGAGGGCATCAAGTTCGCGCATCGCGAAGTGACTGTGCGTCTGGCAGAGACACCGCGCAACGAGCCGCTGTCGCAAGAGCAGAAGGAGGCAGTCGCCGGCGCCGTGCGGCCCGTGCTGGACGCGCAGGACCAGGCTGCTGCCGAGAAAAAGTAGCGTCCTTTCTGTCAGCGGTCGGAGCTGGCCACGCCTGCCGGGTTCGAGTACAGAGTAAATGCGTCACGCTAGCAACTGCACAAGTTGCACACGCCGCAAGTGCGAACCAGGGATACGGACCACCTACGTGATGATTACCCCGATGTTTTTCTCCTTCCGGTATG
>JAHELT010000018.1:0-16059 GCA_024644045.1 Chromatiales bacterium | reverse complement strand
CGGTATGCCGCTCATTTAAATCGGGGTTTCTTGATGTAGCTCAACATATGGGGGCTGGCCGATGAGGAGACTCGTGTGAGGGAGCACCGAGAACCCCAAGCGTTGCGCTGTTCGCGCCGCTGCTCACTGCCGACATGCCGGAGTTGAAAGACGCGGCTTTGCGCGGCGGCACTGACGTCGAGATTCGCGCGCGATGTTCAGGCGACACGTTCGAGCCTGTGTCCAACATCACAAAAATGAAAAGGAATACGCGCATGAGCCCCACGCCGCGACCCTCGGGAGCAATCAGAAACCCGCTGCCCGAGGTCCTTGGATACTAAGCGCAACTCCCCCGGCCGGGGACGAATCAGGAGCCACCATGCACCGCAAACTCAACCTGTACGCATTTATTCTGGCGCTGTCGCTCGGCGGCTGTGCCGCCACCAGCACAGTGTCGGTGTGGCAGGACGACACGTTTACCGGACCACCTTTCGACAACCTGCTGGTTGTCGGGGTCAGTGGCAAACCGGGAAACCGGCAGATCTTCGAGTCGGAATTCGTCAAAGCCGTCATCGCCTCAGGTAAGAACGCGACCGCCAGCTTAACCATGATCCCGGGAGCAACCAAACTGTCACGCGAGTCCGTCAAGGCCGTCATTGCCGATACCGGCTTCGATGCCGTGCTGGTGACCCGCATGGTGGGCGTGGATACGCGCGACTCTTACGTCGCGCCGGAACCCTACTACCGCACCTACAACGGTTACTACAATACGATCTACGAGTACGCCTACCAGCCGGGCTACTATCACAGTTACTCGGTCTACCATATCGAGACCAACGTTTACGATGCGGAGAGCGAAGCGCTGGTGTGGACGATGCGCTCCGAGGCAGTGGCACCGGATTCGGTTACCGAAGTAGTCGCATCACTGACCAAACAGATCATCGCGCGGCTTAGTAAAGACGGGCGCATTTGACTGTAACTGCTGCCAGAGGCCCGGCCTGCGGGAGAACGGGCAGCGGCCACAGGCCGCTACAGCAAGCCACGAAGTCCTGTTAGCCTGGGACATCTGATTGACGCAGGTGGGGGCACATCCGATCGATGTCGCGAGGAACAACATCGGTTACTGAAGGTAAGGAGAGAGATCGTGAACAAGATCAGCCTGTCGACCCTGGTTGCGGTTGCGTTTCTGGCAACCGGTTGTGCAAGCAGCGTCACCAGGGATATTCAGATCGAGACCGAGGCCGATCCCAAGGCTAACTTCAAGGGCTACCGGTCGTATACCTGGCTGGGCTCGGCGGCTATCGTGCAAGATTCGGCCGGCAAGTGGGAGCCGCCCCGGTTCGATGCCGATGCCGAAATCACCTTCCTGATCGACCGGGAACTGCGTAAACGGGGCATGAGCGAGAATTCAGCAAGTCCGGACATGGTCGTGGCGTATGCCGCGGGCATCGACATGGATACGCTGCAGATCAAGATCGATCCTGAAAGCGGCATCCGCACGCTCGAGAACGTGCCCGAGGGCTCACTGCTCGTCGTGCTGGTAGATGCCGATACGGGCGTCGCCATCTGGTCCGGCATGGCCACGGCCGAGATTCAGGAGAATCCCAGTCAGGAAACAGTCAAGAAACGGCTCGATTACGCAGTGACCTCCATGTTCAAAAAGCTGCCGCGTTGAACGCGGAGCGACTGGATTTACGAAAGCATCAGGATGGACATCGCCGACATACATGTAACCCAGGTTTCACATTTACAACCGATGCTGAACGGGCTTGCCCGCGCCGGGTGCCCGTTCGAGCGCCCGTTTCATGACTGCATTGATCGCGCTTGACGGTGGCAGGTTCAGCGACTTCTGTCACCCAGATGTTCAAGCAACTACCCGATAGATGAACGGCGGTACCAAACTGGTGCAGGTTGGCGTGTTTAGGCCGGTTCTCGACACGCTGCAGGCAGCGGGTGCCAATGTCGACGCACCGCTGCGGAAGTCCTCGCTGGATCGCTTTTGTCTGGACAACAAAGAGCACTACGTTCCGGTCAACTGCATGTATTCGCTGTTTGACGAAGTCAGGAAATCCGAGGGGATCGAGGATTTTTTTGAATGCTTTGCACAAGAGCTGGAGCTGCAGAACCTGTGCAGCTGGGGCGAGGCCATTGCATTTACGCCCGATGTACTCTCCGCCTGTCAACTTGCGGTGAAACACGACAACGTCATACAGACTCATGAGCGGATACAGCTCGCGATTGACGGAACTGTTTCGAGACTTTCGCAATTCTTTATCGACGATCCCACGCCGGGCAGGGATTACGCCGACTATGTCAGTTTTTCGTACATGCTCAGCGGCTTCAGGCTGGCTGGCGGCCCCGACTGGGCGCCGTTGGCGATCCACCTGCAAAGTCCGCAGGCGCGCGGTCTCGACCGGCTACTGCCGGAGGGAAGTGACACCAGGATTTATCTCGGGGAAGCCGCGACCGCCATCGTATTTCCGACCGCAATGTTAGCCGAGTCGATGCTTGGCCCTGCCCAACCCGGTTCCATTGACAGCCCGCCTGCCAATGTAGCCGAAGCAATTGAGAGCCTGTTGACCTCTACCAGACCTGGTCCGCTGGGCAACATGAACAGCTACGCCGAGATGCTGGACATGTCACCTCGCACGCTGCGCCGACACCTGGCTGAGCTGGACACTTCTTTTTCGGATATTGTCGAAAACTGGCGTTTCAAGACATCGCTGCGCCTGCTCAGGAATGACCGTCTACGCATCAAGGAGATCGCCGCACGCCTGTGCTACGCGAACCCGCCCAACTTCGAACGCGCCTTCAATCGCTGGACGGGTCGTTCGCCCGGGTCCTACCGCGACAGGCTGCAGACGCTCGAATCTGGCCCCAAATGACAACTCAGGTCAGCATCCTGGATTGATATACTCGTGCATTCTCACGCGAAAATCTGCCGAGACTCGATCGATGAAACTCCCCGTTCACTTGCTGCTGCTTGTCGCCGTCGTGTTCTGCACAACGGCTGGATCCGCTGGCCGGCGGGTGAACATCTGGTCGGGCACCTGGCCTGGTTCAAGAAAGAACCGCCGATCCGGCCGGGCACACCGGATCCGTATATGCCCAAGTAACTCGAAATTGATCCACCTTGTCCCGGCTGCAGGCATCTATGTGACACCAGGCCCGCTACAAGTATGTAACACCGCGCCCACTATGGGTCGGTAGTGGCGAATCTGAGGAGTCCAAAAAATGAGAGTGACCAATACCTTATGGCTCGTGTTGCCGTGCCGGTTGGCGAATCTCGCCCACGCCGCGACCGAAAAACCGAATATCCTCGTTATCTGGGGCGACGATATCGGTACCTGGAACATCAGCCATAACAACCGCGGCATGATGGGGTACCAGACGCCGAATATCGACAGCATCGCTCAACAGGGTATAGGTTTTACCGACTATTACGCCCAGCAAAGCTGTACCGCCGGGCGCGCGGCCTTCATCGGCGGTTCGGTACCGGTCCGCTCAGGTATGACCAAAGTCGGCCTGCCCGGCGCGAAAGAAGGCTGGCAGAGAAACGACGTCACCATGGCCACCGTCCTCAAGGGCCAGGGGGTGTGCGACCGGCCAGTTCGGCAAGAACCATCAGGGCGACCGTAACGAACATCTGCCGACCCTGCACGGATTTGACGAATTCATGGGAAACCTCTACCACCTCAATGCCGAGGAAGAGCCCGAGAATGAGGATTACCCCCGTGATATGAAGCTGGCCAACGGCAAGACCTTTCTCGAATCATTCGGCCCCCGGGGCGTACTCCACTGTTTCGCCACGGACGAGGAAGACAACACTGAACACCCGCGTTTCGGCAAGTGGGACAAGCAGAGGTGCGAGGATACCGGCTATCTGACCAAGAAGCGCATGGAAACCGTTGATGACGAAACGGTTGAGGCCGCCATGGCTTTCATCGAAAAGCAGGTCAAAGCCGGTAAACCGTTTTTCACCTGGTGGAACGGTACGCGCATGCACTTCCGTACCCATGTCAAGGATGAACTGCGCGGCATCTCCGGGCAGGATGAGTACTCCGACGGCATGGTCGAACACGACCGTCATGTCGGCAGACTGCTCGCGAAACTCGATGATCTGGGCGTCGCGGACAACACGCTCGTCATGTACTCGACCGACAATGGCCCTCATTACAACACCTGGCCGGACGCGGGCACGACACCGTTCCGCGGCGAAAAGAATTCGAACTGGGAAGGCGCGTTCCGTGTACCTGCTTTCGTGCGTTGGCCCGGTCGCTTTCCGGCCGGTAAAACGCTCAATGGCATCGTCTCTCACGAAGACTGGTCGCCGACCTTTGCGGCTGTGGCGGGAGCTCCCGACATCAAGCAGAAACTCCTCAAGGGCGTTGAAATCAACGGTCGAAGTTACCGTAACCACATCGATGGTTACAACCTGCTTGACTACCTCACCGGCGAATCCGGGCAGTCACCGCGCAGGGAATTCTGGTACGTGGATGACGAGGGCCAGTTTATAGCCGCTCGCTATACCGACTGGAAACTGGTGTTCGCGGCGAACCGTGCTCGGACTATGGCCCTGTGGCGCGAGCCATTCGTCCAGCTGCGCACCCCGCTGTTGTTCAATTTGAGACGTGATCCTTTTGAAAAGGCCCAGCACAACTCAAACACTTACAATGACTGGTGGCTGGACCGCACCGGATTCATCTTTCCGCCGGTTGCGGGGCTGCTGGCTAAGTTCATTACGACCATGCAGGAATATCCACCGAGCCAAAAAGCCGGTTCCTGGAACGTCGGTGAAATCATGGAGCAGTTGCAAAAGTCGAATACAGGGCACTAAACGGTTTGAAACCTAACCATAACGCGCCGAATTCAGTGGCATGTTGGTGCGTGTATTCGATCAGCACCGGTCACAGTTTGGAGTGATAGCAATGCATAGGACGTTACCCATCGTTTGGACGGTCTGTCTGGCGGCTGGCGCATGGGCGCAGGATATGCCGCTCGATCGTGGGACCATCGGCAGTTTCGAGAAACCGAGTTACTCCCCCTATGCCGGACGCAATATTCCGTCCGAGCTCTTGTGGGGTGACACCCATCTGCATACCAACCTTTCGCTGGATGCTCGTGCCGGCGGCGTGATTTTGAGCCCCAGTGACGCGTTTCGATTCGCCCGTGGCGAAGAAGTCACCGCCAGCGGCGGTTTCAAGATCAAGATGGGTCAGCCGCTCGATTTCCTCGTGGTTACCGATCACTCCGATTCGATGGGTGCCATGAACGAGGTGATCAAGGGCAACCCCAACCTGATGGTGGACGAGAAGCTTCGAGATTGGCATAACCGCATCAATGCGGGTGGTCAAACCGCACTCGATGCCGCTTTCGAGATCGTGCAGGCGGTCGCCAACCAGACGGTCCCACCGACGCTTTCCGATCCGGAATTCACCATGAACATCTGGCAGGATGCCATCGCCGCTGCCGAAAACTATAACGATCCGGGACGCTTCTCGGCGATCATCGGCTACGAGTGGACCTCGTTTCCCGATGCCAATAACCTGCACCGTAACGTCATTTATCGAAACGGTGCGGATCTCGCGCGCCGGGTTGC
This sequence comes from Chromatiales bacterium, assembly GCA_024644045.1. Lineage (GTDB taxonomy): Bacteria > Pseudomonadota > Gammaproteobacteria > JAHELT01 > JAHELT01 > JAHELT01. The sequence continues at coordinate 10,481 of JAHELT010000018.1, read as the reverse complement.
TCCCTACACTACGGTCGATAGCGAAAATCCCGAAGACCTGTGGAAATGGATGCAAATGTACGAAGATAAAACCGGAGGCCGGGTGCTGGCCATTCCGCACAACGGCAACATCAGCAACGGCATTATGTTTCCCGACGTCAACCCGGTAACCAACCAGCCGCTGACCAGGGCTTATGCCGAGAACCGTGCGCGCTGGGAACCACTTTACGAAACCACGCAAATCAAGGGTGACGGCGAGGCGCACCCCAAGCTCTCACCCAACGACGAATTTGCCGACTACGAAACCTGGGATGTCAGCAACCTCGGCCCTTATCCGAAGGAAGACTGGATGCTGCAATACGAATACACGCGCGAGGCGCTCAAAAACGGCCTCAAGCACGAGGCCAAACTCGGGGTGAATCCATACAAGTTCGGCCTGCAGGGCGCGACCGATGCGCATACCGGGCTTGCCACTGCAGAGGAAGACAACTTCTGGGGTAAACACTCCGGCAGCGAACCGAACGAGAAGCGCATGACGACCGATGTGGCGCATTTCCCGCCGATATCCTGGCCCGGCTGGTACCAGGTCGCGTCGGGTTACACCGGCGTCTGGGCCACCGAGAACACGCGTGAAGCTATTTTCGATGCGATGATGCGCAAGGAAACCTACGCCACCACCGGCCCACGCATCGCGGTACGTTTTTTCGGCGGCTGGGATTTTATTGCCGACGACACCAATACGCGCTTGCCGGCGAACGTCGGTTACCGCAAGGGCGTGCCGATGGGCGGCGACCTGACCGCCGCACCCAAGGGCAAGGCGCCGAGTTTCCTCGTCGCCGCGCGCAAGGATCCGCTCAGCGGTAACCTCGACCGTGCACAGGTCATCAAGGGCTGGCTCGATGCCGAAGGCCAAACCCACGAAAAGGTCTACGACGTGGTTTGGGCTGGCGATCGCGCCATCGGTTCCGATGGAAAGTTACTACCGGTGGGTAATACCGTCGACGTCAAAAATGCGACCTGGCGCAACTCGATCGGCTCGCCGGAATTGATCACGGTCTGGAGCGATCCGGATTTCGACCCGGCGGAGCGCGCTTTTTACTACGCGCGCGTGATTGAGATTCCGACCCCGCGCTGGACCGCATACGAGGCGAAGTATTTCAACGTCGAGGCGCCGAAAGAGTCGCCGATGACGACACAGGAACGCGCCTATACCTCGCCGATCTGGTATACCCCGTAACAGTGTGCTGGTTCGAACAAGCCGCCATTGCATCGATGGCGGCCTTTCTTTCCGATCCAAAATCAGAACTGGAAAGTCGCTAGCATGCGCAGGTTGTTGAAAGAACCGCTGGCACACTTTCTTGCTGCCGGGCTCGGTCTTTTCCTTTTGTTTGAAATTATCAACACGGACGGCGGTACTTTCAATCCCAGGGTGATCGAGGTCGACCGTGACACGCTGTTGACTTTTCTGCAGTATCGCTCGCGGTCCTTCGAACCCGAGTTGGCCGTAAACCGCCTGGACAGCCTGCCGCCGGCCGAACTCGAGCAACTGATCGTCGACTACATCCGCGAAGAGGTGCTGCACCGCGAGGCGCTCGCGCTCGGTATGGATCAGAACGACTACATCATCCGGCGGCGCCTGGTGCAGTCGATCGAATATATTTCGACCGGGTTTTCCTCCGCTACGGTAAAGCTCTCCGACAACGATATCGAAGCCTACTACGCGAAAAATCGCGACCGTTACCGGATTGCCCCGAACGTGACCTACACGCATGTTTTTTTTGGCAGTGAGTATCACGGACGCGAGCAAGCACTGGCAATGGCAAACGAAAAACTTGAGCAACTGAACGCGCGTCAAGCCGGATTCAACGAGGCGTCGCGTCACGGTGATCGTTTCCTTTATGCACTGAACTATGTTGAGCGTGAACCCGGATTTGTGACCAGCCATTTCGGTCCGCAAATGGCGCAGGCGATCTTCGATCTCGAAACCGACGAGTCCACCTGGCAGGGTCCCCTGGAGTCGCCCTACGGCTTTCATCTCGTATTGCTGGTGCGCAAAACTCCGCAGCGTTACCCGGAACTGGCCGAAGTGCTGGACAAGGTCCGCTACGATGCCGAACGCGACGCCGTCGACCGGCAAAAGGAGAACGCGATCCAGGCGATCGTCGATACCTATGAAGTACGCCGCAATCCCATTACCACGGCGGAAGTACCCGATTCATGAGAGCCCTGCGCCTGTTGCTCGCGGTATCGCTGGCGCTGAGCGCGGTCACGGCGCAGGCGCACGATGCACGACCCAACTATATACAGATCGTCGAGACGCAACCGCTGGCATTCAACGTTTCATGGAAAGCCCCGGCCAGTCTGCCGAGGGCCTCGTTGCCGCAACCGGTACTGCCTGACGATTGCGCGTCAGAGCGCGAGCCCCTGTGGCGCCAATCCGGCGCCGAGTTCCTGGGGCAACAGTCGTTTCGCTGCGACCAGGGCCTAGGCGGACGGACCGTCGGCATCGGCTTTCCCGGCGCGAATCCGTCACTATCCACGCTCTACCAGGTCCGGTTGTTAACCGGCGAAGAGCACCTGCGCATCCTGAAGCCGAGCGAAACCGAGTGGCGGGTACCTGATGCCGAGAGTCGTTTCAGCGTGGCACGGGAGTACACGGATCTTGGCATCGAACATATCTGGATCGGCGTCGATCACCTGCTGTTCGTCGCCTGCCTGTTGTTTATCGCGCGCACGGCGCGGCGTTTGCTGATCACGATCACCGGGTTTACCGTAGCGCACTCGATTACGCTGGCATTATCCACGCTCGATCTGTTGCGCATCCCGACTCCCCCCGTGGAAGCGGCAATCGCCCTCAGTGTCGTGTTTATGGCCTGGGAAATCGTCAAGGGCGACGTAAGTTCATTGACGCACCGTTACCCGGTTGCGGTGTCGTCGTCATTCGGACTGCTGCACGGTTTCGGTTTCGCCGCCGTATTGCGCGACATCGGCCTGCCGCAGACCGAACTACCGACCGCGTTGCTGTTTTTCAATGTCGGTGTCGAGATCGGTCAGCTACTGTTCGTCCTGGCCCTGGTTGCCGCGTATTTTTCGCTGCGCCTTGTTGCCGTGGGTCTGCTCCGCTCAAATAACAATGCGGTGGTGCATTGGTCATACCTGGTGACGCCGGCAAGCTACCTGATCGGCAGTTTTGCGAGCTACTGGATGATCGATCGCGTGGCGGGTTTCTGGACATGATCGAGCCTGTCGACACTTCCTGGCGGGGCCTGCAAACAGGCACAAGACCTGAACAATGTCGATCTCATTATCGGCGAGCATTCCTACCAGGGAGTCAGGTTCCTATACAGCTACAACAACTGAGCCTGGGTTGGTCGCCAGAACTATAGATAAGGAGATACTAGGATGAGAATAAATCACGTTCGTCTTGGTACCACGTTGACAATGGCTATGGTACTAATCGTTTCGCTACCTGCACTGGCGCAATTTGTGCCCTCGCAGGAGTACCTGCAAGGCGCTTATGGACCACCCACTTACTCTCCTTATGCACAGCGTGCGTTTCCTTCTAACGTGTACTGGGGTGACACGCATCTGCATACGGGTCTGTCACCGGACGCGGGATTGTTCGGCAACACCACGGGGCCCGATGAAGCCTACCGTTTCGCGCGCGGTGAAGAAGTAAAATCTTCGACTGGTTTGCCAGCGAAACTGTCGCGGCCGTTGGACTGGCTGGTGCTGACTGAACATTCCGACATGATGGGTTTTGCCACCGATATCCTGCGCGGCGCGCCCAACATACTTGCCGATGCCAAGGGGCGTGAATGGTACGATGGCCTTAGCAAGGGCGGCAACGCCGCGGCCGACGCAGCCATTAACCTGATCACGACTTTTTCGCAAGGCAAGCTGCCGCCCGATCTGTTGAGACAATATGCACCAGGCTCGAAGATTTACGCCTCGGTTTGGGATGGCATCATCGACGCGGCCGAACGTTATAACGAGCCGGGACGATTTACCGCCTTTATCGGCTACGAGTGGACCTCGGTACCACAGGGTAATAACCTGCACCGCAATGTCGTGTTTCGCGATAACGCAGACCGTGCGCGCCAGGTCGTGCCGATGGTATCTCAGCCTCCCGGCAGCACCGATCCGCTCGAATTGTACCTTTGGCTCGAATCGTACGAAGCGAAGACGGGCGGCAGCGTTTTCGCGCTCGCGCATAACGGCAACATTTCCAACGGCTGGATGTTCCCCACCGAGCGCACGTATGCCGGCGGCAAGGTCGATCAGAACTACGTCGAGCAACGCGCACGCTGGGAGCCACTGTACGAGATTACGCAGATCAAGGGCGACGGCGAAGCACATCCGCTTTTGTCGCCAGACGATGAGTTCGCCGACTACGAGACCTGGGACGCGGGCAACCTCGATCTGTCGGAAGCAAAGAAGCCTGACATGCTGCAGCGCGAATATGCCCGTGAAGCCCTCAAACAAGGCCTTGCGCTGGAGGCGAAGTTTGGTACCAATCCCTACAAATTCGGTTTTTCCGGTGCTACCGACAGTCATACCTCGCTGACGACAGCGGAGGAAGATAATTATTTCGGCAAGTCCACGAGCGCAGAGCCGTCACCGAAACGCATGGAACATCCGTTTACCAAAACCGACAAGGGCGTCTTCGAGGGTTACGAACTGGTGGCGTCCGGTTACACCGGCGTCTGGGCCACCGAAAACACCCGCCATGCGCTTTACGACGCTATGGTGCGGCGCGAGGTCTACGGCACCACGGGTCCGCGCATCACCGTACGTTTCTTCGGCAGCTGGGAATTCGAAGAAGATGACCTGAACAGCCGCCAGCCGGCGTTTCGCGGCTATCAGAAAGGGGTGCCGATGGGCGCCGATATGCCAGCGCGTAAAGGTTCGGGCGCACCCACCTTCATGGTCTACGCGTTGCGTGATCCAATCGGCGCAAATCTTGATCGGATCCAGATCGTCAAGGGTTGGCGGGAAACCAATGGCCGGCTCAGGGAAAAGGTCTACGACGTCGTCTGGTCCGGCGACCGCGAGGTGGGCGCCAACGGCAAGCTGCCGCCGGTTGGTAATACGGTCGACATCGAGAACGCAAACTGGACCAATACCATCGGCGCTTCCGAACTCGGAACGGTCTGGTCCGATCAGGAATTTGATCCCGACCAGGCGGCCTTCTACTACGCGCGCGTGCTGGAAATCCCGACCCCGCGCTGGGTCGTCTACGACGCCTATCGATTTGGCATTGAAATCCCCGAAGGTGCGGTGAAGATCGGCCAGGAAAGGGCCTACACGTCACCGGTCTGGTATACGCCCGAGAGCTAGTGTTACTTTTTCGCTGCTGCTGAGGCTGCGCCAACTCGAAAACCGATTTCCTATTCGGTGGGCGGTATCACGATGTCCTGGGCTCTAGAACGCGTTGCCGAATCAATAGTCGTGGATAGCCACAATATGCCCGCATCGACAAGTGCGCGAAGGAGATAGAGCGATGAGATTTTGCTTCCTGCTGTTTCTCGTTGTGCTAGTCCATGGATGCACGAAACAGGCCCTCAACCCGGAGCAACTGCGCGCCGAGGAAACCGCGCTGATCCAGGCGACGGTGACCGATCCGGTGCGCGCTGAACGTCTGCTCGGCCTGCTTGAAGAACGCGAACTTCTGATCACGGAAACCACTGCGATGTTGCAACGGTATCGGCGGGAATTCAAAACAATCAATGCCGACTACGATGCCGGCCGCGAAAAAATAGTCGAGATGATCGATAACTACAACCGCGAGCGCGCGCAGAAGCAGCTGCGCTTCATCGAGCTGATGGCAGACATGAAAGCCGCCACCACCGCGGCCGAATGGAAAGCTATTGCCGAGTTCCAGCTCGACAGTTTCAGTCCTCGTCAGCTGGTTTACGGCCGCGCAACGGGAGGTAGCTAGCATGCTGATCGCACTGTTAACCGTGTTTCTGCTCGGCGGCGGTCTTGTGGGTGGCTCGATGCTGACCCCGGCCGATGTCGACCTGATCGGCGATCGGGTCGAACTGGAGATTGACGATCCCGCACGCGCCGCGACGGCAACGCAGGTTCTCGATGAACTCAAGACCGAGGTCGAAGCGTTCAACGAGGCGTTCATCGACTCGGGTGATACCCTGCGCGACTTGTACCTGGATCACGATGCCGGTTCCCGGCAGACACTGAGCACACTCGAGGCGCTCAACCTCGAATGGTACGCTTCGCAACAGCGCAGCCTCGACCTACGCGGTCGACTCAAGGAGTCGATTACCGCTGCGGAATGGGCAGCGATATTCGACGCTCGCTGACTCAAGCCAGTCGCAGGCTGACCCGACCGATTTCAGCTGCTTTGGTGGGGACTTGTTCGAGTTCTTTTTGCGCAGATTTCTTGATTCGGACGCTATAGCTTGCCACGCCGTTTCAGGTCCTTAACAACCTCCTCGAACGCATAGTCAGTATCTTGGTCGCGAACCTCGAATGCTTCGAGATCATCTGCGTCTTCGGCCAGGACCGCCTTCACGGCTTCGTTCACGAGGTCGGATATGCTGCGGTCGGTTTCCGCGGCCTTCAATCGTAAGGCACGATGCAGCCACGGGTCGAAATACACGGTAGCTCTTTTGTGGGCGGTATCATGCATGTGTGCAATGGTAACACTTGACGCGATGACGCGACGACATCAAAGACTCACGAGTCGCTGAAATCGCCCCCCAGCGCCAGATGCAGATCGATCCGCTGCGCCAGGCGCGCGTTCTTGATTCTGATCAACCCGATGCGCGAGTTGAGTAACCGCGCCTGCATCTGCAGCACGCTGAGGAGGTCGATTGCGCCGGCCTGGTACTGCGTGTTTGCCGTACCGAGCGCTTTGTCGTTATTGTCCACGGAAGCCTGCAGCAGCAATTCGCGCTCGGCGGTCAGCACCTCGTTCGACAGGGCCGTTTCCACTTCGCTGAAAGCAGCCAGCGCGGCCTGACCGTAGTTAGCGATTGCCGCTTTCTGCTGCGCCGTTTCTATGTCCACCTGCGCCTGCAGGCCGCCGCCGACGTCGATCGGTGCAAGCAGATTCGCACCCACCGAGAAGAAGCCCTGGCTGACGCCGATCAGATCGACCAGCTCATTGCTGGAACTGCCGGCCGATGCCGTGAGCGAGAGGCTCGGCAGCTTGGCGGCCTTGGCGGCTTCCACGCGCTGGAAGGCGGCAGCCACCTGGCGCTCTGCCGCGACGATATCGGGCCGTCGTTCCAGGAGCTCGGACGGAACGCCTGCCGGCACCCCCGGCGGCACGGGAACGAACTCACGCGGCACCTCGAGTTCGGCCGACGGGTATCGGCCCAGGATGACTTCCAGGCTGCGCACGGCCTGCTCGAACGCGCCCTGTGCCTGGCGCTGCCGCTCCTTGGCACTCGCCAGATCGGCTTTTGCCAGAAACACGTCCTGCGGCCCGACGCTGCCCACGTCAAGACGGGTCTGCACGATCTTCAGGATGCGGGTGTAGATGTCGACCGCCTCTTCCGCGAGCCGCTTCTGCAGGTTCGCCTCGGTGGCCAGAAACCAGGCTTTTGCCGTCTGTGCCGCCAGCGATTGACGGCCGAATTCGAAATCGGCTTCGGTTGCACGAAACGCCTCTTCGGCCGCGGCCGCCGCCGCGCTCAGCTTGCCCCAGACGTCGACTTCCCAGCTGACATTCAGGGAGGCGCCTGAGGTGTTGGTCGTGGTGTCACCGCGCGCAGTGCTTTGTCCCCCAGCCCCGATGTTCACCGCCGGCGCCAGCCGGGCGCCGGCCTGCTTGGCGAAACCTGCGGCCACGTCCAGGTTCGCAGCGGCTGCGGCCAGTCCGCGATTGTTGGACAGCGCCTCCTCGACGATGGCCACCAGCTTGTCGTCGTTGAAGCTGGTCAGCCAGCCGTCCGCGACTGCACCCTGGTCGACCGCCGTGCTCCAGCTCGCAGCAACATCCGTTGTTTGCGGCAACGCCTCCTCGACGATATCGGTCTGCGCCGGGCCGGGCTTGGGCGGCGCGCCACCGCATCCGGCCAGCAACGCCGTCGTCGTAACGCATACCGCAAGGCGCAGTCTTAGTGACATCGAACGGGCTCCGGAATCAATGGAACGGAAACAGGTAGTTCATCCAGGACGCCATGCGCAGCAGTATTTTGCGCATGATCGCAACGTGGTGAAGATGCTCGCTGTAGACCGCCGCCTGCGCGAAAGCGCCGCCGGGGACCCGGTCGGCCAGTGCCTCGAAGCGCGGATCCGTGACGTCTATCAGCACCGGCACGCGCCCGGGTCGCGCGGGGCCCTGGACGTTGATCAGGTTGCCGGAGGGCTGCACCTGCCCCTCCGCCATCGCGGGAAAAACCATGGCGACCTCCCCGGCGAACACCGTTCCGGGAATGCCGTCGAAGGCGACCTCGGCTTCGCTGCCGACCGCCAGGCGCAACAGACTGTTCTGCCGGAACCAGGCAATCAGATAGTGGCCCTCACTGCTCACGAACACCATCACCGGGCGCAACGGGAGGCTGGCCGCCTTCATGCCGGGGCGTAACGTCACCTGCGTCACATAACCGTCGGCCGGGGCACGCACGGTGGTGTTTTGCAGCTCGAACTCGGCTTGCGAGCGCTGGGCGCGCAGGTCGCGCAGACTTGCCAGTGCAAGATCCAGGTCGCGCTTGCTGCCGGCATTGCTCTTGAACAGCTTGTCCGCGCGATTGTAGTCGGATTGCGCGGCGGACAGGCGCGCTTTGATCGAATCCAGCTTGTTCTCGAACGGCTCCGGGTCGATGCGAAACAGCACATCGCCTTTCTTGAGCGCCGCATTACCGGTGACCGGCACCTCGATCACGTGCCCGCCGACCACCGGCACGATGGGCGTGGTGACGAAGTACTGCCGGCTGATCTCCGAGTACGGGTGGTTGTAATTCATCAGCACGATGAGCGCGCCGATCAGGACGATACCGCCCAGCACCGCCGTGGGCACGCTCCACTTGTTGAGCGGGATGCGGAAGACCTTGAAAATCACCACGCAGATGGCCGCGTAGGTGAGAATCAGCAGCAGATCCATGCCTAAACCTCCGTACCGGGCTGCGCCGGCTGGCCGTCCTTCGCCGCGCCGGCGCCGGACTGCTGTTCGAGCTGGATCAGGCGCTCTTCCAGTGCCGCAAGCCGGTGGGCCAGCGGTGCGGTATCGCCGTGCTCGGCCTGGGTCGTGGCGAAGCCCCAGCCACGGTCCTCGCGGTACAGGGTCGCCCAGATCCACAGGAACGGCCAGATCGCGTGCAGGGTGAACAGGCTGATCCAGCCGGCGACGTGGATCGCGTCCTGATGCGGATGGTTGCGGTGTACAGCGATCTCGTAAGGAATATCGTGGATTACGATGATCAGGTAAAAGATCGTTACGGCCGCGAAAACCAGTATCCCCAACGCGACGAAGTCAAGCATTCGAAATGTCCTCCGGAACGTCCAATGGCGTGGTCGTTTTTTTTTCGGCGACTCGTGCTGCGCGCCGCCGGGACGTACTTTACTACATCTGGCACCCCCGGCAGAGGTCGGTTTGCCGCTGGAATTCGCGGCCCGGATCAGACGCTGAAACTAACAAATGCCGCAGCGCAACGTTTTGTTGATGGGCCTGCTGCTGCTCGCCGGCTGCGCCAGCCTGCCGGAGATCGGCAACCGGCCGGCGTGGTTTGTTATTGCTGGTACCGACGATACCCAGATCGGCAGAGCGCTCGCGCAACGTAAAGGCGCACTCCCGGAACGGAGCGGGTTCCATTTGCTCAGCGGGCTGGATGCGTTTGTGGCGCGCGCCGTGCTTGCCGCTGATCGAGCGCGTCGGATTCGTCGTGCAACATGCACCGTTTCCAGGCATGTGAGTCGAATTTCCGCCGGGAAAGCCGGACGACGACGTCCACGCCGCCGGTGAGTACGATACATCCGACGCCATAGCGCGTACCGATCGTGGCGTAATCCTATCTATACGAAACTTGTACATGTCGGTTGAGTTACAAACCAGAACACTGCATTACATGATTTCGGGCGGTCGTGCGGTTCTTTGGTCTGTAGATGGATTCGACTCCTGTTCCATACGCGAATCGTGTATCCTCGCAGCCGAAATAAACTCACTGATCGCCGGCAGTCCAGTACGACTGGCAGTGGATTATTCTTTCAACTTGAAGTGCTTCGTTGGGAGGCCGGCAGGAGGAGAACACGATGAGAGGACCATCGATCCCCCTGATCGTTGCGCTGGGGTGGACGCTGCTGACGGCGCCACTTAGCGCCGATGTACTGGAACTGAAAGACGGCACCGTGCTCAACGGCACGTACATGGGGGGCAGCCAGACGAGCATGCGCTTCCAGGTTCAGGGAGAACTTCAGTTCATCCAGATCGACACCACCAACGTCCTGTTCATCTGTGGCGGCGCGTTCGCCGGGCTCGAAGAGGTCATCGGGCGCCGGATCGGCAACCGCATCGTCGGGTTCGGCGCCGAGGTGCG
>JAHELT010000138.1 GCA_024644045.1 Chromatiales bacterium | reverse complement strand
GGCAATGGCGCTGTAGACGATCAGCATGATCGACGGCGGGATCAGGATCCCGAGGCAGCCACCGGCGCAGATCACGCCGGTGGCGAACTTGTGCTCGTAGCCGGCTTCCAGCATCGCCGGCAATGCCAGCATACCCATCAGGGTCACGACCGCACCGATGATACCCGTCGCGGTGGCGAACACCGCGCAGGTGACCAGTGCTGCGACTGCCATCGAGCCGGGCAGGTTACGTGCTGCCAGCTGGATGCTGAAGAACAGCCGGTTGACGATGTTGGCGCGTTCGACCACATAACCCATGAACAGAAACAAGGGTACGGCCACCAGCACGTCGTTGGACATCACCGAAAAGGTGTTCTGCACGAAAAGATCGAAGATCCGGTTGTCGAACAGGCTTTTCATGCGCAATGGGTCGTAGTAAGCGTAGTAGCCGAATCCGAGCCCCATGGCGATCAAGGTGAAGGCAATAGGAAAGCCGAGCATCACCATGAAGATGAACAGGCCGAGCATCAGGATGGCAAGCTGCGGATCGCTCACGGTTCCCGCTCCAGTTCGCGCAGATCCTCCTGCTCGTGCATCAGCATGGTCTCGGTCTCCTGCACGTCGTGCAGTCGAGCCGGCCACTCACCCGTCCTGATACACACGACACAGCGCACAGCCTCCGCGATCCCTTGCAGCAGCAACAGCGTCCCGGCGACCGGAATCAGCGTCTTGAAGAAATAGATCTGGATCCGCGATGGGCTGCTCCAGCTGACTTCCTTGTAGAACCATGAATCCGCGGCGAACCCATAGCCGTAGTAAATGAGTGCCAGCGCCCCGGGACCCAGGAACAGAATATAGAGGGCCAGGTCGATGCCCGCCTGAACCCGCCGCGGCAGCAATCGATAAATGACGTCGCCACGGACGTGCGCATCCTGTGACAAAGCGTACGCGCCCGCCATCATGAACAGAGCTCCGTACATCTGCACACTCATATCGAAGGCCCATACGGTCGGCGCGTTGAGCACGTAGCGAACGAACACTTCGTAGCAGGTGGAGAAGGTGAGAATGACGATGCACCAGGCGAAGGCCTTGCCCATCCAGGCGCTCAGGCTGTCAATGAAATGCAGGATTCGGATCATCTTGGGAGATCTCGGTCAAGGACCGGTCGACTCGACACGGAAACGGGATGGCGTGCGCGCCATCCCGTTTCGTCGAAGCATCGTTGAGCGTATCAGAGTTTGCCGAAATAGTGCTCGTAAGCACCTTGGTAATCGGGTGCGTTGTTGAGCGCGTACGCACCGTGACGTTGCGCCCAGGCCTTCTGCGAATCGACCACTTTCTTGAAGAACGGATCGGCCTTGCTTATCCGGGCTACCACAGTATCCCAGGCTTTCAGTTGCTCCTTCATGACGCTGTTGGGCGTACGGTAGACGTTGACGCCGAAATCATTCTTGAGCCTGACCAGATCCTGCGAATACCGCTCCATCGCCTTCCACGCCATGTCGGTGGACGCCGCTTCGGACGCATATTCGAGGATCGCCTGGTGCTCTTTCGCGAGCTTGTCGAAAAGGCTCTTGTTGAAGATGATCTCGAAGCACTCTTGGGACTGGTGGAAACTGCCGAGGTGATAGTGCTTGGATACATCCTGCATCCCGAAGTCCTTGTCCGAGGTCGGGTTGTTGAACTCCGCCGCATCGATCAGGCCGCTCTTCATGGCCGGCTGAATCTCCCCGCCCGGCAACTGCACCACCGACATGCCCATTTCCTGCAGCACGTCAGCGGCCAGGCCCACCGTACGGTACTTCAAGCCCTTCATCTGGGCGGAGCTGGTGATATGTGTATTGAACCAGCCGAGCGGCTGCGCCGGCATCGGTCCGGAAAAGAAGCCCACCAGATCGAGGCGCAGCATATCGTTCATGAGCTCTTTGTAGAGATCCTTGCCGCCGCCGTAAGCAATCCAGCCCATGAGCTCGTTGGCCGACCAGCCGAAGCAGGGGCCGGTGCCGAACAGGGATGCTACGGGGCTCTTTGAGTACCAGTAAGCCGTGACCAGGTGCGCGCCGTCCAGTACACCCTTGTGCACGGCGGTCTGCATTTCCGCCGTCTTGACCACGGCGCCGACGCCCAGCAGGTCGATCTTGAGGCTCCCGCCTGACATCTCGTTGACGCGCTTGACGTAATCCTCCGCAAATTCGAGGAAGATACCGCCGCCCCAGGCCGCCTGCACCTTCAGCACCACCGGGCGCTGGGCCAGCACGGCCGGCGCCGCGACGGCAGCGGCGCTGCCGACGGCAGCGGCCGCGCCCGCCTTGAGGAATTTCCGCCTGCTCGACGGCGGCGATTCGGGCTTCGGGCTTTGTTTGTTGTTATGCATATTCAGATCCTCCTGAGTAAACAAGCCGGAAACGCCAGTTTCCGGCTCTTTAATGGCTATGTTGCGTTAGTTTGCGTGTTCCGGAACGCCGATTCTAGGCGGTCGGGACGCTCCGCTCAAACTACTTTGTCCCTGGGATCGGCGCCGGCGAACACGGCGTCGAGATTATCCAGCGCACGAAAACCCATGGCGTCCCGGGTCTCGCGCGTGGCGCTGCCGATGTGCGGCAACAGGAAAGTGTTCCGGGAATCGATGAACGCGGGATCGATCGCCGGCTCGTTGCGGTACACGTCGAGTCCCGCCGCGGCCAGCTTGCCGGACCGAAGCGCCGCCAGCAGCGCCGGTTCGTCGACGACGCTGCCGCGTGCGGTATTGACGACGATCGCGCCGTCCGGCAGCAACGCAATGCGCTCGGCATTCAACAAGCCGTCCGTGTCCGGTGTGGCCGGGCAATGCAGCGCGAGAAACTCACACTGCGGCAGCAGAGATTCCAGGGTCGGGTGGTAGATCGCGTTCGCTTCCAGCTCTGGCGGCAGCCGCCGACGGTTGCAGTAGTGAATCTGCATGTCGAACCCGCGCGCACGCCGGGCGGTGACCTGGCCTACCCGTCCCATGCCTATGATCCCCAGGCGTTTGCCCGTGACCTGCGTGCCGACCATGAACGCCGGGCTCCAGCTGTGCCATTGACCAGCACGAATCAGGCGCTCGCCTTCGCTCGCCCGGCGTGCCGCTCCCAGCAGGCAGAGCAGCGTTACCTCGGCAGTAGCGTCTGCCAGCACATCCGGCGTGTTGGTCACAATCAAACCGCGCGCCGCGGCGGCGGCAAGGTCGACGTGATCGACGCCGACGGAGAAGTTGGCGATCACACGCAACTGAGGCGGCAGCCGGGCGATCAAATCGGCATCCAGATGCTCGGTGTGACAGATGAGGAGCGCGTCGGCGCTTTTCGCCCGCGCCAGCAGTTCCTCCGCCGTGTACAGGCGATCCTCCGGGTTGAGAAGCGGCCGGTAGTCACGCAGCAGGCGTGCCTCAACTGCCGGCGGCAGTTTACGTGAAACCAGCACCTCAGGTTTCCGTGCAGCGCTCATCTACTCACTCACTCGGGGGGATCAGAACATAGCGCCTGACACCGAGCCAGGCAACCAATCCGTGGTCGTGGGAATCGCCCGGGGCATACGCACGACGCACGCTGTGGATGCAATAGTCGATATTATCTACCATCCGGGTAACCGGCGTGGATCGGAGGCAGCAAGCATGGTTGAACAACGCGACAAGGGCCCGCGCGACGACCGCTGGTACTTTTCCATCATGGCCCCCAATACCAAGGGCGAAAGATTCGCCTGGCTGGATCCGACGTCGATCTACATCAACGGCGAGGCGTTCCACGATCTGCTCAACGATCTGTGCGCCGAGCTTGACGGCGACGACTTCGATCTCGTCGGCGGGCTGGATGCGATGGGCTTCGTGCTCGCTACGGCGATCGCCACGCGCTTTGGCTGCGGGTTTCTGCCTGTTCGCAAGTCGGGCCGGCTGTGCGTGGCTACCGACAGCGTCGAATTCACCAACTACTCCGGGCGCACCCAGGCGATGGAGATTCGCCAACCCGCGTTCGCCCCGGGCACACGCGTCCTGCTGGTAGACCAGTGGATCGAGACCGGCGGCACCATGGACGGCGCGATCCGCCTGATCGAACGCCAGCGCGGTGAGGTGGCGGGGCTGGTGGCTATCGTGATCGAGGAGAACGAACGCACGCTGGCCTACCGCGAAAGATACCACTGCGTGTCCGCGATCCTGCCCGGCACCGAGTGGCAGCGCCAGGCCAATCAGCAGCACTTCGCGAGCTTTGCCCGCTACCGCCCCGATATGGCCTTTCCGGCGCGCAAGCGTTAAGACCCCGCGCACAGGCGACGGCTGGCGGTTGCTGCTCGAAGGCGACCGCCTGCCGCGCTTCCTGGTGCTTTGCGCGGGGCTGTGGCTGCACGCTGCCAGCAGCATGCTGGCGGCCACCACGCTGCCGCGTGCCGTCGTTGAGATCGGCGGGCACCAGCTGATCGGCTGGGCGTTTTCGCTCTACCAGCTCGGCTCGATACTCGCGGGCGCGGGAACCGCGATACTCGTGGCACGCGCGGGCCTGCGGGCGGCGGTGCTTCTCGGTGCGGCGCTCTACGGTGCCGGATGCTGCGTCTCGGCGCTCGCACCGGACATGCCGACGATGCTGACCGGACGTCTGCTGCAGGGACTCGGCGGCGGCTGGCTGGTGGCATTGACCTACGTTGGCCTGAACCGCCTGTTTCCGAACGTGCTGATACCGCGGCTCGTCGCGCTGACCTCCGTGATCTGGAGCGTGTCGGCCTTCTGCGGACCGCTGATCGGCGGCAGCTTCGCGGCGCTCGGCCTGTGGCGGTTCGCGTTCTGGGCGTTTGCCTTGCAGGCGCTGGCTTTCTTCATAGCCGCACGGAAGCTGCTGCCGCGGTCCAGACAACCCACCGCCGGACCAGCGGTGTTTCCAGCCGGCCGACTCGCAGTTCTGGCGGCGGCGGTGCTGCTGGTGTCCTGGGCGGGCGCCGAGATCGATGCCTTGCTTTCACCGCTGCTGTGCCTCGCCGGTATCGCGCTGCTGTGGGTCTTTCTCCGCATCGACAGGACCGCGGTGCGTGCACGCATGTTGCCGCGCCGTGTGCTCGATCTGAATGACGTCCCGGGCGCAGGACTGCTGATGGTTTTCACCGCCTCAGCCTCGACCATGTCGTTTCTGGTGTACGGGGCTTTTCTGCTGGACGTGCTGCACGCCATAAGTCCGCTAACGGCGGGCTATGTCATCGCGCTGGAATCAGTCTCGTGGGGTCTGGTGGCGATCGTGTTTTCGGGCGCCGGGGAGTCTCTCGAAAAACGGCTGATCCGTGCCGGTATCGTCCTGGTTGCGGCCGGCGTCCTCGGCTTCACGCTGTTCATGCCGGGCGGCGTGCTGTGGCTGCTGCTCGCCTGCGCCGTCTGTCAGGGCGCCGGGTTCGGGATGATGTGGGGATTCGTGGTACGGCGCGTGATCGCAGCCGCGCCGGAAGGCGAGCGGGAGCGCGCCTCGTCCGCACTCCCGACCACTCAGCAGATCGGTTTCGCGGTGGGTGCAGCCGTCTGCGGCATCATCGCCAACGCCGCAGGCTTTGCCGACGGCGTCTCGGTGGACGCGGCGCGCCGGGTCGCGTTCTGGGTGTTCGCGGGCTTCCTGCCGCTGGTGGCGTTCGCCATCGTCGCGGCCTGGAAGTTCACCGGGCAGCCGCACCGCCTTTAACAATGCCTGTACATGATGGGGCTGCACTTCATGCGCCCGCGACGATGGGCGTGAGCTGAGCGATCATCTGGCCGGTCGTAACAATTGTTAACAGTGCCCGGACGCACAAGTGGTAGTCTTCGCGCTGGCGCGCAACCCGACCGAAGTGAGCGTGGCCAGCTAAACGACACCAACCGAGGAAATGCATAATGGGTTTACTGGATTTTGCCGCCGATCTGGGCAAGAAGCTGTTCGGCGATGACGACGACGAGGCGGAGAAGATCAAAGAGGCAATCGAGGCCTCCAATCCGGGGATCAGCGACGTGAAGGTGGCCTACGCCGACGGCGAGGTGAAGCTGACCGGTAATGCCGACTCGCCGGAAGCGCTGGAAAAAGCGGTACTGATCGCCGGCAACGTAAAAGGCGTCTCGGCAGTGAACATCGACGGGGTGCAGGCACCCGAACCTTCACCGGAAGTCGAGTACTACACCATCGAGCGCGGCGATACGCTCTCGAAGATCGCCAAGTCGCACTACGGCAACGCGATGGACTACCCGAAGCTGTTCGAGGCCAACCGCGAGGTCATTCAGGACCCCGACCTGATCTACCCGGGTCAGAAGATCCGTATTCCGCCGAAGAGCTGGTAAACACCATCCCGGCGGTGCCGGTCCAGTCAACCGGCGAAGCCGCGGGAAGCCGTGGCGCGGAGAGTCCGCCGCGCCACGGGCACCGCCCGCCCTTCAGCGCGCCACCACGACCAGCACCGATGCTCCGATACGGGCAACATCTGCGGGCGCGACCGCGGCGTCGCGTTGCGATACCGGGATGCTTGCCGCCGATGCCAGTGCCAGCGTCTCCCTGATCGCCGAAAGCTTGACCGCGATACCGGCGTTGCGCAGCACGCGCGTGAGGCGATTGTTGTCGTCCACCACCCCGAGCATGCCGGTGACCGCCCCGACCACTTCACCGTGCACGTTCAACAGCGGCCCGCCGCTGTAGCCGGGCTCGATGTGCAGATCGAGCCGGTAAGTCCGGGGGCCGGCGCCCGCCGCGACGTCGGCGCCGACCGAACCGGCGCTGAGCTTGGGTGAATGACCGAGCTGATCGATACGCGGGTAGCCCAGCGCGAACACCTCGCTGCCCGGCGCGGCATCGGAGCCGGCAAGCGGCAGCGCCGGCGGCAGCGCGCCGGGATCGAGCACGCGCAGCAGCGCCAGATCGTCGCGGCGGTTACTCAGCACCAGCTGCGCGGCGATCTCCCGGCCCCGGGTGTCGACCAGCAGAATGTCGCGGCTGCCCTGCACCACGTGGTGGTTGGTTATCACCAGCCCGCTCGATACCGGCCAGGCCGAGCCAAGTGACGCACCGTCCCACAGTGCCGGCTCGGACGGCGCTGCGGGCGCCAGCGCCCGCAGCGCCGTAGCCGCATCCAGATCGCCCAGGACGGCGGCTTTACGTAGCCGGGTGCGTGCCTGCACCGGTACCCCCGCGCCTACGGTATACGACATGCCCGGCTGATACTGAGCGACGGCCAGTCCCTGATCGGCGGCCCCGTACCAGAATGCGGCGGTCGCCGTGTCCCGGGGTACTCCGCGACCCGCCGCGTACAGGGCGGCGAGGTTGGCCTGCGCCGCGCTCAGACCCTGGCGCGCCGCGCTCGCGTACCAGCGCGCCGCCAACACCGGGTCGGGATCCACACCCTGGCCGAACTCGTACAGGAGCCCGAGGTTGAGCTGCGCGCCCGCGTGTCCGGCGGCGGCCGCGATACGCCAGTGCGTGAGCGCGAGGTCCGGTTGTGCCGCCTCGTAGTACCGCCAGCCGGCGGCGAAGCGCTCTCCGGCCGTTTCACCGGCATCGACGTGGGTCATGAAAACCGTCAGCAGCGCGAAAAGAATCCTGTACATCGGTGCTCCAGTCACCAGCATCGGCATGGCTCGGGGCGGCACGTACGGGCGCGCCCATGCCCGCTACAACGGCCGCTGCGCCGTACCGCTTTAGCGCCCGTTGACGTGCCCGGGTGTGACCACGCTTACAGTGCGAACATTTGACAATCCTTTACAAATCACGCCCCTATCCGCGCACCTCGCTCCCTATACTGCGCCCTCGCAATCGAGCGGTGAACCCCGACGGGGCGCAGGCGCGTTGCGAAACAAAGATGCGGACTCGCGAGCGCGCGCCCGAACAGTAGACGGCAAAAGCTCCGCGATGTCTGTGACGCTTACAGCATTGCCGACGGAGGCAACCCTTATGGATGGACTACGGTTAGTAAAAACATCGTCAGCGCTGCTTGCCGTGCTGGCATTGAGCGCCTGTGGCCAGCAGAGCACCAGGATGAGTGAAAGCGAGCTCAAGGAGCGAATGAATGCCCTCGAAGCCCGCCAGGGCACGCTCGACGCACGTGAGTCGGAAATCAAGCAGCGCGAGCTCAAGGTTTCGACGATGGCCGAGCAGAACGAACGCGAGCACGCCGAGCGCATTGCGCAGACCCGGCAGGAACGCGCTGCTCTGGAGGCTGCACGGGCCAGCGCCACACAATCCGGCACGCAGATGGGGACCGGGCAGGATATCGCGCTGCTGCCGCCCAAGAGTAAGCCGGGCCAGTGTTTCGCCCGCGTGTTCGTGCCACCGACCTACCGCACCGTGACCGAGCAGGTGCTCAAGACCCCGGCTTCGGAGCGTGTGGTGGTAATCCCCGCCAAGTACCGCGCTGCGCAAAAGCAGGTGCTGGTGGCCGAGGAATCGGAGCGCCTGGAAGTGGTTCCCGCCACCTACAAGTGGGTGACTGAGCGTGTCATGGTCCAGCCGGCCACCAAGCGTGTGATGGCGGTGCCGGCGCGGTACCGGACCGTCACGGAGAAAGTCCTGATGTCGCCCGCGCACACGGTGTGGAAAAAAGGCACCGGACCGATCCAGAAGATCGATGCGGCGACCGGCGAGATCATGTGCCTGGTGGAGGTTCCCGCCGAGTACAAGACCGTTTCCAAACGCGTACTGGCGTCGCCGGCGACGACCAAAGTCGTCGAACAGCCGGCCGTTTACAAAACCGTTCGGCGGCAGGTCGTCGACAAACCCGCCGCCACCCGGATGGTGAAGATACCGGCCAAGTACCAGACCCTCAAAGTCACCGAGGAAGTGAGCGGTCCGCTGCAGCAGCGCGTACCGATTCCTGCGACCTACCAGACCGTGAGCAAGCAGGTCATGGTGTCCGACGGCAGTATGGAGTGGCGTGAGATCCTGTGCGAGACCAACATGACTCGCGCGCGAGTGACCGACATCCAGCGCAGCCTGTCCCGCGCCGGCTACAACCCCGGCCCGATCGACGGTGTGATCGGTCGCGAGACGATGAGCGCGGTGAACGCGTTTCAGCGGGCCAAGGGTCTGCCGGTCGACAAGTACCTGAATGTCGCGACGCTTCAGGCGTTGGGCGTCAGCCCACGCTGATCGGCCAGGGCTTTCAGCCAGGACGGGGGTCCCGTGCGCGGGATCCCCTTCTTTCCTGCCGCCGGCGGGCGGGCCGGAGACTAAAACACCCGCTTGAACAATCCCTGCATGGCCTGCCACGAGCCGGCGTCGGCCTGCTTGTCATACGCAAGCGGCAACCCGTACTTCTTCCCGTTCCGATCGGCTTCCCTGCTCGTGAACCCGTGCAGCGCCCCCTCGTAGGCGACGAACTCGTCGTCGACGCCGGCCGCTTCCATTTCCGCCTTGAAGTTGTCGATATCCGCCTGCGCCACGAATTCATCCGCGGCACCGTGGCAGACCAGCACCTTCGCCTTGACTTCCCCCGGCGCCGGCTTGTGGAAGGAGCCGAGCGCACCGTGAAAGCTCACCACCGCTTTCAGCGGCATGCCGGTGCGCGCCATGTGCAGCACCATGGCACCGCCGAAGCAATACCCGATCGCGGCGATGCGCGAGCCATCCACCGTTGCGTGGTCGCGCAGCGTATCGAGCGCCGCCTGCAGCCGGCGGGTCCCGGTACTCATGTCATTCAGGATGCCGTTCATCAATGCGCCCGCATCGTCGGGGGTGTCGGCCGTCCTGCCCTCGCCGTACATGTCGATGGCAAGCGCGCTGAAGCCGAGTTCGGCGAGTTGCTGTGCACGCGCTCGGATGTAGTCGTTGAGACCCCACCATTCGTGCACGACGATCACGCCCGGGCGTTCGCCTTCCAGGTTTGCGTCGTAGGCAAAATGGCCTCTGAGGGTTGTGCCGTTGGCCGCATACAGCACGGTTTCGGTCTGGATTGACATCTCGGGTACCTCGGTCAAATCGTGACGTTCGATCGGGAACCCGCTGTCAGGGTTCCACGCTTTTGAAAGTGACTTCGTGCTGCGCGCTGCCCAGGATGACGCGGCTCAGCACCGGTGCAGTTTCCGCGATTATCCGGCCACGCCGCACGACGTAGAGCCTCGCCGGGCGCAGCCGCAGCGCCTCTATCGGATCGGCGCATTGCAGCACCACGAAGTCGGCGGGCTTGCCGGTTTCGATCCCGTATTCGCTCAGCTGCATCACGGCCGCGGCATTCTTCGTCACCGCATCGAACGCCGCGAGCATCTCGTCGCGGCCGGTCAGGTGTCCCACGTGCAGACCCATGTGCGCCACGTCGAGCATGTCGTGCGAGCCGAGACTGTACCAGGGATCCATGATGCAGTCCTGACCCATCGCAACGTTGATGCCGGCCGCCATCAGTTCCTTCACGCGCGTCATGCCGCGGCGTTTGGGGTAGGTGTCGTGGCGGCCCTGCAAGGTTATGTTGATGAGCGGGTTGGCCACCACATGCAGCTGCGCTTCATGCATCAGCGCAATCAGCTTGGTCACGTAGTAGTTGTCCATCGAGTGCATGGACGTGAGGTGGGACCCGGTCACACGCCCCTGCAGACCCAGGCGCTGCGTCTGCAATGCCAGCTCTTCGACGTGACGCGACCATGGATCGTCCGACTCGTCGCAGTGCATGTCTACCGCCAGGCCCCGCTCTGCGGCGAGCTCACACAGCAGGCGCACCGACTCGCGACCCTGCGGCTCGCTGCGCTCGAAATGCGGTATCCCGCCGATAACGTCCACGCCGAGGTCGAGGGCGCGCGCCAGATTCTGCGGCGCGCCGGGGTGGCGCAGGTAACCGTTTTGAGGAAACGCGACCAGCTGCAGGTCCAGCCACGGACGCATCTCCTCGCGCACCTCGAGCAGCACCTCGACCGCCAGCAGGCGCGGGTCGCTGACATCCACGTGACTGCGAACAGCGAGCGTGCCGCGCGCGATCGACCAGCGGCAGAGCTCGAGGGCGCGCGCCTTGACCGCCTCGGCGGTGAGCGAAGGTTTCAACTCGTCCCACAGCGCAATGCCCTCGAGCAGCGTGCCCGACGTGTTGTAGCGCGGCAGGCCGGCGGTCAGGGTCGAGTCCATGTGGAAATGGGGATCGACGAAGGGCGCGCAGACCAGCTGGCCCGCGGCGTCGATGGTTTTTCCCGCCGCGGCCTCAATCCGCGGCGCCACCTCGCTGATTCGCGAACCGGCCACCGCGATATCGACCAGGCTGCCGTCGTGGAGCCGGGCGTTGGACACGAGCAGATCAAGCATGGGACGAGTGCCGAGGGCGGTCCTGTTCTACCATTTTGAGTTAAATCAGGCGCTTACGATTTGACAGTTCGGGGGGCTGAGCCGCCGCCACGGCATGCGTGGAAGCTTACTACAGTAACCGGCATGGCAGGCACGGTCGCAGAAATGTGAAAACGTGCAAAATTCACGAAACTATTCTTACTTATGTCACTTTTTTCACAATCAAACTGGCGTAGTGTTACGCCTCAGGAACACACAACTGCAGTGCCGTTCAGGGACGAACACCTCCACCCCTTCACCGTAGCGCGCCAGCTGCCGGTCGCCGGACGACGTCTCCTCGACACGGCAGTGAGGAAGCAGTCCGGGGCCTTGCGCTCGATCAGCCTTCGGACCCCGCGAGCACCGCGCGCCGCGCGTGCGACACCAGCGTACGCAGGCGCTGCGGATCGATGTTGTAGAAATCCCCGTCGACGTTGATCCCGGTCGCGACCAGAACCGCATCCACCGATTCCGCGTAAAGATCTACGTTCTCCGGCGTCACGCCCGAGGCCAGTGCGAGCGCCGCCTCGCCGCACCCGCGTCGGAACGCATCGATCTTGGCAAGGCCGGCCGCCTGGCCGGTGGCGACGCCGGACGTGGTCACCGCGTCCATATGCCGCGCCGCGATTGCGGCGGCATCGGCGTAGTCCCGTGGCGACACCTCGCGTTGCTTCTTGAACGCGGTGCCGCCGAAGTAGAGCCCTTTCCAGGCACTCGCGGTGCGTGCGCCGTCGATGCTCTGCGCCCGGGTCTGCGTAACCGCATGCTCGTCGATGCAGGCATCGTCGGCCCAGTAGGCATCGACCGCCACGTCCTCGGCGGCCAGCCGGCCGAGCACGGGGAACGCATCGTCGCCCGTGACGCCGAGGAAATTGACGCCGAGCCAGAGTGCCGGAAAGCGCCGCCGGACCGCCTGGATGACCGGCAGCAGCTCGGGATGCGGAAAATCGTGATTGATGAGGAACACGCCCTGCGCGCCCTCGCCCAGGGCGACCTCGACATTACGCAGCGCCTGCGTGGCATCCTGCACATGAATGACGGGCAGGACGGCCGGACCCACGGTCTTGAACGTCTTGCGGAACTCGGTTCGGTGCATGGCCTCTCCCCGGCGCTGGCCGTCGCTGCGCGACATTATCACAGGCGCCGACGGCGGTGCCGACACCGGAACAGCATCGCAACCGGGCGCCGGTTCCGGCATCGCCCCAGGAAACCCTGCCCAAGGCGCCTCAATCAGTGTAAATTTCATCCACGTTGATCTGGAAAGCGGTCACTCGGCGCACAGCCGCGCGAGCGCCGGATCGCGCGCCGATGGCCACGACCAGCGGCCACAGGCAAAAAACGAACCAGCACGCGAAGATTTTCCAAACGGGGGAGGACTTCAAACCATGTCCAGCAAGAACGTATCCGGCACGCGCAAGCAGACACGGCGCCGGTTTCTGAAGTACACCGGCGCCGCAGCGGGTGCGGGCGTGCTCGGTCCTTATATTCATTCGGCCAGGGCGCAGACCGTGGAGCTCAACATACTCTCGTGGTACGGCCTGGCCGAGCCCGACATGGTCGAGGAGTTCGAGGCGCGCCACAACGTCAAGTTCAAGCCCAAGTACTACGCGGGCGGCGACAACATGCTGGCTGCGCTGTCGCAGTCGCCCCCGGGTACCTTCGACATCATTCACACGGACGCCGAGTACGCGCGCATCCTCATCGAGCGCGGCGACCTGATCGACGAAATGAATGCGGCCGACTATCCGTTCGACGACATGCTGCACGACGATTTCAAGAAGTTCCCGGGGCACTGGAAGGACGGCAAGCTGTACTCGGTGATCACGCGCTTCGGGCACCTGGGCGTGTCCTATAACACGCAGCACGTGAGCAAAGAGGAGGCGATGAGCTACGCCGTCTACTGGAACCCGAAGGTCAAGGGAAAGGTCGGGCACTTCGACTGGCACCTGCCCAACCTCGGCCAGGTCAGCCTGCTGAACGGCAACAGCAAGCCGAGCCCGTTCGACATCTCTGAAGGCGCCTGGGACAAGGTCAGGGAGAAGACGCTTAGCCTCAAGCCGCAGGTCAAAGGCTTCTTCGACTACGGCGGCACCTTCGCCTCGCTGAAGAACGGCGAGATCTGGGTGTGCTGCGGCATCGGCGACTGGGTCACCGGTGTGCTGGAGAAAGACGGCGCGCCGGTTGCGTCCGCGGTGCCCCGCGAAGGCGGCATTCAGTGGACCGAGTCCTACTCGATCGTCTCGACCTCGAAGAAGAAGGATCTCGCCCGACAGTACATCCAGTACAGCCTGACGCCCGCGGGCCAGGTGCGTTCCGCCCAGATGAAGGCATACCCCGCGTTCTGCGTCACGGGATCCGGCATGGCGGCCCTGCGCAAGCAGGCACCTGCGGAGGCCGAGCGCACCGGGCAGGTCCCAGGCGCG
>JAHELT010000137.1 GCA_024644045.1 Chromatiales bacterium | reverse complement strand
GGGTGGAAGGGGCCGGGGTGAGGCGCGAGGAATCGGGCGTGAGAGGCGAGCGCGCTTACCGAGCGTCCAGCGCCTTGGACAATACCAGCGCGTCCTCGCGCCCGACGCGCGCCGGGTAGTACCCGCTGCGGATGCCGATCTGCCTGAAGCCGGCACGCTGATACAGGTTGATCGCGATGTGATTGGACGGACGGACCTCGAGGTAGGCGGTACGCGCGCGCAGGTTCACGGCGAGGCGCAACAGGCGCTGCAAGAGCGCTTTTGCATAACCCTGTCCCGCGTGGTTGCGCGATATGCAGAGGTTGAGCACGTGGCACTCGCCCGCGCGCACAGCCGCGACGCCGTAGCCCGCCACCGCAGAGTCGACCAGGTACACCAGCCCCACGTAGCCGACCCGGATACAATCGCGGAAAATCCCCTCGGTCCAGCCGAATTCGTACTCGGTTTGCTCGATGGCCACGATTTCGGCGATGTCTTCCTCGCGCATCAGCCGGATGCCGCTCCTTCCCTGAACTACCGCAACCATCAGCGGGCGAGCACCTCTCGGATGCGTTTGAGGTCTTCCCACGACTTGCGTTTGTCCGTTGGTTTGCGCAACAGGTAGGCGGGATGGTAGGTGGCGAGAAACGGGATGCGCTGAGCACCGAACTCGTGCAGTTCGCCGCGCAGCCGGCCCAGCGAAGCGTCGCTCTCGAGCAGGTGCTGCGCGGCAACCCGGCCCAGCGCAACCACCAGCTTGGGATTCACCAGCTGCACCTGGCGCTCCAGGTAGGCGCCGCACGCCGCGACCTCCTCGGGACGCGGATCCCGGTTGCCCGGCGGACGGCATTTCAGCATGTTCGCGATGTAAACCTCGTCGCGCGACAGTCCGATGGCCTTGAGCATGGCGTTCAGCAGCCGGCCGGCCGCGCCGACGAACGGCTCACCCTGGCGATCCTCGTCAGCGCCGGGGGCTTCGCCGATAAGCATCAGCGCCGCGTCGGGTGACCCGACCCCGAATACGACGCTGGTACGCGTCTCGTGCAACACGCACCCGCGGCATGCACAGGCGGTTTGTCGCAGTGCCTCCCAGTCCATGCAAAGCGGCGCCTCGGATACGGGCTCTGCTGCCTCGGGCGCTGCCGGCAACGCTTCTGACTCGGCCACGGCGCCGCTGCGAGGCTGCCACGCCACCACGCCCATGGCCTGCAGATACGCGAGTCGACGGGAATCCATCCCGGCATTATAGCCGTATCGTGCCGACCGCGACCCCGCGCGAGACCCGGCGCGCCGTCGAACCGTTACACGTCACCCAGCTGGGGGTGGGTACGATCGGCGTCCGAATAAAACTTGTTGAGCGCGTTCACGTAAGATTTCGCCGACGCGATAATGATGTCCGTATCCGCGCCCAGGCCGTTGACGATACGCCCGTCGCGTTCCAGCCGTGTGGTCACTTCGCCCTGCGAATCGGTGCCGCTGGTGATCGCATTGACCGAGTACAGCTGCAGCTGTGAACCGCTGGCGACGATCGACTCGATGGCGCGGAACGACGCGTCCACCGGGCCGTCGCCCTCGGCCTGCCCGCTCTGCTCCTCGCCGTTCAGCGCCAGCGTGACATGCGCCGTCGGGACCTCGCCGGTGGCGGAGCACACTTTCAAGGCGACGAGCTTGACGGCATCGCTGCCGGCCTGCGCGTTCGCCTCGGTCATCAACGCCTGCAGGTCCTCGTCGAAGATCTCGTGCTTCTTGTCCGCCAGGTCCTTGAAACGCGAGAAGGCGTCATTCAGCTCTTCCTCGTGACTGAACTCATAGCCTAGCTCCTTCAGGCGCGCCTTGAAGGCGTTGCGTCCCGAATGCTTGCCCAGCACGAGCCGGTTCCGCGACCAACCTACGTCCTCTGCGCGCATGATCTCGTAGGTTTCGCGCGACTTGAGCACGCCGTCCTGATGAATGCCCGCTTCGTGCGCAAACGCGTTGGCACCGACGATGGCCTTGTTCGGCTGTACCGGAAATCCGGTGATGTTGGAAACCAGGCGTGAACAGGGCACGATCTGCGTGGTGTCCAGGTTGGTGTCGCAGTCGAACACGTCGCGCCGGGTGCGCACCGCCATGACGATCTCTTCCAGCGATGCATTGCCGGCGCGCTCGCCCAGGCCGTTGATGGTGCACTCGACCTGGCGCGCACCGTTCATGACGGCGGCCAGCGAGTTCGCTACGGCCATGCCCAGGTCGTTGTGGCAATGCACGGAGAACACGGCCTTGTCGGCGTTCGGAATCCGCTCGCGCAGTTCCCTGATGAGCGCACCGAATTGCTCGGGCACCGCGTAGCCCACCGTGTCGGGAATGTTGATCGTGCGGGCGCCGGCATCGATCACGGCCTCCAGGATGCGGACCAGAAAATCCGTCTCCGAGCGCACCGCATCTTCCGGCGAGAACTCGACGTCGTCGGTGTACCGGCGCGCGCGCTTCACCGCCGCGACTGCCTGCTCGACGACCTGATCCGGCGCCATGCGCAGCTTTTTCTCCATGTGGATCGGGGAAGTGGCGATAAACGTGTGTATGCGCCCTGAATTGGCCGGGGCAATGGCCTCGCCGGCGCGGTCAACGTCGCTTATCGAGGCCCTGGCCAGCCCGCAGACGGTGCTGTCCTTGATCGCCTCGGCAACCGAGCGTACGGCCTCGAAGTCGCCGGGACTGGCGATCGGAAACCCGGCCTCGATCACGTCCACGCGCATCTTCTCCAGCAGGCGCGCGATGCGCAGCTTCTCGTCCCTGGTCATCGATGCGCCGGGGCTCTGCTCACCGTCACGCATGGTGGTGTCAAAAACTATCAGTCTGTCAGTGCTCATTGTCCTCGTCCTGTTTCCGCCACGCACCGCGGCGCGTGGTCTGAAAATGTCTGGGTGCTGATTGGGGGTGCGTTTACCCTCGCCAGGGATGCTTTACCTGCCCTAAGGCAGGAGGAGCAGGGCGAGACCGAGCGCCAGCGCACGGGCGTGCGCGAGGGGGGAGGTCAGGATTGCGCTCGACAAGGACATCCGCGGTTTATACAAAAGCGCCGACGCCGAGTCAACGATTATCGAGCTCAGCGAGCCGCCGCCGGGCCGCCGTCGCCCCGCAGGCGCTTGCGCACCCACCGGAACAGCGACAGCGCCGGCCCCGAAAGGGCATACAGCGCGGCCAGCGCGAACAGCACGGTCGGCGGGTCGATGGAAATGAGCACCAGCAGCAGCACCGGTGCCAGCAGCGCCAGAAACGGAACACGGCTGCGCGTGCCGATATCCTTGAAGCTGTAGTAGGCGAACTTGCTCACCATCAACAGCCCGGTAACGACCGTTACGAACAGTGTCAGTACCGCCCACTCCTGGCCCCGGTATCCGAGGTCGTGGCCCAGCCAAACCAGGCAGACCATCACGCCCGCGGCCGCGGGGCTGGCCAGTCCCTGAAAGAAACGCTTGTCAGCCGTGCCCAGCTGAGTGTTGAAACGCGCCAGGCGCAGTCCTGCGCAGGCGGCATACAGGAAGGCGGCCACCCAGGCGAGATTGGCGGACTTCCACCCGAGCGATGCCAGGTCATCGAGTGCCCAGACGTACACGATGATCGCTGGAGCAACCCCGAAAGAGACCATGTCGGAGAGACTGTCGTACTCCGCGCCGAACTCGGACTGGGTGTTGGTGAGACGCGCCACGCGCCCGTCGAGGCCGTCCATGATGGCCGCCACCAGCACCGCGATCGCCGCGGTGGTGAAGCGGCCGTTGAGGGCTGAGACGATGGCGAAGAATCCGAAGAACAGCGCCGCCGTCGTGAACAGATTGGGCAGCAGATAGATGCCGCGCCGCCGCCGCGGCACCACTGGCGGAACTTCCGGCGCTTCCGGCTTGCCCTCGCCTACCAGCGAAACGTGCTTGCGGCCCTGCTCGTCAGCCATCGCTATCGCTCAGTTTTTCGCGCGGTCCACCACGCGTTTCTCGGCAATCCACGGCATCATACCACGAAGCCGTTCACCGACCTCCTCGATGGCGTGCTCGCGGGACAGGCGCCGGCGCGCCTGCAGCGTCGCCGCGCCGCACTGGTTCTCGTTGATGAACTCACGCGCGAACTCGCCCTCCTGGATCTCTTTGAGGATGCGCCGCATCTCCGTGCGCGTGTCCTCGTTGATGATGCGCGGGCCGCGCGTGAAGTCGCCGTACTCCGCAGTGTTCGAGATCGAGTAGCGCATGTTGGCGATGCCGCCCTCGTACATAAGGTCTACGATCAGCTTGAGCTCGTGGAGGCACTCGAAGTAGGCCATTTCCGGCTCGTAGCCGGCTTCCACCAGGATCTCGAAGCCCGCCTGCACGAGCGCCGTGGTGCCGCCGCACAGGACGCACTGCTCACCGAACAGATCGGTCTCGGTTTCCTCGCGAAACGAGGTTTCGATCACGCCCGCGCGCCCGCCGCCGTTCGCGGATGCGTAGGACAGCGCCACGTCGCGGGCCTGCCCCGAGGCGTCCTGTGCGATCGCAATCAGGCTCGGCACCCCGCCGCCTTCGACGTAGGTGGAACGCACCAGATGCCCGGGCCCCTTGGGGGCGATCATGATCACGTCGAGATCCTCGCGCGGCGTGATCTGCTTGAAATGGATGTTGAACCCGTGAGCGAAGGCCAGCGCCGCCCCCTGCTTGATGTGGGGGGCGATCTCGTCGCGGTACAGCGCCGCCTGGTGCTCGTCGGGCGCCAGGATCATCACGATATCCCCGCTGGCGGCGGCCTCGGCGACCGGCTTTACCGTCAGTCCGGCGTTCTCCGCCTTGGCGACCGAGCCCGAACCGCTGCGCAGGCCGACGACCACGTTGACACCGGAGTCTTTCAGGTTGTTGGCGTGCGCATGGCCCTGCGAGCCGTAGCCGATAATGGCCACGGTCTTGCCCTGGACGATCGAAAGATCCGCATCTTTATCGTAATACACTCTCATTTGTTCACTATCTCCAGGCCAAAGGCTTCACCTGCCTCCGGCGAGCTACACCTTTAAGGCCTTTTCCCCTCTTGCTATTCCGGTGACCCCGGATCGCACCACTTCGATAATCGATTTCCCGCCAACCGCCTTGATGAACGCATCCAGCTTGTCGCTGTCGCCGGTCAGCTCGATGACATAGCTGGTATCGCTCACGTCGATGATACGCCCGCGGAAAATGTCCGTGAGCCGCTTGATCTCATCGCGCATGCCGCCCAGCGCCGTAACCTTGGTCAGCATCATCTCGCGTTCGATATGCAGCGACTCGGTCAGCTCCACCAGCCGTACGACGTCGACCAGCTTGTTCAACTGCTTGGTGATCTGCTCGATGATCTCCTCGGTGCCCGTGGTCACGATGGTCATGCGCGACAGCGACGTATCGTCGGTTGGCGCCACGGTCAGCGATTCGATGTTGTAGCCTCGCGCCGAGAACAGACCGGCAATACGCGACAGCGCGCCCGACTCGTTCTCCACCAGAATCGAGATGATGTGCCGCATTTATGGCACCCTGGGCATGAGACAGGACACTAGGCAAGTTCTCGGGCCGGCGCGAGACGCATCTCATGGTGCCCCTTACCGGCTTCGATCATCGGATAAACGTTCTCGGTCTGGTCGGTGATGAAATCCATGAATACCAGCCGGTCTTTCATGGCAAACGCCTCTTTCAACGCGGGCTCCACGTCCTGAGGCTTCTCTATCAGCATTCCGACGTGACCGAAGCTCTCGGTAAGCTTCACGAAATCGGGAATCGCATCGACATACGAGTGCGAGTAGCGGCCGTCGTACTGGAACTCCTGCCACTGGCGCACCATTCCCATGTAGCGGTTGTTCAGGTTGATCACCTTGATCGGCGTGTCGTACTGCAGGCAGGTGGAAAGCTCCTGTATACACATCAGGATACTGGCCTCCCCGGTGACACAGGCTACCTGCGCATCCGGGAACGCGAGCTGCACGCCCATCGCCGCCGGCAAACCGAACCCCATGGTGCCGAGCCCGCCCGAGTTGATCCAGCGCCGCGGCTTGTCGAACTTGTAGAACTGCGCCGCCCACATCTGATGCTGGCCGACGTCGGAGGTCACGTACGCATCGCCGCCCGTCACCTTCCACAGCGACTCGATCACGTGCTGCGGCTTTATCTTGTCGCTGGTGCGGTCATAGCTCAGGCAATCGTCCGCCTGCCAGCGTCGGATCTGCTCCCACCAGCTGTTGAGCGCGCCGCTGTCCGGGCGTTGGTTGGACTGGCGCAGCACATCGAGTATGTCGCCGAGCACGGACTTCACGTCGCCTACGATGGGGACGTGCACCTTGACGTTCTTCGATATCGACGCGGGATCCACGTCCACGTGAATAATTTTTGCGCGCGGGCAGAACTTCTCCACGTCGCCGGTGACCCGATCGTCAAACCGTGCGCCGACCGCGAACAGCACGTCGCATTCGTGCATCGCCATGTTGGCTTCATAGGTGCCGTGCATGCCGAGCATGCCGATGAACTGCGGGTCGGTACCGGGGTAGGCGCCGAGCCCCATCAGCGTGTTGGTGATCGGGTAGCCCAGGGTGCGCGTGATCTCGGTCAGCGCCTCGGAGGCCTCGCTCAGCACGACCCCGCCGCCGCTGTAGATCATCGGCCGTTCCGCGCCGACCAGCAGATCGACCGCCTTGCGGATCTGCCCCGGGTGCCCCTTGAGCACCGGATTGTAGGAGCGCATTTCGATGTGGTCGGGGTATTCGAAGGGTATCTTCACGTTCGGCGCCGTGATGTCCTTCGGAATGTCGACCACCACCGGCCCGGGGCGCCCGGACGAGGCGACATAGAACGCTTTCTTGATGATCGGGGCGATCGCCTCGACACTGTTCGCCAGGAAGTTGTGCTTGACGCACGGGCGGGTGATGCCCACCGCGTCCACCTCCTGGAAGGCATCACTGCCGATGAACGCACGCGGCACCTGCCCGGTCAGCACCACCAGGGGTATGGAATCCAGGTGCGCCGTGGCAATCCCGGTGACCGCATTGGTGGCACCGGGGCCCGACGTCACCAGGACGACGCCGGGTTTGCCGGTAGCACGCGCGTACCCGTCCGCCGCGTGAGTGGCGCCCTGCTCATGGCGGACCAGGATGTGCCGGATATCATTCTGTTTGTACAACGCATCATAGATGTGCAGTACCGCGCCGCCCGGATACCCGAACAGGAACTCCACCCCCTCGCGCTTCAGCGATTCGACAAGTATTTCCGCACCAGACAGTTCCACAACCAGTTCCCCGCCGTTGACTCAACCGGCGGCGCCTGCTCCGGGGGGCCGGTACCCGGGGCGCCGAACGAAAATGTGCGCTCCCGCTGGGAACGCACAGCTTAGGCAAGTGTAAACCGGATCTACAGCGAAATCACGGTGTTACGCGTACATTGTCAGCGTTGCGGCGACATCGGGCGGCAGCCGGGGATGCGTTCGCGCCGCGGGCCGGGCGGGTACCGGCCGGCGCGGCCTCGTTCCGGGCGCGCCGGCGGCGTGGCTGTCAGGCTTTGCGCAGTCGAAAATAGAACTTGCCGCTGTCTTCGCGCGAGTCTTCCAGGGTATGCCCCGTCTGCCTGGAAAAGGCCTCGAAATCTTTGACCGAGCCCGGGTCGGTGGCCACGATCTGCAGCACCTGGCCGCTGGACAGCTCGGTCAGCGCCTTCTTGGCGCGCAGTATGGGCAAGGGACAGTTCAGTCCCGTCGCGTCGAGTTCCTGGTCGTATTCGGCCATTCACCAACCTCCACGTAAGCGCTGCTCGCGTCTGGAAACGCCGGTCGCCGCCGACGGCGCGCAATGCTAGAGTTTATTGATATTCTTAATCTATTGGCAAGCCGCCGCCGTACACATGTGTGACCAAACCGCAAGTTCAACCCGGGAGAAAACCCGTAAACTAGGCACTCAGACGTCTGCGGCGTAACGGTACTTCATCTTGCCCGGCACGTGCTTCACATCCAAGCGAACACCCACCCCCGGCCAGGCGGCGCGCAGGGCGCTGTTGAGTGCGATGCTCGCGGCGGCGCTGGCGGGCGGCGGCCTTGCGCAGGACGCGCAGGTGACGCTGCCCAGCATGGGCGATCCCGCTGATCAGATCATCTCGCCCGCGCGCGAGCGCGAGCTCGGCGAAGCCTTCATGCGCCAGGTGGAAGAGCGCTATCAGATCCTCGAGGACCCGCTGCTCAACGACTACCTGTCCGGCCTGGGCGCGCGCCTGGTCAGCGCGAGCCAGCACACCGGCAGCGAATTCACGTTCTTCGTGGTGGGGGACCCACGGATCAACGCGTTCGCCGCACCGGGCGGCTTCATCGGTGTCAACAGCGGCCTGATACTCGCAGCCATCACCGAAGCGGAGCTGGCGGGCGTGCTGGCACATGAGGTCGCCCACGTCACGCAGCGGCATATCGCGCGCGCCTACGCCGCCGCGCAGACCAGCAGCCTGCCGACCGCGGCGGCAATACTGGCGGCGATACTGCTCGGCGGCGCCAGCCCGCAAGCCAGCCAGGCCGCCATCGCGACCGGCATCGCCACCAGCCAGCAGCTGCAGCTGAACTACACCCGCGCCAACGAGTACGAAGCCGACCGGCTGGGCATCCAGTATCTGGCGCGGGCCCAGTTCGACCCCAACGGCATGGTCGATTTCTTCAACCTGCTGGAGCGCCGTAACGCAGCGGAAGGCCTGTCGCCGCCGGAGTATCTCAGCACGCACCCGCTCAGCAGCAACCGCGTGGCCGAGGCCCGCGGCCGCGCCCAGTCGCTGAGCACGGAAGATCAGCGCCGGGACAGCGCCAACTTCCAGCTGGCGCGCATCCGGGTGCGCGTGCTGACGGCGCCCGATCCGAGCCGGCTGCGCAGCAGCCTCGAACGCGAGCTGGCCGCCGCGACCGGGGCTTCGCGCGAGACGCTGGCTTATGCGAACGCTCTGGCGGCGCACGAATCCGGGGATTTCCGCCGCGCCGATGAACTGCTCGACACCATCGGCGACGGCGATTCGGACAATCTGTACTACGGCCTGCTGAGGGCCGCGAACGATTACGCGGCGGGTCGGCCGGCGGCGGGCAGGGCGCAGTTCGAGCTGCTGCTGGACCTGTACCCCGGCAACGTACCCGTGCTGCTCGAGCTGGCGGAGGCCAGCGAGCGGCAGGGTGAGCACGACCGCGCCGCCAAGGCGCTCCGCCAGGCCCTGCGCCTGAGTGGTAACCACACCGCGATCACCTTCCGCGCACTGGCGCGGATCGAGGACAAGCGCGGGCGCCCCGTCGAGAGTCTCGAATCGCTGGCCGAGTACCATGCGCGCGCCGGCAACACGCGGCTCGCGATCAACCAGCTCGAGCAGGCGTTGAAACATGCCGAGGCCGGCAGCGGGCCGGCTTTGCGCGTCGCCGCACGCCTGCAACAGCTGCGCGACGAGTATGCCGAACGCCTGCGCGAACGGGGCGGCTGAACCGCTCGACCAGCGCCCGCCCGAGCCCACGCCACCGCCCCACTTGCCTCCGCAAGACAACCGGTTATGCTATGAGCGCGCCGCGTAATGACCGATGCGCGGCGTCGGCACGCTTGGCGTGCATGTCCAAACATTGTCTATCGCGAGGAGGATAAGCATGCGGAGCACCGCCTATCGTCTGTTAGCCGCGGCGTCGATCAGCCTGCTGCTGGGCGCGCTCGACATCGGCACCGCGCCGAGCGCGCTCGCGCAGGATGCGGCCATGGTGGCGGAGGGAAAAGAAATCGCGTTCAACCGCAGGAAAGGCAACTGCCTGGCGTGTCATCTGATGGACGACGGCACTCTGCCCGGCAATATCGGCCCGCCGCTGATCGCCATGCAGGCACGCTATCCGGACAAGGCAGCACTGCGTGCGCAGATCTACGATGCGCGGGTGAAGAATCCGAGTACGATCATGCCCCCGTTCGGCCCGCACGCCATCATCAGCGAAAGCGAGATCGACAAGATCACCGAGTACGTCTGGACACTGTAGCGCGTCGGACAATTCGACGGAGACACTGGTATGAGTATCCAACGCCGCACCTTAATGCACGGCACGCTGGGCTCGGGCGCGGTGGCGCTGGTCGCCGGAGCCGAGGGGCAGAGCGACAGCACAGAGGTGACCATCAAGTAGCGCTGTCGATGATGAGGAGGATTTCGATGAAAAGAACTGCGTTTCTCATAGCCGCAGCGGTCGTTGCGCTCGAAGCGCCGGTGGCGACGGCGGCCAGCCCGGAACAGGATCTGCAGGTGTTTCGCCAGTACTTCCTGGATCGCTACCCGAACACGCCCTTCGACGATTTCCAGAACGGCGTGTACGCCATCGACGCCAATCGGCGCGCGGAATGGGCGGCGATGGAAGAGTTTCCTCCCTACGAGATCGGTCTGGAAATCGGTCAGGCGGAATTCGAGAAGCCGTTCGCCAACGGCAGGACGTACGCGAGTTGCTTCAAGAACGGCGGCATCAATATTCGCCAGCATTACCCGTACTTCGATACGCTGGCCGGCGACATCAAGACACTGGAGGGTGAGATCAACGAGTGCCGGGTGAAGAACGGCGAGCAGGCGCTGAAGTTCGGATCAGGCACGCTCGCCGCGATCTCCGCCTACATGGCGAGCACGTCAAACGGTTCGCGAATCAACATTATCGTACCGAACGATCCGCGGGCACTCGAGTGGTACAATCGTGGCAAGAAGCACTACTACGCCAAGCGCGGTCAGCTGAACATGTCGTGCGCCGACTGCCACTACCACTATGCCGGGCGCAATGTGCGCGCCGATCTGCTGCACCCGGCGCTGGGCGATCTGAGCCACTTCCCCGTGTACCGCAAGAAGTGGGAAGCGCGCGGTAGCGGTCCGCTCGCGGGATTCGGCACCTCGCACCGCCGCTTCAACGGCTGTAACAAGCAGGTGCGGGCGAAAGGCTACGGACCGCAGAGCGACGAGTACAAGGCGCTCGAGTACTTCCTGACCTACATGAGCAACGGGGTGCCGATCAACGCCCCGGGCGTGCGTCAGTAGCACCGCCTGGCTGGCCAACAACAAAAAGCCCGGCACTGTGCCGGGCTTTTTCAATGGTGGTACATAGGGACAGTTACTGCAATTCGCAGATATGGTGGTCGCGGCTGAGCGTCATAGCCGCGGTCTTCTCCTGGTATTGCCATGTGCGCCGAGTCCCAGTGCCTGCAGGGCGTCGGCGTCGCCGTACGTTTCGATCAGCACGACGTGATTGGCGCGCTCGCGGTCGACCAGCACTTCAAACCCCAGACAACCCGCCTCGAGCGCCTGCGAACGCGCACCGTGTGCGCGTAAGATGTCGAGGAACGTCTCGAACCCGGACGCGGCGATCTCCAGATGAACGACCAGTACGGCCACGGCGGTCATTCTTAATGCGCCTGGAACAACGCTACTACACGCCGGACCAGGCCCGTGGACCAAGAGGGCTGCGTTGCGGCCGGCGGTCGCCGGCTGCTTTTGTCATGGACAAGGTGCGTTGGTTCTTATACAAACGCCTCAGCACACGCCGCCTAACGCAACGCAACACATGCCACAGGATTTCGACTACATCGTGATCGGTGCGGGCTCCGCCGGTTGCGTGCTCGCCAACCGCCTGTCCGAAAACGGCCGCTACCGAGTGCTGGTGCTGGAGGCCGGCGGCAGCGACCGGCGCTTCTGGATCAGGGTGCCGATCGGCTACGGACGCACGTTTTTCGACGAACGCGTCAACTGGCGCTACCAGACCGAACCCGATGACGGTCTCGTCGGGCGCCGCAGCTACTGGCCGCGCGGCAAGGCTCTCGGCGGCTCGAGCTCGATCAACGCACTGTGCTACGTGCGTGGCCAGCCGGCCGATTTCGATGAGTGGGAGGCTCGCGGCAACCCTGGCTGGGCATGGCGCGACGTGCAGCCCTACTTCGAGCGCTCGGAATGCATGATCCAGGCGGATGGCCGTCGGCTCGGCAACGGGCCGCTGCTGGTCAGCGATCTGCGCAAGGAGTACCACCCGGTCAGCCAACAGTTTCTGCACGCCGCCACGCAGCTCGGCTTGCCGGTGAGCGACGATTTCAACGGCGCCCGGTGCGAGGGCGTCGGCGGATACCGGATCACGGTGCACAACGGCCTGCGCTGCTCCGCGGCGGACGCGTTCCTGCGCCCCGCCCTGCGGCGCGAAAACCTGCAGGTGCTGACACGCGCGCACGCGACGCGCATCCTGTTCGACGGGCGCCGCGCCCACGCCGTCGAGTATGTTCGCGACGGTCGACTGCAAACGGCGCGCGCGCACCGCGAGGTGATCCTCAGCGGCGGCGCCATCAACAGCCCGCAGCTCCTGCAATTGTCCGGCGTGGGCCCGGCGCCGCTGCTACGCCGTCACGCAATCGATCTGGTGGCAGACGCGCCTGCGGTCGGCCGCAACCTGCAGGACCATCTCGGCGTCGATTACTTCTACCGCTCGCGTGTGCCAACC
This sequence comes from Chromatiales bacterium, assembly GCA_024644045.1. Lineage (GTDB taxonomy): Bacteria > Pseudomonadota > Gammaproteobacteria > JAHELT01 > JAHELT01 > JAHELT01. Next base: position 1,259 of record JAHELT010000137.1, on the reverse strand, counting down.
CTCAACGACGAGCTGCATCCCTGGTGGGGCAAGCTGTGGGCCGGCATGCGTTACGTGTGCACGCGTCGCGGCCCGCTGGCGCTGAGTGTCAACCAGTTCGGCGGATTCGTGCGCAGCAATCCGGGGCTCGAGCGGCCCGATCTGCAGCTGTACTTCAATCCCATCACCTACACCAGAACTTTCCGCAACCGCCGCCCGCTGTTGAACCCCGACGGGTTCTCCGGTTTCGTCCTCTCGTTTCAACCCTGCCGGCCGACCAGCCGCGGCCACCTGGAGATCGCCTCCGGCGACGCGCTGCAGCCACCGCGGATCTTCCCCCGGTACCTGTCCACAAACCGCGACATCGAGGACGTGGTGGCGGGCGGGCGGCTGATGCGCGAGTTCGTGCGGACACCGGCGCTGCGCTCGATCATCGAAGCACCGGCGGGCGTGGATGTCGAACGCCTGAGCGACGATCAGGTCGTCGAGGACTTCCGGCAGCGCGCGAGCACAGTGTTTCATCCGGTGGGTACCTGCGCCATGGGTCCGGACTCCGCCACCGCCGTGGTGGACAACGAGCTGAGGGTCTACGGGGTGCAGTCTCTGCGCGTCGTGGACGCCTCCGTTTTCCCTGCCGTAACATCGGGCAACACCAACGCGCCGACGATCATGGTGGCGCAGAAGGGCGCCGAGTGTATTCTGCGCGAGCGCCACTGACACGGAGGTCCGGGCGATGCCAGCGAAAATCCTGATCGGCGGCTTTCAGCACGAAACCAACACCTTTGCCCCCTGGAACGCGCAGTACGCCGATTTCCGCAAAGCGGACGTGTGGCCGGGGCTGACCCGCGGCGAGGGTCTGTTTGCTGCCGTGCGCGGCATCAACCTGCCGATCACCGGCTTCATCGATACCGCGGGCGACCTGGAGCTCGTGCCGCTGCTGTGGTGCTCCGCCGAGCCCTCTGCACACGTCACCCGGGACGCCTATCAGCGAATCTCGCAGATGCTGTGCAAGGACATCGCCGCCGGCCTGCCCTGCGACGGCATCTACCTGGACCTGCACGGCGCAATGGTCGCGGAGCACGTGCAGGATGGTGAGGGCGAGCTGTTGCGTCGCATCCGCGCCCTGGTGGGATACGATCTGCCTATCGTGATCAGCCTCGACCTGCACGCTAACATCACCGCCGCGATGTTCGAGCACGCATCGGCGATGGCGATTTTCCGAACCTACCCGCATCTGGACATGGACATCACCGGGGCGCGTGCGGCCGCTTACATGAAAC
>JAHELT010000017.1:13109-46582 GCA_024644045.1 Chromatiales bacterium | reverse complement strand
TGACACCTTCCAGGAACACCCAGTTGTGGTTTGACGTCTTCGCCGACGAGCACCATGGCGCAATACGCTCGACCAGGTCGGGAAACAGCGCCGCCCAGTGAAACGCCTGCTGGCCGCCCATGGAGAAGCCGGCGACGAGAGCCACCTTCTTCACCTTGAAGTGACCGGTCAGCAGCCGATGCTGGCACTGCACGTTGTCCCAATGCGTGATGCGCGGAAACTTCGGCCCGTTGAACGGCGCGGGCGTATTGCTTGGCGATGAGGAAACACCGTTGCTGAACATGTTCGGCACGACAACGAAATAGCGCTCGGGGTCGAGCGCCCTGCCTTTGCCGATCATCGGCTCGTAGTCGACGTGGGTTCCCGCGTAGTAGGTGGGCAGAACGATCGCATTGCTGCGCGACGGGTTCAGCTCACCGAACGTTCGGTAGGCGAGCTTCGCGTCGTGCAACGTGGCGCCGGATTGCAGGCGCACGTCACCCAGGGCAAAGACATCGTGGTCCGGCATGATCCCCGATCCGGCCGCGCTTAGCGCGATCGAGTCTCCGTTGTCTGCTTTATTGTTCAGCCCTTCAACGTCCGTGATGAGGCGCCTGTCAGGCCAGAGGCATCACTCCGCCGGCTTTATCCAGGTTTCCGAAAAATACAGGAATGCGGTCGTGGTTTGAATGCCCGCCTGAACACGCTCCACCGGGCGGCCCGGGAGCGTGCGCCCGTTGAGAATGATGGCGGGCTTGCGCGATTCCACGAGCAGGCTGTACAGGTCGTTTTCCCTGGCCCCGGTCAATTCTCTGGGCAACTCCAGCGCAGTAGGCGTGCCCAGCTCGTCCCAGATCAGCTCAACCTCCACCTCGTCAGATTTGATCACTTCCGTGTAGCGCGTGCGCGGATCGCCCGTGGCGTAGCCCTCGGTCATCTTCAGGACCTCGACGGCCCTGAAAGCCGGCGAGCCACCGAACGGGCTGTTGCCGAGCCGGGCGATGAAATCGCTCATCAGGTAGCGGGCCATCGGCTCGTTGTCCGTGATCATGACGTTGCAGGCCTCGGGCAGGCTGGCCGCAAGGTCAGGCTTCTCATAGAGCAGCAGCGCGCTGCCACGCCCGGCCGGGGAATAGAAGATGCGAAAGAACATCGCCAGCGCCGACCAGGGGCCGTCCGGATCCTCCTTGAGCAGGATACCGGGGTTTTCTCCCGTCCACACGACCGTGCCGGGATTGATGGGCGTCGGTAGCGGCATACCTCAACCTCCCTGTGCCGGCGTCACCCAGGTTTCCGACAGGGCCAGAAACGCGGTGCTCATAGTCTTGCCGAAGAACTGCCGATCCGACACCCGGCCGCGCAGCGGCGTGCCGTTGACGCTGATCGAGGCGTCCTTTGCTTCGAAAAAAACGCTGTACATGTCGTGAGCCCTGGTGGCGGACGTCTCGGGGGTCACCTCGACTGGAAAGGGCTCGCCCATGTCCTTCCAGGTCATCACCGCCTCAATCCCGTCGGCGGTCACGATCTCGGAGTACTGTTTCTCGAGATCGCCTTCGGTTCTTACGCTCAGCAGCGTATGCCAGGACATCCCGGTCAGCGCCGCCTTGCCCTTGAAGGAGGGAAACCGCGACATGAATCCCTCGATCAGATACTTGGTCATGCGCTTGTTGTCTGTAATGCAGATGTTAGCGGCATCCGGAAACCCGGCCGCGGCGTCCGGCTCGTCGAGCACGATCATGGTATGGCCACGCCCGTGCGGCGAGAGCACCACGCGGAAGAAAATCCCCAGCCCGGTCCAGGGCCCGTCGGCCGTATCGCGCAGGTAGATTCCGGGGTTTTCCCCCGACCATTCGACGGTGCCCGGATTTACCGGTATGCGTGTGTTCATAGTCATGCCTCGTTTGTTATTGCAACCCTCACCCCTGACCGGTCTACCCGGCGGGGTGGGGGAAAGCGCACTGGCCCGACATGGAGGGCGCTGGTGTGGTGTCAGCTCGTCAGGACGATCGCGTCCTGCGGTTGCCAGGCGACCTGCACCGCATCGCCGGGCTCCCCGAACCACTCCTGCGGGCGGCCCTCCACCACCACTTCATGATCTCCGCCGACGGCGATGAATATCTTCACCAGGTTGCCGGCGAACGTTTTTCCTTTCACCTTTCCCGGTATGCTGTTCATGCCGTTCACGCTCGCATCTACGGGCAGCGCCTTGAGCAGCTCTGGGCGGATACCCACGGCCACCGCGGATTTCTGCGCGACCTCCGCGTGGCGCGGCACCTTGACCCGCGTGGCCATGGTTTCGGCCACCTGCCAGTCGCCGTCCTCACCGACGATCGCCGCATCGAGGAGATTGATCTGCCCGACGAAGTCCGCCACGAACTTGGTTTTCGGATGGTTGTAGATTTCCTCGGCGCCACCCAGCTGTTCGATCAGTCCGTGGTTCATGACCACGATTCGATCGGACATGTTCATGGCTTCTGTCTGGTCATGCGTGACGTACACCGTAGTGATCTTGAGCTCCTGCTGGATGCGGCGCAGCTCGAACTGCATTGCCTCGCGCAGCTTCAGATCCAGCGCACCCAGCGGCTCATCCATCAACAGCACGCGCGGCGGATACGCCACGGCGCGGGCGACTGCGATGCGCTGTTGCTGTCCTCCGCTGACCTCCGACGGGTATCGCTCGGCCGCGTCCGGCAGACGGATCAGCTTGAGCAGCTCCCGCACGCGCGCGTCGATCTTGGATTTTTCATACTTGCGCTCTTTCAGGCCGAACGCAATGTTCTCCTCGATCGTCATGTGGGGAAACAGCGCGTAGTCCTGAAACACCATGCCGATCTCGCGATGCTGCGGGGCCACGCCGGTGACATCGGTTTCGCCGAGCAGGATGGTACCGCGGGTCGGCTGGATGAATCCGGCGATCAGACGCAGGGTGGTGGTCTTTCCACACCCCGACGGACCGAGCAGGGTCAGAAACTCGCCCTCGACAATGTCCAGGTCGAGCTCGTGCAACGCGGTGAAATCACCGAACTTCTTGACGACGTTCGAAAGTTGTACTCGCGACATTTACATACCACTCAAGCAGGACCGGCCCCGCTTCCAAGTGCGGCACCGCCGGAAACGGCGGTGCCGCGAGCCCTCGCCCGGATTATTGTTTCGTGACCGAGCGGTTCCATTGATCGGTCCATGCACCGATGTCAGCCTTGGTGTAGTCGAGCCTCAGCTGACGATCGATGTCGGCCTTTGCGAGCTGCAGCATCTCCTTGAGCACCGGGTCTTCAGCCAGACGCGCGATCGCCTTCTTGTTCACCGGGACGACGCCGGAGCGGGTTGCAAAGGCGAACTGAAAGTCCTCATCGATGAACTGGTTGATATACCAGTGCGCGGCTTCGATCTGCTTGGAGCTCTTCATGATGCCCAGCCAGCCGTGCTTGTGCACGCCGACGTACTTATCGTTAATGACGGGATGCACTGTGGTCACATTGGCGCCGGCTTTTCTTGCACGCACGCACCAGCCGGCATGCACCACGGCCGCGTACACGTCACCGCTCTGGAACTGGGTGACCACCTCGCCGCCGCGCGACCAGAACTTGAGCGCGTTCAGGCTGTTGATCAGCTTGAGGCCCGGTTGGACGTTCTTCTCGTCGCCGCCACCCGCGTAGGCAAACGCACCGAAGTTGGCCAGGCCGCCGCCGGAGGTGATATCCGGGATTGACAGGCGCCCTTTCAGCTTCGCATTGGCAAGATCCGAATAGGTGGTCGGCCTCGCCAGGCCCAGCTCCCTGAACTTGTCCTGGTTGTAGCAGATGGTTTCCTGCGTGAACCAGGAGCCGACCTTGTTGGTGTCGTACTGCCAGTCCTCCAGGTCCGCCTTGTTGGGGATCTTTGAGAGATCGATCGGCTGCAGGAACTTCGCTTTCAGGAAATCGCCGATCTGCGCATCCAGGATTTCCATGATATCGAACGGTGCCTTGCCACGGCCGGCGATCAGCTTCGCGAGGTTGGCCTGCGGGCTGCCGGTCACGAACTCGATCTTGCCGCCGAGGGCCTCGAACTTCGGGACGATCACCGCTTCCTGATCGCCTTTCCAGGCGCCGCCCCAGGTGCCCACGCGCAGGGTCACACCGTCGAATTGCCCGGCCGTTGCGGTGCCGGCAAGCAGCACCGCACAGGCAACTCCCAATGCGCCTGCAATCGCGGTTTTCTTCAATTTCAAGCGTGTCATGTCGTTGTTCTCCTCCTACAGTGTAAGCATTGCGTCCTCAGGCGCGCGCCTGTGTCGAACGTCCAATCTCAGCGGCTGCCCGAACGCAGCAGCGCATCCAATCCGACCAGCTTCTGCATGCCGAGCAGCGCCAGCAGGCAGAAAAAGATCACCAGCGACGCCGAGGCCAGGATGCTCGGATCGAAGTCATTCTCCATCCCATAGAACAGCTCCACCGGATAGGTGACGAATCCGGGAGAGGTCAGAAAAATCGAAATCGGCACATCGCCGAATGAGACCATGAATGCGTACAGTCCGCCCGCGTACACGCCGGGCATGATCACCGGCAGCGTCACGCGAAAAAACGCGCTCATGCGGCTGGCCCCCAGGCTGAGCGCGGCCTCTTCCAGGCGCGTGTCGAAGCGCTGCAGCACCGCAGTCACGGTCCCGACCACATACGGCGTCGCCACGAACACGTGACCGATGTACAGCCCTGCAAAGGTCCCCTGCAGATAGAGCCCGGTCGCGTCGCCGACGATGTAAAACAGCTGCAGAAACGCGATCCCGGTGACGATCGAGGGGATCTGCAGGGGCGCGCGGAAGATGGACGAAATCAGCGCTTTGCCGGGAATGATGCCGCGTACGATGCCGAGCGCCGCCGGTATGCCGATGATGCAGGCACCGAGCGCCGCGCTGCCGGCCAGCAGAAAGCTCAGCCCGAGCGCCTCGTACTGGGTCTGCGGGATTTTCGTGTACCAGCGCAGCGACGGTTCGTCCGGCGGGAACTTGATCGCCGTGTAGAACTCGCCGCCGTGAAACGAGGCACCGATCACGACGATCATCGGCGAGAGCAGAAAAATGTAGGACAGGCTGCAGTACAGATAGTGGACGATCTTGCCCCACGGCAGACCAATGCGTTTCGGCGGGCCGGTATCGCGCACCGATTTGTCGAGCTGCTGCGCGACGGTGCTCATGCGATGACCAGCCTTGCCGCGCGCAGCCTGCGCAGAAGAAACACCGACAGCAGGTTGATCAGCAGCACCGCAATCAGCAGCACGGCGGCGAGCGTGCCGGCCATCGAGTACTTGATCTCCATCATCATGGTGCGCTGAATCAGCACCGGCAGCGTGAACACCCGGCCACCGCCGAGCAGGGCTGCGGAAGTGAACGCGCCCATGCTCATGTTGAAAATCATCAGCGCCCCGACGGTCACACCCGGGAGGCTCAGCGGCAGCAGCACGCGCAGGTGCATGCGCCAGCGGCTTGCGCCATGAATCTGCGCCGCGTCCTCCAGCGAACGCGGAATCGTCTGAATGACGCTGTACAGTAACAGCACGCCGAATCCCAGCGTGAAGTGCATCAGTCCAACCACGACGCCGGTCTGGTTGCCGATGATGGTGTACGGCGTATCCACGATACCGATGCCCATCAGAAATTTGTTCAGCAGCCCGTCCGCCGAAAAGATGATAATCAGCCCGAACACCTTGATCACGATGGTCACAAAGGTCGACACGACCACGCCGGCCAGCAGGATCATCGCCCACTGCGAGCGCATGCGCGCGATCAGGTAGGCCACGGGAAACCCCAGCAGCATGGTGAACAGTGTAGCCAGCGCCGAGACTTTCACGGTGATCCACAGGGTCGACAGGTAGAACGTATCGGAGAAGAACTTGTTGTAGTTGACCCAGTCGAAGGTGTCGCCGATCTGGCCGAGTCCCAGGTCCTCGTAGAAGCTGCCCTTGAGGAACACGTACTGCGAGGAAACGATCAGCAGCACGACGAACACGAAGCTCGGCAGCAGCAGGTATTCCCAGCGTGCCTGCATCAGAGCATCCTGGCGCGCGCCATGCGTTCGAGACAAGTCACTAGGCCGTGCTCGCCAGGAAGCGCGCATCGTGCTTGATCTTGCGCAACTCCGTCTCGATGAACTTTACGCGCTCGGCGCCGCTGTACCGGTCGCCGGCGAAGACGACGTCCATTACCGCCTTCGTTACCTCACTCAGCAGTTCCCAGTCCTCGCGCCCCGGCTGCACGGGGATAGGCAGCACGGTATCCTGCACGTGCGTCAACCACTCATCGCCCACGCGGGTCGCTTCCGGCAGGGACCCGCCCTGCTGGATCGTGCGAATCGCCTTCCTGATCTTGCGGCGCAGATAGGCCACGCCCTTGTCCGTGAAAGAGAGGTGTTCCGCGGCATGCGAGTTGATGCTGCCCTGCGACACCTGCGCTTCGTAGTCGTTCGGATGACGCTGCCGGTACTCGTAGGGCTCGACGCCGGTCTGGCCGGGGAAATCCACGCTGTTCCAGCCGACCTGCTCGCGGTTTCCGAAACCCTTCGGGTCGATGCCGGGTCCGAAGCTGCGCCAGGCGATGATCATGCAGTTGTCATCGTCGTGCGGAATGGTCCACTTGGTGATGCTGGCGCGCCTGAAGTATTTCTCCTCGCGGCCGTCCTCCCACCAGGCGCCCACCTGGCTGAACGAGGGAAACAGCGTTTCCTGGCTGCGCACCCAGATCATGTCGTCGATGCGGTAGGTGAGCGTTGCGAAGACTTTGTCCTCGCGTGTGTAAAACTCGGTCAGCGGCGCGATGCCCCAGGTATCGCCGAAGTGAATGTCCGTCACCCGTGCATGCAGAAACACGGTGTGCCACGGATCCATGGTGTTCTCGGCAATCTGCAGCCAGTTGCAGGGATAGTGAATCGAGTACGGCACCATCTCGACGTCGGGCAGCATCGTGGTGTCGTAGCGGGGGAACGCCGGCTGCTCGTTCGGGGGCCCAAGGTAGGCGAAGATCAAGCCCAGGTAGTCGATGGTCGGGTAGGCGCCGTGGCAGAACTTCGCACGCCCTCCCTCGGTCCGCTGCGCCGGCTGCTCGAGGATGGTGCCGTCGACGTCGTAGAGCCAGCCGTGATAGCAGCAGCGGATACCACGCTCCTCGACGACGCCGTACTCGAGCGACGCATTGCGATGGCTGCAGTGAAGATGCAACAGGCCGTAACGCCCGCCCTTGTCGCGGAACAGCACCAGGTCTTCGCCGAGAATACGCAGGCGCAGCGGCACGTCCGTCACTTCCTGCGCCAGCGCAACAGGTACCCAGAAACGGCGGAAGTACTCGCCGCAGGGTGTGCCCGGCCCGACGCGGGTCAGCTCGGGATCCGGCTCCGGGCGGCGGGCCGTATGGTAGCCGTGAAAGGGGCCGCTGGGTGCCGCGCGAAAACGCCGCGCAATGTCGGCGTAGTCTCCGGACGTTTCCCCATCGGCCATGCAGCCTCCGTTTCCGATAAGCATCCCGCGGCGGGCTCAATGGTACCACCGCGGCCTCGCCGGGCGGCGCTAGGGTACTTCCCGAGCGTGTTCAGGAAAAACCCTCAGTGCAACGGGTGAGCCGGGTTTGAAAGAATGCACACTCGCACAGCGACAACCACCATGAGTCCAACGCAACCCAACCTCGAACAATGCTGCAGCGTCTACCCGCACGACCGCCAGGACGCATGATGCGGGTACTCTGCCAGATGATGACCGGTTATCCGCAGCTTGCCGCGCTCATGGGTGAGCACCCCGACGTCGTGCTGATCGAAGCTGACAGCGAACCCGCCGTGATCAGCGGGCTGGGCGACTGCGAGGCCTTCATCGCGTTTGCCGGGAGGTACACGCGCGCCGTTGCCGCCGCGGTCAACCGCGCGCCGCGCCTGCGCTGGCTGCATTTCGTCACCGCCGGCATTGACCCGCTGTGGGACTACCCGCCTCCGGCGCACATTCAGGTCAGTTCCGGCGGCGCGGTGTGGGCCGCCAGTGTCGCCGAGCACGCGCTCGCCCTGGCTCTCGGGCTGTTACGGCTCATACCGCAGGCGGAACGCGATCGTGCAGCGTGCCGCTGGGGGCGCAAAACGATGGTTGCCGGACTCGACGGGCTGCGTGGACGTCGCGTCCTGATCGTCGGCTTCGGCCCCATCGGCCGGGCCCTTGCCGACCTGCTGCGGCCTTTCGACGTCACGCTGGTTGCCGTCGCCAGCCGGGCACGCGAGCAGCACGGTGTTCGGGTTGTGGCGCGGGAGCAGTTGCACGACGTGCTGCCGCATAGCGAGATCGTGTTCGTGGCCATGCCGCTGACGCCGCAGACGCGCCACCTGCTCGATGCGCAGGCGCTGGCGCTGCTGCCGGCCGGGGCGGCGCTGATCAACGTGGCACGCGCCGGTCTGCTGGAAGAGCCGGCGCTGCTGGCGGCACTTCGCGAAGGCCGCTGCCGAGCGGCGCTGGACGTGTTCAGCCGCGAACCGCTGCCCGCCGATCACCCGCTCTGGGCACTCCCGAATGTTATTCTCACCCCGCACGTGGCCGGGTTCGGTGATCCGTCCCTGGCCGAACGGGTGGCGCGGGTATGCCATGACAACCTGTCGGATGTGCTCGCCGGCCAAGCACCGCGCGATGCGGTTGCTGCAACCCGGCTGCCGCGATCGGGAGACGACTGATGGCAGAGACCAGGATGAATTCGCGCATGGGCAAAACCCTGCCCGACGTCGCCGCGTGGCCGCACCCGCTGGTGGACGGCGCCGTGCGGCTGATCGAAACGCTGGGCGCCGGTCGTGTGAACGTCGACACCTACCAGGCACGCGTAATGGCGCTGTTTGCGGACACGGCGCTGCGCACACAGCTGGCACAGTGGATCGAGCGCACGCTCAGCGAACGCGCCGATCAGATCCTGGTGCGTCGGTCTTTGCCCGGTCGCGACTACACGCTTCAGCTCCTGTACCTGCAGGCGGGCGAAATTCACCCGCCGCATTGCCATCACAACGTCACCTCCACCCAGGTGCTGCTGCACGGCGCCGGCTGGTTTCGCGAATACGAGCGCATCGCGCGCATCGACGCGCGGCGGATTCGCCTGCTGCCGGTACGCGACCGCTGCCTGCAAGCGGGCGATGTGATGCAATCGAGCGAGTTCGTGCGCAACGCGCACTGGTTCGGCGCGGGAGAGCACCCCGCTGTCATCCTGAACTTCAACATCCGCGGCTACGAGCGCGACACGTTCGATCCCCCTGCCCGCCTGGGCCGCCGCCTGCTCGACCCTACACGCGGCGATCCCGATGGCGCGCACGTGATCGCGGCCGAAATCGACACCGCGAGCGCCTACGACAGATTCGCAACGCGCCCGTTGCAGGACTTTCCACTGCCCGTCCCGCTGGCGCCGGCGGCCGAGCCGCTGCGCCTGGATCTCGGCTAGCGCCATGGCGGACTTCACGACATTGATCACCGGTGCCACGCGCGGCATCGGTCTGGCTTGCGCCGAACGGCTCCGCGACGCCGGGCACCATGTGGTGGGCATGGCGCGCAGCGCATCCGGCGAGCCGTTCCCCGGCGATTTCCTGGCGGCCGACTTCGGCGACCGCGAGGCCACGGCGCTTGCGCTGGCGCAACTGAGCGAGCGCTTCGACTTCACCGGACTGGTCAACAATGTGGGCACCGTGGGCGCACAACGCGTTGAAGAGATGACCCTGGACGTCCTGGACGACGTCATGCAGATCAATCTGGGCGCGGCCATCCAGTGCGTGCAGGCGTGTTTACCGGGCATGCGCCGCGCCGGCTACGGTCGCATCGTGAATATCTCCAGCGAGCTCGCGCTCGGCCTGCCTACGCGCACCGCTTACGGGGGCGCCAAAGCGGCGCTCCTCAGCGCAACCCGCACCTGGGCGCTGGAACTCGCGGCGGATGGCATCACCGCCAACGCGATTGCGCCGGGCCCGGTGAACACGGAACTCTTTACGCGCAACAACCCGCCCGGCAGCCGCGAGCGCGAGCGCAAGCTCGCCAAGGTGCCGCTCGGCCGTTTTGGCGAACCGCAGGACATCGCCAACGCCGTGGCTTTCTTCATGGCGCCCGAGAGCGGCTTCGTGACAGGACAGACGCTGTTCGTGGACGGCGGGTCGAGTCTCGGCATGACCGCGCTCCTGTGACCGCCGGCCGGTGACCGCCGCGCCCCCTACCCTGGCGGTGGCCGTGGCGATGCTGCTGGCCATTGGCACGCTGCGCGGTGGCATCGTAAACATCGCCAAGTACGTTTCGCTGGCGGGCGTGCCGCCCTACGGGTATGTATTCTGGCTGAGCGCCGTGGCGGCGGTGCTGTTGAACCTGGCCGCCGCCATGCGCGGCCGGGTGATGCCACTGAGCCTGCCCTACCTGCGGTACTACGCAGTGTGCGCGGCTTTGGGGGTGGTGTTCCCCAACGGTCTGTTCATGTATGTGGTCAAGTACGTCGCCGCCGGCTCGATGGCGGTGGTGATGACAACCGTGCCCTTGCTCACCTACTTCTTCGCACTGCTCATGCGCATGGAACCACTGAACGCCCTGCGCGCGGCGGGCATCGTCACCGGGTTCGCCGGCGCTGCGATCATGGCGTGGCCGGCGCCGGGGCAAAGCAGCGAGCTCAGCTACTTTCTGTTGCTGGGATTTCTTTGCCCGGCCGCCTACTCCATGACCAGTATTTTTGCGAGCCGCGCCCGCCTGGCGAGCAAGGACCCCATGCTACTGGCCTGCGGTACCTTGACCGCAGCGGCCGTGCTGGCACTGCCGGTGGCGCTTGCGCTCGGGCAGATGCATCCGCTCTGGTCGTCGCCCGGCTTGCCGGAGCTGCTTATCGTCGGGCACGGCGTGCTGACGGCAACGGTCTACACCCTGTTCTTCAGCCTGGTGAAGATCGCCGGGCCCGTGTTCTACAGCCAGAGCACTTACGTGATTGCGATCACCGGCATCGGCTGGGGCATGCTCATCTTCGATGAAACGCACGGCGTCGCGTTCTGGGTCGCGACTGCGTTCATATTGTGTGGTCTGACCCTGGTCAATCGCCAGCAGCGCAGCGTGTTCAACGCCGCGTAGCGCCGTCGGCCGGGACGCGTGCCGGCTACTCGGCGCGTCTGCGTTCGGTGCGACTCACCAGCATGACGTATTGCACCAGTTCCGCCAGCGAGCCGGCACCGACCTTGCGCATCAGATTGGCGCGGTGGCTTTCGATGGTCTTGGGACTCACGTTCAGAGCGCGCGCGACCTCCTTGTTCGATTTGCCGTCGACGATGAGCTCCATCACGTCGCGCTCCCGGCGGCTCAAAGTCTCCATGGCTTTTTCGATCTCGACAAGCTTCGCGTTGTCAGCGCGCCGTTGCCCGTCGAGCTCGATGGCGCGCTGCACCTTCTCCAGCAGAATGTGGTCGCTGCAGGGCTTTTCGAGGAAATCCATGGCGCCGAGCTTCATGGCGCGCACGGCGGCAGGCACGTCGCCATGCCCGGTGACCACGATCACGGGCAGATCTATACCCTTGCTGCGCAGCAGCTCGTGGGCCTCCAGGCCGCTCATCTCCGGCATGCGCAGATCGAGAATCAGGCAGGCGGGGCTGGCATCGTCGTAGGCCGCGAAGAATTCGCGCGCGGAGCTGTGCGTGGATACCCGCAAGCCCACCGACTCCATCAGAAACTTCACCGACTCCTGAACTTCGGGATCGTCATCGACCACGTACACGGTGCCCGTTGTTTCCATCATCGGTGGTCGCTCAGGGCGTCGACACGGTGAAGTGGAAGCTCGCGCCGCCACCGTTGTTGTTGGCGTACCACAGGCGCCCGCCGTGCGCCTCGACGATCGTCCTGCTGATCGACAGACCCATGCCGAGCCCGGTGTCTTTCGAGGTGATGTAGGGCTCGAAAATCGAGCCGGCCACCGCCTCGACCACGCCCATGCCGGAATCGCGCACCGTGACCCGGTATCCGCGGGCGCCCTCGCTGGTGCACTGCAGCCGCAGGCTGCGTTGTCCGGGCGCCTTGTCCTGCATGGCGTCTATGCCGTTGCGAATCAGGTTGAACAGAACCTGTTCGATCTCGACCCGATTCAACAGCACGCGCAGCGGCCCGGGCGGCAGCTCGATATGCAGCTGCACGCCGTTGCGCTGCAGCGAGCTTTCGCTCAGGGCACACACCGACCGCACCACCTCGGTCAGGTCCTCCTCATGCAGCTCGGGCTTCGATCGGCGTACGAAATGACCGACGTGCTTGACGATGTCCTTGGCCCGCTCCGCGGCATCGCAGATCTTACCCAGGGCGCGCGCGATCACCTCGAGGTCCGGCGATTCGTTGTGCATGCGCCGCATGCAGCCGCGCCCGTAATTCACGATGACAGCCAGCGGTTGGCTCAGCTCGTGCGCCAGCGCCGATGCCATCTCGTCCATCGAAGCCCGGCGCAGCACGTGCGCCAGCTCCGCATCCTGGCGGCGCCGGGCCTCCTCGGCGCGCTTGCGATCGGTGATGTCGGAGCGCAATCCGACCACGCCGCCCGCCCGCGTGGGGCGATCCGTGGCGACGATCCAGCGACCGTTGCTGAGCTCGACCTCCGAGGCGCCGGACAGGCTCGGGTAGTTCGCCAGCCGCTCGGCGACCCACTGCTCGGCCCGCCCCTGCGCCGCTTTGACCTCGCCGCTCTCGGCACTGGCGCGCAGGATCTGCTCGAAGGTGGCACCCGGCCTGACGCTGGCCGCGGCCAGCGGGAACATCTCCAGGATCTTCGTGTTGAACGCGACCAGCCGCCGCTGCGCATCGAACAGCAGAAAGCCGTCGGACATCGAATCCAGCGCCTCGGCCAGGTACTCCTTGGTGGTCTCGAAGTTCTGCTCCGCTTTGCGCTGCAGGGTCAGATCCTGCGCCGCGACGGTAACGCGCACCACACGCGCCTGCTTCTCGTCCCACTGCGGTTTCCCGTAAACGCGCAGCCAGCGCGTACGCCCCTGCGCGTCGCTCACACGAAACTCGTCAACCGATGATTCGTTGTCGAGCAGCCGCTTGATGCGTGCCTCCAGCAGCTTGCGGTCGTCAGCATGAATAATCGACCGCCACAGCATATGGTGACCGTCATCGCACAGCCGAGGTGCGAACTCCTTGCTCATCTTGCCGGCGAACCAGTCCGCCGTCATGGTGCCGTCCGGGTAGATGCGGTAGGAATAGACCAGGTCCGACATCATTTCGCCGACCACGCGATAGCGTTCCTCGCTCGCGCGCCGCGCCTTGATCTCGCTGCGCAGCAGGCGATTGCGTTTCTCGAGCCGGGCGGTGGCATCACGCACCCGCTGATCGAGGATCTCGTTGCTGCGGCGCAGCGCCTCCTGGGCGCGACGGCGCTCGGTCACATCATTGACCAGGAAGAAGTAACCCTGCACCTCGCCGTCGTCGAAATGCGGTATGTAGTTCAGGTGCACGAAGCGGGTGACGCCGTCCGGGTAAGTGATCTCCCGCTCCTCGTCGATTTCCTCACCGGACAGCACCCGCTCGAGCAGCGCTTCCACGGTGCGGTAGTGCACCTCGGAAAACAGCGAGCGCAGCTGCTTGCCCAGGATCGTGGACAGCGGGCGCTGATACCACCGCTCGATCACCCGATTGGAGAACACCACGCGCTGATCCAGGTCGACATAGCCGACCAGGGCGGGCAGCGCGTCGACGATCTGACCGAGCCTCGCTTCCGAGCGCTGCAGGTCCCGATTCGCGGTACGCAGCGCGGCGACCTGGGCTTCGAGCTCTGCGATTCGCGCCTGCAGACGCGCGGCGTCACCCATCGTTTGTGCGGTTTGCGATGCCGTCGTGGTGGTGGCATTCACGAGCGTTCCCCCTGTTCGCTGCTGACCAGTATACCCGTGGCCCGCGCGGCGGGGAGCACCGGGTAGAACCGGGGCGCACCCTTTTACGCCGCCAGCGGTTAAATTAAGCTGTGGCACTGCTGAAGGGGCACAGGGGGCGGGGATGGGCGAAGACTACCGGTACATTCAGGTAACCCCCTGCGTCGGCGCGCTGGGTGCAGAGGTGGCCGGTGTCGATCTGGCAGACACGTTGTCCGACGCGGTCATCGCCGAGATCCGGCAGTGCTTCAACGCGCACCTGCTCATCGTTTTCCGGGACCAGACGCTCTCGCCCGGGCAGCAGGTCCGTTTCGCGCAGCGCTTCGGCGAGTTGAAGGCCCATCCTTACATCCCGGGACTGGACGGCCATCGCGAGGTCATGGTGGTCAAAAAGGAACCTGGCGACCGGCACAACTTCGCCGGCGCCTGGCACACGGACACCACGTACCAGGAGATACCGACGCTCGGCTCGATGCTGTACGCACTGGAAGTGCCGCGTGCGCGCGGCGATACCCTTTTCTGCAACCTGTACGCGGCCTACGAGAGTCTCTCGGCGCCGTTCCGGGCGTTTCTCGATACACTTCAGGCCGAGCACAGCTTCTTCGGCGGCAGCACGCTCGGTCGGGGCCAGGAACACGGCTACGGCGTTCAGGTGCGGGACATCGACAGCGAGGCTCGCGCGGTGCACCCGCTGATTCGCACGCACCCGGAGACCGGGCGTCGCGCGTTGTATGTCAACGCCATGTTTACCGAAAGCATCGTCGGACTGAGCCCCGAGGAAAGCAAGACGATCCTCGAGTACCTCTACACGCATTGCGCGCGCGCGGAGTTCGTTCACCGTCTGCGCTGGACGGCCGGCACGCTGGCATTCTGGGACAACCGCTGCACGATGCATTACCCGCTCGACGACTATCCCGGGGAGCGGCGCATCATGCACCGTGTCACCATCGCCGGCGACCGGCCGGTCTGACCACCTCTGCCAAGGGAGAAGCTGCGCATGAACGACGACTGGGAAGCACGCCTGCTGGCGCAGGGCGTGGCCCCCGAGCTGATTGCCGCGGCCCGTGCTACCGCAGCCGGGATGGCGCAAATCACACACGAGCTGACCGGGCAGGCAGCGGACGCCCTGGATCCGGTACAGTTCTATCTCGAACTGCAGAAGCTCGCACGGATGACACATGACTGATCCACTGCTTGGCAAGTCGCTCGAGCAGACCCTGGCGCTTGTCGAGCGCAAGGTGTGTTCCGTTACCGAACTGACCGAGGCGACGCTCGCAGCACTCGAGAGCACCGGCAGGGAGCTCAATGCCGTTGCGCGCACCGAACGCGATGCTGCGCTCGCCCGTGCATCGGAACTCGATTCGCTGAGCGAGACCGAGCGGCGCAAGCAGCCGCTGTTCGGCGCGGTGCTGGCGCACAAGGACATTTACGCGCGCCGGGGCTGGGAGCTGCAGGCGGGTTCGAAAATCGTACACGGCCCGGCGCCGAGCACCGCCGCCGCGTTGCACGGGCTGGATCGCGCGGGTGCGCTCGATTGCGCGCGGCTCAACACGGTCGAGTTCGCCCTTGGCGTGACCGGGCACAACGAGATAACGGGCGACGTGAGGAATCCCTGGAACCCGGCACACATGCCGGGCGGCTCTTCAGGCGGCTCAGCCGCGGCCGTTGCGGCGGGCATCGTGCCGGCCGCACTGGGTTCGGATACCGGCGGCTCGATCCGCATACCGGCCGCCGCCTGCGGTGTGGTCGGGCTGAAGCCCACCGCCGGGCTGGCCGGGCGCAGCGGGGTGTTCCCGCTGTCTTTCAGCCTGGATACGGTCGGGCCGCTTACCCGCACCGTGCGCGACAGCGCGCGGGTGCTGCAGGCAATCGCCGGCTATGACGCCGACGACCCCACCTCGATCGAAGCCAGGGTTCCGGACTACCTGCACACGATCGAAGACGGGTTCGACGGACTGCGCCTGGGCATCCCGCAAAATTACTTTTTCGACGAGCTCGATGATGCAACCGCCGCGGCGCTGGCGACAGTACGTAAAGTGCTGACAGACAGCGAAGCGCAGGTAACCCACGTCACCGTCGAACAAGCGGAATACGCCAACCGGCTGGCCACGCTGATCATTGCGGTGGAAGGTGCGAACGTGCATCGCGAATGGCTGAAGAGCCGCGCCGCCGACTACGGCGCGCAAACGCTGGCGCGTCTGCTGGCAGGCCTGTACGTGCCGGCTGAGGCCTACCTGCGCGCCCTGGATTTCCGCGTGCGCTTTGTGCGCAGTACACTGTCCAGCGCGTTCCGCGAAGCAGACGTGCTGTTCGTGCCGATGCTGCCTTGCGTTCCGCCGACGCTGGCGCAATCCGACCTGGGGAGTAACCCTGAGTACGCCGAGATGATCGTGCGCTTAGGCCACTGCTCGCGGCCCTTCAACTTGCTGGGATTCCCGGCGCTCAGCCTGCCGTGCGGGTTCACCGATACGGGACTACCGATCGGCGCGCAGCTGGTCGCGCGGCCTTTCGAAGAGGCGCTGCTGCTGCGCGCGGCGCGTGCCCTGGAGCGCGAGCTCGATCCCGGGGACCGCGTGCCCGCCGTTTCGGTCTGGCGTTGAAACGCCGCGACGACTGCGCCGAGGGATCAGGTAACGACGCCGATCCCGGCCAGCATCGCCAGCAGCCAGAGCACGAACCGCCGGTACCGTTCCTCACCGCTGCGGGCGAACACATAGCCGCCGGCCGCGCTCATCAGTGCATACAGGACGCCCAGCGCAAGCGCCGGCATCGCCTCGTGCCAGACGACGTTGCCGAGCGCGACATGGGTGCCGATGAAGGCGAGCGCCATGCAGAACGCCCAGACGATGATGTTGGCCCGACTGGTGGCCGCATCGTCGGGCCCGGCGAGCAGGAACACCACCACGATCAGGATCAGGTAGGTGGCGCCAAGCACCACACCGCTGAACGCACCGATCAGGATCAGCACGGCAATGCCGGGCTTGCGCCGGTAACGCCAGCCCAGCAGCAGCACGAGCGAGCACAGGCCAACCACCACGGCAATGGCGCGCTTGATGAGCACCGGATCGAGGACCTCGAGCGCGAGCATTCCGAGCGGCATGGTCACCAGCGTAGCAATGCTCAGCGGCAGCGCGGTGCGCCATCTAACGCTGCGGAAGCTCGACGGCACGAGGTAGGAGTTGGCGACCACGTCGATCAGCATGACTTTCAGCACCACCGAAGCCGGGGCAAAGAACTGGGTCAGGACGAGGACCAGCACGGCGGGTCCGCCGAACCCGGCGAAGCCGCGCACGAATCCCGCAAGCACGCAGGCGGCGGCGGTGATCCCGAGCAGTGCCGGGTTTTGCAGAGTGAGCTCGGTCATGCGCTGCGCCGGCCGCTGGCCATTTGAGACGCATTCGCAACGGCGGCACCGGTGCGACGACGACTCGTGAACGAGTGGATGTGTAGAAAGCGACGTCTTGTATATGCTGTACGCCGTTTTACAGCGATCGCCCAACCGCGTCCATGAAATCTTGTCCCGGCGAATCCTCGACACCTCATTGTGCGTTGGCCTGACCGCGGCCCGGTAGTGCGGCGTGCCTGACCTCGCCTGGCTGGGCAGCCTGCTGCCCGCGGAACTCTCGCCACCCGTCGCCGCGGGGTTGATCTCACTCAGCTTCGCGACCTCGATGCTCTCCGCGGCCGCCGGACTCGGCGGCGGCGTGGTGCTGCTGACGGTCATGGTCTCGGTGCTGCCCCCGGTGATCGTGCTGCCCGTGCACGGCGTGGTGCAACTCGGCTCGAACGCCGGCCGTG
Organism: Chromatiales bacterium; assembly: GCA_024644045.1. Classification (GTDB taxonomy): domain Bacteria; phylum Pseudomonadota; class Gammaproteobacteria; order JAHELT01; family JAHELT01; genus JAHELT01. Next base: position 28,967 of record JAHELT010000017.1, on the reverse strand, counting down.
CACTGCTGCTGCGCCAGTTTGCCGATCGCACTATCCTTGTGTGGTTCTCCGCCGGTGCGCTCGTGGGGGTCGTGGCGGCGGCGCATACGTTCGTCGTGCTGCCGGTCTCGGCGCTGCAGACGATCATCGCGCTCTTCGTCCTCTACGCCGCCTGGGGACCGAAGCTGCGCAGCCACAGCATCCCCACGCGCGCGTACGCGCTGGTCGGTGCCGCAACCACCTTCATTACGTTGTTTGTCGGTGCGACCGGCGCGCTCGTCGCCGCCTTTTTCTCGCCGGAGCGATTCGCCCGCCAGCAGCTGGTCGCCACCACGGCCGCCTGCATGACCGTGCAGCACACCTTGAAGGTACTCGCGTTCGGTTTCATCGGTTTTTCATTTGCGCGATGGGCGCCGTTCATGGCGGCCATGATCGGCGTCGGTTTCCTGGGCACGATGACAGGGCGCAGGATTCTCGGCCGCCTGCCCGAAAAAGTGTTCGCACTCGTGTTTCGCGGCGTCATCACCGCGCTCGCGCTGCGCCTGCTGTACCTGGCCCTGGCCGGGTAACCGGCACTGCACACGAGCACGTTCTGTCGCTACACTACGCGGCCCGGAACGCATATTGGCCAGCCACTAGGGAACCTCTGCAAAGCTGAGGTTCCCTTCGGCACAGGGACGTGCCAACGAAATCGACGACTTTTCAAGTTGTTGGTTTCGAAACGCAAGCGAAAATCACACTTTTCGCTTTGCGTTTCTCTGACAAGTCATGGATGACTTGTTCAGAGCTTCCCTAGTGGCCTGTAAATACGTGTAATTCTGCGGGCCGCCAAGGTTCAGCTGCAAGGCTTGCGTGAGAAAGCATAGCCCGGCTAGGGTTTGAGCGCGTAACATCGCAGATGGGCCTTGGCGGCGCGCCCACTGAATTGATTGGTAGACGACGGGAGCGTGTGTCGCGGGCCATGACAGCGTTGCGCCGCTTAGCAATAGCTACGGCTATTACTTGCACGACGACGTCTTGTCCTGACCCGCGACACGCGCTCAGCATTGCACGTTATTTACGGGACAGCACACTAGGAGGAGCTCCATGGATTACGCGTTACCCGTTCCAGCGACGCCGTCTTTGCCGATTCGCGAAAGCGACGCGCGCTTTCCGGTGCACCGTATCTACTGCGTGGGCCGCAACTACGCCGCGCATGCCATAGAAATGGGCCACGATCCCGACCGCGAGGAACCGTTCTTTTTTCAGAAGAACCCCGACACGCTGGTGCTCGACGGGCGCTTCCCTTACCCGGCGCAGTCGAGCGACGTGCACCACGAGCTGGAACTCGTCGTGGCACTGCGCAGCGGCGGCACCGACATCGCCGTGGATGCAGCACAGGCGAGCGTGTTCGGCTACGCCGTGGGCCTGGACATGACACGCCGCGACCTGCAGGCACAGATGAAGAAAATGGGCCGGCCGTGGGAGATCGGCAAGGCGTTCGAGCAGTCCGCGCCTTGCAGCGAGATCGTGCCGGCGAGCCTCATCGGGCACCCTGAGCAGGGCGCAGTACAGCTCTTCGTCAATGGCGAGCTGCGCCAGGACGGCGACCTCAATCAGCTCATCTGGAAAGTGCCGGAGATGATCGCCTACCTCTCGCGCCTGTTCACGCTGGCGCCGGGCGACCTGATTTTTACCGGCACGCCGGCCGGAGTGGGACCGGTCCAGCGCGGCGACCGGTTGCGCGGCACGATTGCCGGGGTCGCCGAGCTCGAGATCGAGGTCGTCTAGCCCGCATATCGCACGAAGGCGGCTACCGAGTAGTCATATTTGACGATGAAATCAATCGTTTGAGAGTGTTTTTCCGTAACGTCACCGGGTTAGGGTTGGTACCTATTCACTGCTCCAAGAAAAATCTGGCGTCGTCGCTCGAACGATCGGCTTTGAGCAACAGGCCGCCTATTACTCTGCACCCGATCGTCCGCTCTACTTAGCCAGATTTTCCCTGAGAGAGCGACCAAATTGTCTGGAACAATTTGAACAGCCATCAGCTGGCCCGCAGGGCGTAGGGCAGGGATGCCCGGAGTTATCCTTCGTGCAATATGCGGGCTAGAACGATCCGGTGCCGAGCAGTGCCGGCTCGAACGGGAACTCGCTCAAGCACTCGGGCCCGTGCTCGGTGATGAGCACCTGCTCTTCCAGCTTCACGCCCTCGGCGCCGTCGTCGGCACCGATGTAGCTTTCCACGCAAATGGTCATATTGGCTTCCAGCACACCGTCGTAGCCGGCCTGATCGAAGTCCATGCGATGGTAGAGGTAAGGGTACTCGCCGGTCATACCCACACCGTGAGCGGACAGGTAGTAGCGGTTTGCGACGTAGGGCGCGGGGATGTCCCAGGCCCGCTCGGCGTATTCACGAAAGCCGAGGCCGGGGCGCAGCAGCTGTAAGTTGTGCTGCACCTGCTCGTACGCGATGCGGTACAACGTCTGCTGGCGCTGCGTGGGCGCTTCGGGACCGGCATGAAACGTCCGCGAAAAATCGCAGTAGTAGCCGTAGCAGCCCACCACGTCGGTATCCAGCGTGATCAGCTCGTTGGCGCCGATCCTGCGATGGCCCGCCTCCTGGAACCACGGATTGGTGCGCGGTCCGGACGAAAGTAACCGCGTTTCCACGTAGTCGCCGCCCTGCGCGATGACGCCCTGGTGCAGGATGGACCACAGCTCGTTCTCGGTCATGCCCGGACGCAGCGCCTCACGCAGACGGTGCACGGCACGCTCGGTGGTGCGAATCGATGTGCGCACACAGCGCAGCTCGTCGGCGGATTTGACGGCGCGCGCCCGCTCCACAGGTGCCTGGGCATCGACGATGTCGAAACCGTGCCCGGCAAGCGCGAGCGCCGCGCCGGCGTTCACCCGCTCCAACCCTACCCTCGCGCCCGCTCCGCAGTGCTGTCTCACAAGATCGGCACAGTGGTCCGCCCACTGCTTCTCCACTTCGGCGATGCGCTCCCCGGCGGCAACGAACGACGCCGTTGTCGCGGGCCGCACCTCATCGATGGTCTCCAGTCCCTGCGTCAGGTGCATGCAGCCTGTGAACTCGAACAGGATCACCGGCCCTGCAACCGGCACGAACAGGTAGCGGGAGGGGTTGCGCATGTGAAACACCTGCATGTTGCGGGCGCCCGTCGCGTAACGCACGTTGATCGGATCGAACAGGAAACAGGCGGCGATTTCGCGTGCAGCCATCTCCGAGCGCAGGCGCTGCAGCCGATAGCGGCGCACGGCGGGCAGATCGATGCCGCTGTGCAGCTCGGGATCGAGCTCGACCAGACAGATGTCTTTCAGATCGGTGCGCTGCCCGTGCCAGTCCAGGTCCATGCCTCATCCCCTCCCCGGAATTACGCCGTCAAGTATATCGGCCGCGGCTCCCTCGTAGTGCCCGATCTACGCTTCGGGGACTGTCCCCTTACTACAGTGCCATCTTATTCCACGTTCTACAGAGCCTTTTCTCGAAACCGGTGCGCCAGACCGGGGACTGTCCCCTCCTTCGTTTTGGGTGAGCGGAAAGGGGACTGTCCCCTCTTTGTTTTATGTCAGCGGAAAGGGGACAGTCCCCCGACACGCCGGCGCAGACGGGAAGGTTCGGGAAAGGACCGGCGCCGCAGGTGAACGACAGCGCTGAGGCAGTGGGGACAGTCCCCGTCAAGGCGTCTTGAACAGCGCCGCCCGTTCCTCGGTGGTCGGATGCGTCGACAGGTAGCGTGACCAGCCGGCCTCCTCCTCGTCACCGGCGAACGGCGAGTGCTCCTGCCAGTAGGTTTCCATGCGCAGCAGAATATCGGGAAACGCCCGCAGCGGGACACCCTCGTCACGCATGAGCCGGTGGGCGAAGCGGTCCGCCTCGCGTTCGAACTCGCGCGAAAAGCCGAGCTCGACGAAGATCAGCGGCACGCTCGCCACGGCGGAGGAAATCTGCGTCGCATCGCCGGTGATCGCCACCAGAATGAAAGCCAGCAATGCACCTTGCACGACATGGCGAAGGGTGTGCCGGTGCTCGATGTGGCCGAGCTCGTGCACCAGCACGGCATACAGCTCGTCGTCGGTTTTTGCCAGCTTCACGAGCTCATCAGTGAACACGACGATACATGGCGGCACGGCGAAAGCGTTCGGGCCGATCGACGCGGGCGATGCGTAAAAGCGCAGCTCACAGTGCTCGCCCATCCGCAGCTGCGCGGTGAGGCGCGCGAACTCTCCGTTCAAGAAGGCGCGTTCGCGCTGTGTCAGCTGCGTCGCCTCGAAGCCGAACTCATCGAGGCTTCCCGTGACCTGCTCACCAATCGCGCGAGTGACCGAATCAGGCAACTGCGCGGCGACCAGTCTGGCGATGGCAGGCACCCCGCTGGTTGCCGCAAACCAGAGACAGGCCGCGGTCGGCACGGCCAGCAGCAGCGCGATGTGCCATTTCGATTCGAGCCAGTGCAGCCACCCGGCGTGCCCCGTGCCGGTGCTGGTGAGCATGCGGTCGATGGCATCGTTCGCCTGCGTTTCGAACAGGCCGCCGCCCGGGAAACTCAGCCGCCGCGGCGTGTTGCCCAGACGCGGCGATATGTCCAGCTCGGCGAGCAGCGCTCGCTCGCTGCGGTCCCCGTAGCGCACCGTCACGCTGCGCCCGTTCAGGCTCAGCGTCGCGGGATTCGCTCTGGACTGCCCGGCATCGAACCAGACGCCTTGCACGGTACTCCACATAAGCGGCTTGACCCGGTTTAAGGCACGGCGGGAGTGAACGCGCGCAGGCGCAGATGGCAACCAGCTGCAGTCAGCGCAAACACGACCCGTTACGCAGGCTACAGGCCGATATCAACGTCGAAGACTTCGCCCATCTCTTCGCCGAACGCGCGCGATTCCTCGCCGGCCCGGGCGACGAAGTCGTCGAGGCTGCCGGCTACCTCGAGCGACGTCACACTGGCGTAGTAGCGCGCCACACGGACCCTGGCCCAGGGCCAGGCCAGACCCAGCGTACACAGAAGCGCAACGGTATTGGTCACCCACAAGCCGAGCAACACCTTCACCCTCAGCTCCGAGCGAAACCGGTGCGCCGCCAGCGATGCGGTATTGAAGATGAGGTTACGGGTGCGCGCACGGATGTAGAACGTTATCAGCATGAACACCACGTAAAGCAGCAGGTAGAACAGCACGACGGCCAGGCCGAGGTTGATGGGGAAGTCCGGAATCTGTTCGGGATCCGCGCCCTCTTTCAAGGTCGCAAACAAGGGTGCCAGCACGGCTACTGCAATTCCGGCCACGGCCATCACGCCCAGCATGAGAGCGAACGGCACCAGATAGATCCTGAAATAGCGCCCCGCCGGTGCCCCGAACTGAAAGGCGGTGGCGCCGAACCGCGTGTGGTCGACCAGGAACCGCGACTGGCGCCAGCGGATGTACGGGTAGATCAATCCCAGCGTGGGGAGCATCGCCAGCCACATCACCGCATACTCGAGAAACGCGCGCGGGTAGGCGCCCGTGAAGTCGAAACGCACGTTGCGGTACAAGGTGTTGCGGTAGCGGTAGCGCAGCGCCAGCACGATCAACCACGGGAAAACAAGAAACAGCGCGGCGAAAAACACCGGTTCGAGCAGGGGCATAAAACTGGCGACCAGCACGTAGATCAAGAACAGCAGCAGTGCGAGCACGCGCCCCTTGAGAATATCGACCGGTCGCGCCGTGTACGCGAAGCTCGCACTGTCGATGCGCGTGTGGCCGTACATGTACTGGGTGTTACGCACCTTGGCCCAGGGCGAGTAAAACCCGAGCGTGATCACGGTCAGCAGCAGATTCGGAAACCAGACACCGAAGTACTCGCCCGCCTGGCCGGTGAACTCCACTGGTACCGGTCGCGCCGTGCTGGTGTCCAGGGCAGTATCCATGCACGCTCCTTGTTGAATCTGACGCTGACGGCGCTCAACTATAGCATCGATCTCCGCGCTTGAGTTCGTGACATTCACCACGGATTCAGTGGCGCCTCCCGACGCTTTCCGCTCTGACTCAGACCGCGGGGGTTCGCCGGCCATGTTTGTGGCGGACCACTACGTGTGATTTCCCACTTTGTGGCATTAGTCACAGCGCACAACCCGCCGGAACCGTCCAACGGACCCACTCGTGGTATTGGCCACATTCAAAGGCCGACTCTCACGCCATGCTGCACGGACGACAACTGAGCGGCACCGCTTATGGGGAGGTGCAACATGATCGACTACGATCCAAAAAACTTCATTGTGGAGGTGCGCGACGTGACCCTTGCCTGGGTAATCGCTGCCGTCGTCCTTGCAGTGCTGTTTCTGGCAACGGCTGTACTGTAGTGGGAAAAGAAACTGGCCGCCGCACGTTGATATCCGGCACCAAAGCTTCTATAAGATCAGGCAACGCGCTACGATCCCGCGCGGTCGGTGTCCAAGCGCCGAAGCAGACCTGGCAACTCAACCGACATTAATTACCGCAGCACTCCGGCGTTGCGCCGTCTCGCCCGCGGGCATGACGCCGCAAAACGGCTTCGCGCTACCAGCATGAGGGCATCCGAAAGCATGAGCTCCACCAAACGTTACTCGCGGCGACTACCTGTCGCACTGTTGCTGCTGCTTGCGCTCATTCCGCCCACAGCCGTGGCACAGGAGCGTGTTCCGCCTGACGCGGTCGCGTTGCTGCAGGAGTTGGGCGGTGGCGGCTACAACATCTATTTCCGCCACGCCGAGACCGACTGGTCGCAGAGCGACGATGTGCAGAAAGCCGGTGACTGGCGCAGCTGCGACGGTCGACGCATGCGCCAGCTCTCTGCGGAAGGCCGAGCCACTTCCGCAGGTGTTGGCGAAGCGATGCGTGCCTTGCGCTTGCCGGTGCAGCGGGTACTGACGAGCCCCTACTGTCGCTGCGTGCAGACTGCAGAGTTGCTCCAGGTGGGTCCGGTCGTCAAGACGAGCGCGGTTATCAACATGCGGGCCGCCGGGTATTTCGGCGGGCGAGAGACGGTCGCCGGCACGGCGCGCGAAGTGCTCGGCACCGTTCCGCCACCGGGAACGAACAGGGTGATCGTGGCACATGGCAACATCGCGATCGCGACGTTTGGTTTCAGGCCCGCCGAGGGCGAAGCGGTCGTATTGCAGCCGCGCGGCGGCGGCGAGTTCGTCGTTCGAGGCAGGCTCACGCCGGAGGCTTTCGAGCTGCTCGCCGCGCGCGTATCGCCCTGAGCGCGCCGCAACTGCACGCAGGCAGCGTATCGGGCGGCCGGTCAGCGAGCGTTTCGGGGAAGCCGGTAGCCGGGGGCTCGACACCGCAGTCGGCGGAAATACCGTCCACGGCCCGGAACTCCGGTGCCGATTCGTAGACGCCACACAGGAATCACTTGCGTTCCTGGCTAGCGTTGCTGCGCGATCGAATCCGCAATCACGCAGAGCATCTCGAACATCAGGTTCGCCACGGTGACGCAGGTGATTCCGGTCGGGTCGAAGCACGGCGCTATCTCGCTGATGTCGGCGCCCACGATCCGGCGGCCGCGCAGCGAACGCAGGATCACCTGCGCATCGCGCGGCGTGATGCCGCCGATCTCCGGCACGCCGGTGCCGGGCAGAAACGCGGGGTCGAGCCCGTCGATGTCGAGCGAGATGTACACCGGTCCGTCGCCCAGGACGGCATCGATCTTGTCGATCACCGCGGCACGGCCCAGCTCCTCGTACTCGTCCATGGTCACGATGGTATAGCCCACGTCATAGCCGTACTGAATGTCGTGCTCGTCGAAGCGGCTGCCGCGCAGGCCGATCTGAATCACGCGGCTCGCATCGACCAGCCCCTCCTCGTGGCCGCGGCGCAGGAACGTCGCGTGGTTGATCCGGTCACCGCACAGCTCATCCAGGGTATCCGCGTGGGCATCGAAATGCAGTACTCCGACCGGCCCGTCCTTGCTCAGCGCGCGCAGGATCGGCAGCGGAATGGTGTGATCGCCGCCGATGGCGATAGGCACGATGCGGTGCGCGTGCAGCTCGTCGAAGAACCCCTGGATCATCTCGATCGACCGGTCCTTGTTCATCGGGTTGACCGGCGCATCGCCGAGGTCGGCAACATTGCAGAGCTCGAACGGCCGGATCCCGCTGGTCGGGTGTACCCGCCGGATGACGCGCGACGCCTCGCGCACACCGGCCGGACCCTGACGCGCGCCGGAGCGGTAGTTGACACCGATGTCGAAGGGCACGCCAACCAGGCCGACATCGACGACCTCGCTGATCTCGTGGCGCCGCGTGCGCATGAAGGTCGCAATATCCGCAAAGCGCGGCACGACCGCGGGATCGATGGGTTGGAACTCTGCGTTCGCCATTGGCGGATCTCCCGAGTGCAGGTCTGAAGTATGTCGGCCTTACAGTGGATCGCCGACGGTCAGGTGCGTGCCATTGTCCACCACCAGCAGTTGCCCGGTCACGGCCTGCGCGCGCAGCGCCAGCCAGGTCACCGCGTCGGCGACCTCCTCCGGCTGCACCATGCGCTTCAACGGGGCGATCGCCGCGGCCCGCTGCTTGAACGACTGCAGGCCGGCCTCGCCGAGCTTCGCCCGCATCCAGCGCGTGTCCACAAATCCGGGGCAAACGCCGTTGACACGAATTGCCGGGGCGAGTGCGCGGGCCAGCGACAGGGTCAGCGTGTTCAGCGCCCCCTTCGACGCGGCATAAGCGATGGAGGAGCCGACGCCCGACAACCCCGAATGCGAGGACACGTTCACGACCGCCGCCACCGGCGATTCGCGAAGCCGGCGCTCAACGGCACGCGTCAACTGGTACGCGCCCGTGACGTTGACGGCGAACACGGCCTCGAAATCCGGCCGCGACAGGCTGTCCAGGTCATGCGGATCGGCGAAGCGCGTGATGCCCGCATTGTTCACGAGGACGTCGATGCGCCCCCACCGTTCCACAGCCTGTTGCGCCAACGCCCGGCACGCCTCGTCCTCGGCAATGTCCGCGCGCACCGGAATCGCGTCCACACCGGCGGCAATGCATTCCCGCGCCACCTCGAAGGCTTCCCGCTCGCTGCGCGTGTAGTTCACCAGCACGTTCGCGCCTTCCTGAGCGAAGGCGAGCGCGCACGCCGCACCGATGCCGGTGGCGCTCCCGGAAACGATCGCTACGGCGCGGGAAGAATCTTCGCCGATCACGCGCGCTGTGCCTCCTGGATTACGTGCTGCCCGCGCAACGTTAGCACACCCGGGGACTGTCCCCCTGCACAGGTAAGAAGATCGATACGGTCGGGGCCGGCGACAAGGCGATTACACGGATTGCGCGAAACTTCCACAGGTAAAGGAGATCGATGCGGTTGGGGCCGGCGACAAGGCGACTACCCAGAATTGCGGCCAATGGGGACTGTCCCCATTTTCTTTGGCGGCCCGCCGAACCCTTGAATGATCGACGAGGGGAGCGTGGGTCACGTCCCGTGGCGGCATTGCGAAGCGTGGCAACAGCGGGACTATGGCGGCAGCGCCGACACCTTGCCCCGGCACGCGACCCGCGCTCAGAATGGTACGTTACCTATGAGGAGGGCACTGGCCGCACATGGCCGATAGCACGCACCACCGCGGTCGACGCAACGCACCAGGCACTCGACCGGCAATCGGCGGTGCGCAGGACGTCTTCTACGCGGACGCCGGCATGGTTCCGCTGCCGCTGATCGAGCGTGCGCAGGGAATCTACCTGTGGGACGAGCACGGCAACCGCTACATCGACGCCTCCTCCGGCCCGGTGGTGAGCAACATCGGCCACGGCAACGAACGGGTGGCCGAGGCGATGGCCCGTCAGGCGCGCACCATGGATTTCGCCTACTCGCGGCTCGCCCGTCATCGGCCCAATATCAAGCTCAGCGAACGCATCGCGCGCCTCGCCGGTCCGGGGTTCGAGCGCGTGTCGCTGACGTCCGGCGGCAGCGAGGCCATGGAGATCAGCATCAAGTTCCTGCGCCAGCACGCGTTGGCCACCGGCCAGCCCCGGCGCCGCAGGATCATCACCTGTCAGCCCTCCTATCACGGCGGCACGATCGCGATGCTCGGTTTGTCGGGCGACGAGACGCTGCACCCGTTTCTGGACGATTTTACGATCAGCTCGGAGAAGGTCCCGGCACCTTTCACCTACCGAGTCCCTGACAATCACACGCCGGAGACCTACGCCCGGCATTGTGCCGCGGCCCTGGACGAGAAAATCACCGAGCTGGGACCGGAGAACGTGCTCGCGTTCGCCGTCGAACCCGTCGGCGGGCTGGCCACCGGATGCATGGTGCTGTCGGACGAGTATGTGCGCAGCGTGCGCGAAATCTGTTCGCGGCATGGCGTGTTCCTGGTGTTCGACGAGATCCTGTGCGGCACAGGTCGGACCGGCAGGTTCCTGGCCGCGCACCACTGGCCCGACGCATTGCCGGATCTCGTGGTCATGGCCAAGGGGCTGGGCTCGGGCTACACGCCGCTCGGCGCGGTGCTCATGCCCGCCGCGCTGGTGGACGAGCTGGCGCAGCGCACGGGTTTCAACTTCTCGCACACCTACAACGCCAATCCGATTTCCTGCGCCACGGCGCTCGCGGTGCTGGACGAATACGACGCCGGGGATCTCGTCCGTGCCGCCGAGGCGCGCGGAAAGCAGATCCGCGATGCACTGCTCGCGCAGAGAGGTGAGCTCTCCGTACTGGGCGACGTACGCGGACTGGGTCTGGTGATGGCGGTCGAGATGGTTGCCGAGCAGGCGGCCAGGCAGCCGCTGCCCGCCGCTTTCGAGGCGACCGAGCGGGTTCGCGTGCACGGTCTCGACAACGGGCTCATGCTCTATTCGCGACGCACCGCCGGCGGGAAGTACGGCGACTGGTTCATGCTGGCCCCGCCGCTCACCATCAGCGAAGCAGAATGCGAGGAGCTGGTCGCGCGTCTGTGTGCGACACTCAAAGCGCTGGCGGCCGAGTTTCGTGCGGGGCCCTGGTGAGATAGAAGAGGACCCGCCGGCGGCCTGCCTGGTGGTCGGAGCCGGATGAATTGCGCGCTGAAATCGGTTATGGTCGCGATTTTCATCCACGCTCAACGACCGTCGCGGCCCGCCGACCCGCAAAACCGGGTTCGGACCAGTCATTTAATCTACCCAGCCAGGGACCAGCCATGTACAAACACTTCGCGCTCGCACTCACGGCGCTCGTCGCCAGTAACGCTTTCGCCCAGGCCGAGCCTGACAGTAAAGAGCTCAGCTACCAGCTCGGCGTGGTCGTTGGCGCCAGCATGACAGAGCAGCTGCGGACCTTCGGCCTGGAGATCAAGGTCGAGGATCTGGCGCGCGGCTTCGGGGACGGCTTCGGACAGACGCGTGAGAGCGAGGCGGTCGCCAAGGCCAATACCGCCCTGCAGGCGTTCCGCCAGCAGATACGCGAGCAGCAGGGCAAGGAGGCGCTGGCCCGCGGCCAGGCGTTCCTGACCGACAACGGCAAGCGCGACGAGGTCACCACGACCGAGAGCGGGCTGCAGTACGAAGTGCTGGACGAAGGCAGCGGAGAGAATCCCAAGGCCAGCGACACCGTCACCGTTCACTACCGCGGCACCTTGATCGACGGCACCGAGTTCGACAGCTCGTTCAGCCGCGGCGAGCCGGCCACGTTCCAGCTCAACGGCGTCATCATGGGGTGGATCGAGGGCGTGCAGCTGATGAAGGTCGGCGCCAAATACCGCTTTTTCATCCCCGCCGAGCTCGCTTACGGTGAGCGCGGTGCCGGTGCCAACATCGGACCGAACGAAACCCTGATCTTCGATGTGCAGCTGCTCGAGATCGGCGGCTGACGGCGGCCCGCCGCTGCAGGCGTCCACTCGGCATTGACTCGACGCAGCGGCAGGCTCGGCGGTCCTGCCGGGCTGCGCTCATTGTGTGGACTGCGTCATCGTTTCTGGCCCCGGTTCGAGGACAATGGGCCACACCGCAAACTACAGGGATGCAGTCATGCACTGGTGGGCATTACTTGCGATGCTGTTCGTGATGTTCGCGCTCAACGTGTCTCAGCCGCTGCTGGCCTGACAGCAGTCGCGGCTCTGCAGCACCCGGCTCGGGCATTGACCGTCGGTCGAATTTACAAAAGCGCGCGAAAACTATTTCGATTCAACCTTAAATCGTTGATATTTTTCGTGATAACCTTGTTGGCGCGAGGCGTGCTCGGCACACGGGTGCCACTATCATGGTTAGCGCCAGTATTTGTTAGTGTTAGAAACAACGCTTAAACAGCGAAACACTTAACCCTAGCCGTTAACGTGCCGTAGATTGGCGCAGGCGCGTTTCAAACTAGGAGACATAGGATGACAGTCGTTCCTAGCCTGCGCGGGCTGGCGCTCGTAGCGCTTTCGCTCGTATTTACACTCTCGCTGGCCGATGGCAATTCGCCCCCCCGGGCCGAAGCCGGCGAATCGCAAACCGTCATGCGCGGCGAAACCGTCACGGTGGACGGATCGGACTCCTGGGATCTGGACGGCGATCCACTGACCTACCAATGGAGCTTTCTGTCCGTACCGCCCGGCAGCAACGCGCAATTCGCTGATCCAACCTCGGTCGTCACCACCTTCGTCGCTGATGTCGTCGGTGAGTACCGCGTGCGTCTGATCGTCAACGACGGCCACGTCGACAGCGAACCCTGCGACATCGTTATCGTGACCGAGCACAACGGATCGAACACACCACCGGTCGCCGATGCCGGTCCCGATCAGACGGTCCAGGTCGGGGCTCTGGTGCAGCTCAACGGAACAGGCACGGATGTGGACGGCGACATCCTCACATTCCTGTGGACCCTCGAGCTGCCGCCGAACAGCATGGCAACGCTCTCCGACCCGACGATTCCGAATCCGACCTTCACGGCGGACGTGCCGGGCGACTACATTGCGACACTGGTTGTAAACGACGGGATGGCGAACAGCGCGCCCGACAGTGCAACCATCAGCACTGTCAACAACCCGCCGATAGCGAACGCGGGCCCGGATCAGAGCGTGGACGAGGGATCTGACGTGACCTTGGACGGCACCGCTTCCTCTGACCCGGACGGCGATCCGCTGACCTTCGCCTGGACCCTGACCACGGTACCGCCCGGCAGTATGGCGATGCTCGCGAATGCCAACACGGCAAACCCGAACTTCGTCGTGGATGTGCCAGGTATCTACGTCGCCCAGCTGATCGTCAACGACGGGCAGGAAGACAGCGCGCCGGACACCGTCATGGTGACCAGCCGTGACGTCAATACGCCGCCGGTCGCGAACGCCGGGCCGGATATGACCGTGTTCATCGACAGCACGGTAATGCTGGACGGCAGCGGTTCCAGTGATGCGGATGGCGATGTGTTGACCTACAGCTGGTCGCTGTCGTCGGCGCCCACGGGCAGCACGGCGATGATTGTCGATCCCATGGCGCAAATTGCGACGCTGACGCCGGACGTTCCCGGTCTTTATCAGGTGCAGTTGATCGTCAACGACGGCACCGTGGACAGCGACCCCGACACGGCCGACATCACTGCTATCGTTCCGCCGAGCCTGTCGATCAACAACGTCTCTCAGGCCGAAGGCGGCGTCTTGGTAGGCGCCGGGCTGACTCCGTTCGTGTTCACCGTGACCCTGTCGAATGCACCGCTGGGCGGCGTGCCCGGAGGCGTTCAGGTGACGGTCAATACTGCGGACGGTACCGCAACGGTTATCAACGAAGACTATGTTCCGATCTTCAACCAGGTGCTGAACTTCGTCGGCATGGACGGTGAAACACAGACCGTCACGGTCTTAGTCACCGCTGATACCACTGAGGAAAACGACGAGTACATGTGCGTGAACCTCAGCAACGCGATGAACGCCGTGATCGCGGACGGCGCCGGTCAAGGCACGCTGGAAGATGATGACAGTCCGAATCCGCTGCCCCTCGGGCCGAACGACGTCTGCCCAGCCATCCCGGCAGCGGCTGCAGCTACCATCGGCGCCGGAAGTGTGGGTACCCCAAGCACCTCCACGTTTGGTGCGTTCGGCTTGCTGGGCCTGACGTTGATCGTCTTGTGGCGGCGGCGCTTCACCGCCTGAGCACGCACCGGCAGTAACCGTTCAAGGCGGACCCACCCGGGTCCGCTTTTTTTAAGGGCAAAAGGCGAAAGGCGGCAAAAGCGGCAAAAGGGGTCAGGTTTATTTTCCGGCTACGGCCAGAAAATAAACCTGACTCTACTTTACTCTACAGGGCACCGCGTTCGCGGAGCAGCCTGGCCACGGCGGCGGCAATGCGCGCATAGCCCTTGTCATTCGGATGCACGGTGTCCGCCTTGTACTGGCGGTCGCCGAGCAGCTCCGGCACGACGTCCGCCTCTATCGGCACCTCCAGATCCTCGGCAACGCGCTCGTAGAACGCCGCGGTGGACAGAAAAACGCCGGGTCTGGGCACGCCCAGCATGACCACCGCGGCGCCCCTGGCGCGAATGGCCTGAATCATGGCCCGCAGGTTGGCCTCCGCGGCGGCCAGGCTTCGCTTTCGCAGCATGTCATTGCCACCGTGACACAGGACGACGAGCTTGGGCGTCACCTTTTCGAGCTCGCCGGCGAGGCGCTTCAGGCCGTCCGCGGTCACCTCGCCCGGCACGCCCGCGTTGACGACGCGCCGCCCGATCAAAGTCGCCAGCACTTCCGGGTACCCTTTGCCGCGGGGCGCCCCGGTGCCGTAGGTGAGGCTGTCGCCGAACGCGAGCACGCTGTCGTTTACGCCCAGCGGCGGCAGCTGCGGCTCGCTGCCGCAGGCCCACAGCGCCGGGACGAGCAGCAGAAGCGCTCGCTGAATGCACCGGAAGGGTGACGGGGAAAGCCGTTGTGACATCGTGCGGTGCTCCGGGCAGGAAGGCAGCGGCGGACGATAACAGGAAAGCCATCGCCTTGCGCCGCGCGAGGGTTCACGACGCCCCTGCGCTCAGGGCAAGCCCTTCACCCGGCGCAGCGGCGACCTCAGACTGAAGTCACCACCGCGATCGTCAACTGGTTGTCGACCTCGGCGACGCCGGGAACACCGGCAGTGATTTCCTCGATCAGCGCCTTGAACGCATCCGAGTGCACCACGCCGACCAGGGTCACCTTACCGGAGCGCTCGAGCACGATATCGAAGAACTGCCCGGCGTCGCGCGTACGCGGATCGTCCTTCAGGGCAGTGCGGATCTTCGCTTCGAGGCGCAGATCCGCGAGCCTGGCGCGCGATTCGTCGGTCGCCGCAAAGGCCGGTCGCTGAGCAAGGCCGGCGATCGTCGCCACGCAGTCGTCTACCGGTATCGTCGAGGTGTTCAGCACCAGGTCGTAGAGCAGCGGGTTCTGCCAGTCGACGTCGAACAGATGGCGCATCGTGCGGCCGTGCGCAGCGTCGTTTCTCTCGATCTCCTTGCGCGCGAGCTTCGGGTCGTCGATGCCGATGCGCCGCATCAGGTTTTCCACGCGGTACTCCAGCGGCGCGCAGACCCGCACGCACACGACATGCGCCACCGGCGCGAGCACGTAGGTAGCCCCCCACCCCCGGATCAGCACGTCGCCCTTGGCTGCGAGTTCCAGCACCTCTTCGGTCGTGTACAGCGACAGGCCGCGCTCATCCACGCCCCAGCGCTCGAGCAGCCCCGCCTTGCCTTCCAGGAAGCGATTCACGGCACTCTCGCGCATGTGCATCCGGTCGGCGACGTGCTCGATGAGCTCGTGCTGGATCAGTGCAAGTCCGAGCGTTTCGGCAAGACCGAGCGCGACGTCTCTCCCGAGCGATCCCATCTCCCGGGTCATTGCGATGATGGCCATTGGATTGGCTCCGTAACGCGCCTTCAGGCTTCAGCCTCTTTATAGCGGGCCTGCGCCCAATATTCGAGCGTTTCGGAAGCGCCGCCGCT
>JAHELT010000017.1:0-13099 GCA_024644045.1 Chromatiales bacterium | reverse complement strand
TAGCGAATCAGCCCTGAGCTGACCAGTGCCGAGTGGGTGTACACCGGCGAGGAGGGCGTGAATTCGCGGATCACCGGCATCGCATCGATGTCGCGGAAATTCGCCATGCGGATATACATCTCGACGGCCCGCTCGGCATCGTGCTTCTCGCGGTAAGGTCCCTCGGCCCGGCCTTCCCGGGTCATGAAATACCAGGAACCGTTCTGGCTGAAAAATCGGCCCGTCCGAAACGGAATCGGGCCCGTTTCGCCTTGTCGCTTGACCAGTCGATTGCATCGTGAATTCAACATTGCCAGGTCCTCCGTGGCGCGGGATTCTTGCGGTATCCACCGCAAATCAAGTACGGCCTAAAGTCTGCTGTTACGCAAAGCAACCTTCGGGCCAGTTCACGGTGACCGGAATTTGACAGCCCGCGAACCGCGCTGCAGCGCGCTCTGCGGCACACCTGGACGTTTCTCGACCCCGGGAAGCGGGCCGCCTGTCGCCGTTCAGTCACCTTCACGTTGCGTGACGGTCACCCAAGCGGCCCGTGGAACCCGTACCCCGCCGTCCGGACGGCCGGCATTGCCGGGAACGCCACGTTTTCTCGTGAGTCATGTGCCGCGTTATGTGCGCTTAATCACACACTGGGCAGACGCAACAGCATCGTTGCCCGTTTACGGCATAGCATTTGCCCTTTCGCCCCCGTATGTCATACGCACAGCCCGCCATAGCCGTCATCACCGCCGACAGCGAGCGCTTCTCGCTGGTGCGGCAAAGCCTTGCAGCGTCCGCCGGAACGGCGCGCATCGTTCAGGTGCCGGACGTCGAACGTATCCTCGACGGTCTGTCGCCGGCCAATGCCACCCGTCGCGAACCGGTCGCGGTGCCGCAGCTGATCGTGCTGGACGGCTGGCCGGACCCGGGCAGCGTCACGGCGCTGAAGAAGATCCGGGCCACCGACTCGCTGACCGGCGCGCGTGTGATCGTGCTGGCCGCAGCGGATACCACCGCAGACGTAGCACTCGCCTATCGCCTCGGCGCGAGCAGCTGCCTGGCCGTTTCCACCGACGCCGATGAGTTCGTCGCCTGCATGACCCAGGCGGGAAAGTACTGGCTGCTGCTCAACCGCTGGCCCGCCTGGTAGCCCGGCGCCCGCTATCGCTGCGCTGATGCCGCGCGGCTGATCGTCCGGGCGGCGACCGGGCGGCGCGCAGCCCCTGCGTGACGGCCCTATCCATTGCATGCGCAGTCCGGTTACCGTAAAAAGCGCGTAACAACGACGTGCAGCGTACCCGAGTACAGGACCTACCGATGTGTAACGCAGATTTCGCGCACCGCGAGGCGCGCGACCCGCAGGCGTGGCCGCGCGTCCGGGATCCCCGGCGATGACCCGCTATTCCGCCTGGAGCGTGTTCTGGAACGGGTTGCGCGGGCAGCGCGGCTGGGACCGCGCCTGGCGTGACCCCGAGCCCAAACCGGCCTACGACGTGGTCATCGTCGGCGGCGGCCTGCACGGACTGGCCACCGCTTACTATCTGGCGAGCAACCACGGCATCACAAACGTGGCGGTGCTGGAGAAAGGCTGGCTCGGCGGCGGTAACGGCGGGCGTAACACCACCATCGTCCGCTCGAACTACATGCTGCCCGGCAACCGCCGTTTCTACGAACACTCGCTGGAGCTGTGGGAGAACCTGAGCCACGACTTGAACTACAACGTAATGTTCAGCCAGCGCTCGCATATCACCCTGCTGCACAGCCCGGCGGCGCGGGACGCGGCGGCGCGCCGGTACAACACCATGCGCCTCACGGACTCCGACGGCGAGTTGTGGAGTCTGGACGAGCTCAAACGCACCGTCCCGCATCTCAACTATGCCCCCGGTGCGCGTTTCCCGATCATCGCCGCCACGGTACAGCGGCGGGCCGGCACCGCGCGCCATGACGCGGTCGCCTGGGGCTACGCGCGCGCTGCCGATCAGCGCGGCGTCGATATCATCCAGAACTGCGAGGTCACCGGGGTGCATCGCGACGGCGCCCGCGTCACCGGGCTCGAGACCACGCGCGGCACCATCCGTGGCGCCAAGATCGGGTTTGCGGTAGCCGGCAACACCTCGCGCCTGTGGCGCATGGCCGAGCTCGGCACCCTGCCGATCGAGACCCACAAGCTGCAGGCGTTCGTGACCGAGCCGCTCAAGCCGCTGCTCGACCAGGTCGTGGTGTTCGGCGTCGCCGGCGCGCATTTCTATATCTCGCAGTCGGACAAGGGCGGCATGGTGTTCGGCGGCGATCTCGACTGGTACAAGTCGTATGCCCAGCGCGGCAATCTGCCGCCGGTGCAGGATTGCGCGGAGTGCGCCATTTCGATCCTACCCTGCCTCGGGCGCGTGCGCCTGCTGCGCCACTGGTCCGGCGTCATGGACATGTCCATGGACGGCTCGTTTTTCATGTGCCGGACGCCGCTCCAGAACCTCTATCTGAACGCCGGCTGGAACTACGGCGGTTTCAAGGCGAGTCCCGCCTCGGGCTGGTACTTCGCCGACCTGATCGCCAATGAGCGCCCCGATCCGGTGATCGAGAATCACGATCTGCGCCGCTTCGAGCGCGGGATCAACATCGACGAACGCGGGGCCGGCCCCGACCCCAAACTGCACGGCTGAAGGCAACCACCATGATCCGCATTCCCTGCCCGTTCTGCGGCGAGCGAGACCACAGTGAATTCACCTACGGCGGCGACGCGTCGATCGAGTACCCGCCGCTCGACGCGCCGCCGGAGCAATGGTTGCGCGCGGTCTTCGAGCGCGAAAATGTGCGCGGGATGCAGGCGGAAACCTGGCATCACGCCAACGGCTGCCGCTTGTGGCTGGTGGTCGAGCGCGATACGTTGACGCATGAGATCCGCAGCGTGCGCCCGGCGCACGCAGGCATCGCACAGGCGCTCGAGGAGGGTCGATGAGCGCCCGGCGCCTGACCGACGGCGGAAGGATCGACCGCTCGCAGACCCTGCGCTTCACCTGGGACGAACGCGGACTCAGCGGACATCCGGGCGACACTCTCGCCTCGGCGCTGCTCGCGAGCGGCGAGCGCCTGCTGGGCCGCAGCTTCAAGTACCACCGCCCGCGCGGCGTGATGTCGGCCGGTGTCGAGGAGTCCGGCGCGCTGGTCACGCTGGGCCGCGCCGCGCGCCGCGACCCCAACGTCAAGGCGACTACCCAGGAGCTGTTCGAGGGGCTGGCCGCGGCCGGACAGAACGCGTGGCCGAACGTGCGCTACGACCTGGGCGCAGTGAACGGCCTGTTGAGCCGGTTCTTCGTTGCCGGCTTCTACTACAAGACCTTCATGGGCGTGCCGCCTTTCGAATGGGGCCGCGGCACCGGCATGTGGATGCGCTACGAGAAGCTCATCCGCCGGGCGGCCGGCATGGGCACGGCCTCGCGGGCGCCGGACCCGGACCGCTACGAGCATGCGCATGACTTCTGCGACCTGCTGGTGGTCGGCGCGGGTCCCGCCGGCCTGGCAGCGGCCCGGGTGGCCGCCGAGGCGGGCCTCGACGTGCTGCTGGTCGAACAGGACTTCGAGCTCGGCGGCAACCTGCTCAACCAGCCACACGATCCGGCCGCGACCGGCCATGCCCGGGAGCTCGCCGCGGTCGCCGCCGCGGGTGTGCGGATCATGACCCGCACCACCGCGTTCGGACTCTACGACCACGGGGTGGCGGGCTTGCTGGAGCGGGTCACCGAGCACCTCGCCAACCCTTCGCCCCACCTGCCGCGCCAGCGTTTCTGGACGGTCCGCGCCCGGCACACGATCCTCGCCACCGGTGCGCTCGAGCGGCACGTCGCCTTCGGCGACAACGACCGGCCCGGGGTGATGAGCGTGACGGCGGCGCGCAGCTACCTGAATCGTTTCGCGGTGCTGCCCGGCGAAAGCGTCATCGTCGCGACGAACAACGACTCGGCCTACGCCGCCGCACTGGAGCTCGCGCGAGCCGGCGCGGCGGTAACACTGCTCGATGCCCGCGACACCGTCCCGGAGCCGCTGTCAACGGCTGCCGCGGATGAGGGCATAGTTGTGCATACCAACACCGCACCGCTGCAAGCACAGGGCGCCCGGAGTGTCGACGCACTGCGCACGGCCGTCGCGGACGGTACCGGCTGGCGAACCGGAGCGACCTTCGACTGCGACTTCGTCGCCGTCTCTGGGGGCTGGTCGCCGGTGGTCCACCTGCACTCGCACCGGGGCGCCCGGCCGGTATGGAACGCGGCGCTCGCCTGCTTCCTGCCGGGCGAGTGCGGCGAGCCGCTTCACGTGGCCGGCGCCGCCGCCGGAATCTGGGATGAGCAGGCTTGTGAGACATCCGGGCGCGCCGCCGCGGCGGCGGCCGCGGCAGCACTCGGCAAGTCGGTGCCTTCGGTATCCGCGCCGCCGGCGGGCGGCTGGTCGGCGCCGATCCGGCCACTGTACGAGGTGAGGGTGGCGGGCCAGAAACTGAAAAGCTTCGTCGACGTGCAGAACGACGTGACGGCCGAGGACGTTCGTCTCGCGCACCGCGAAGGCTACGTCTCGGTGGAGCACCTCAAGCGTTACACGACACTCGGCATGGCGACCGATCAGGGCAAGATGGGCAATGTCATCGGGCTGGCGCTGATGGCCGAAGCGCTCGGCAAGGAGATTGCGGAGGTCGGCACCACCACATTCCGGCCACCGTACACGCCGGTCAGCCTCGGTGCGCTCGCCGGACGCGGCAAGGGCTCGCATTTCCGCCCGCTGCGCCGCACACCCATGCACGACTGGAATCTGGCGCACGGCGCAACCATGACCGAAGCCGGCCTCTGGCAGCGCCCGTGGTTCTTTGCCCGCGACCGCGAATCGCTCGCCCAGGCCTACGTGCGCGAGGCGTCCACGGTGCGGACCTCGGTCGGCCTGTGCGACGTGACCTCGCTCGGCAAGATTGCCGTGCAGGGCCCGGATGCCACCGAGTTCCTGAACCGCGTCTACACCAACCCGTTCGCCAAGCTGCCGATCGGAAAGGCACGCTACGGCATCATGCTGCGCGACGACGGCATTGTGATGGACGACGGCACAACCTGGCGTCTGTCGGAGACCGACTACTTCATGACCACCACCACCGCACACGCGGCCAAAGTCATGGTGTGGCTGGAAGAGCTGCTTCAGACCCGCTGGCCGGACCTGCGCGTGCACGTGACTTCCGTCTCTGAGCAGTGGGCCGGCACCGCCGTGGCCGGGCCCGAATCGCGCGCCGTGCTGGCAGCGTGCGTCATCGATCCGCACGTGCTCACCGATGAATCGCTGCCTTTCATGGGGGTCGTGGAAACGCGCCTCACGGGCGGCATCCCGTGCCGCATTGCGCGCATCAGTTTCTCCGGCGAGCTGGCTTTCGAGGTCTACGTACCCGCCGACTACGGTCCGGCAATGATGGACCTGCTGTGGGACATCGCCGAGCCGCTGGGCGGCTGCCTGTACGGCCTCGAGGCGCTCGGCGCGCTGCGCATCGAGAAAGGCCACGTGACCGGCGCCGAGCTGGACGGCCGGGTCAGTATCGACGACGCCGGGCTCGGCAAGATGGCCGCCGGGAACAAGCACTACATCGGCAGCGCGCTGCGCAAACGCCCGGCGCTGGTGCGCGAAGACCGGCCGCGGCTGGTGGGAGTTTTTCCGCGGGACCGCAGCCAGACGTTCAACGCCGGCGCCCTGCTGTGCCGGGCCGAGCAGGTGGCCGGCCACGGCGACGGCTGGATCACCGCGGTGACCCATTCGCCGGCGCTGGGGCACTGGATCGGCCTCGGGTTCATGGTCGGCGGCCACGCGGCCTGGTCGGGGAAACCCGTGGTCGCCGCCGACCCCGTGCGCGCCGGCAACGTCGAGGTCGAGATCGTGTCGCCGCACATGTACGATCCGAGCGGGGCGCGCATGCATGGCTGAACGCGTTTCGGCCCTCGCCGGGCATTACAGCATCGGACACGCCGGCACGGCCGGCGAGACGGGCGTGTCGCTGTGCGACATGCACGGGTTGATTCTGCACCAGGTGGCCGCGTGGCCCGCTACGCTTGTCGCGGTCGGTGAAAAAGCGGCTCGCGAAGCGGCCGTCGAGGCGGCGCCGGGCCCCGGACGAGCCGCCGTGGGCAAGCGGGGTGCACTGCTGCGGATCGAACCGTTGAAGTGGTGGATGTTCGGCGCCGCGGCGCCGGCGCTCAGCGCGGAGGAAGGGGCTACCCTGGATCTGTCCCACTCGAGAACCCACCTGCGCATCGAGGGCCCGCAGGCAGCGAGCCTGATCAATCGCCATCTCCCCATCGATCTGCGCGAGACCGCCTTCCCCGTCGGTACGGTGGCCGCCTCGGTGCTGCACCACGTCGGCGTCACGCTGTGGCGCTCGCAGGACGGCTTCGAACTGTTCCTGCCGCGCGGCTTTGCCCTGTCGCTGTGGGAAGTGCTGCTGGAAGGCGCCGCGCAGTTCGGCGCAGAGGTGCTCTGAGCGGCCGGCCGCGTCACGCTTCCGGAGCGTGACGGCGCAGCTCCGCACGTGCAATCTGACGGCGGTGCACGGCATCCGGCCCGTCCGCCAGACGCAAGGTGCGCAGATGCAACCACTGGCGGGCAAGCGGCGCGTCCTGGCTGATGCCCGCGCCGCCAAACATCTGGATCGCCTCGTCGGTGACTTTCAGGGCAACCCTCGGCGCTACCACCTTGACCTGACTGATCCACGGGGCGGCCGCGCGCGCGTCGCCCTGGTCCATCATCCAGGCCGCCTTCAGGCACAGCAGGCGCGCCTGCTCGATGGCCATGCGCGACTCCGCGATGATGTCGAAGTTGGCGCCGAGCTGCGCCAGCGGTTTATCGAACGCGCGGCGCGCCAGCGCGCGCTCGCACATCAGCTGCAGCGCCAGCTCCGCCTGACCGACTGCGCGCATGCAGTGATGTATGCGCCCCGGCCCGAGCCGTCCCTGCGCGATCTCGAAGCCTCGGCCCTCCCCGAGCAGCAGGTTCCGCACCGGCACCCGCACCTGCTCGAACCGCAGGTGGAAATGCCCGTGCGGCGCATCGTCGTGGCCGTACACCTGCATGGGCCGCAGTTTGCTGATCCCCGGGGTCGTGGCATCCACCAGGATCATCGAATGGCGCCGGTGCTTCGGCCCGTCGTCGGCCGTGCGCACCATCGCGATGTACACCGCGCAGCGCGGATCGCCGGCGCCGGACGCCCACCACTTCTCGCCGTTGAGCACGTAATGGTCGCCGTCGCGCTCACAGCGCATCGCGATGTTAGTCGCATCCGAGGAGGCGACATCGGGCTCGGTCATCAGATACGCGGAGCGGATCTCACCGTCGAGCAGCGGGGTGAGCCACGTGCCCTGCTGCTCCGGCGTGCCGTAGCGTACCAGCACTTCCATGTTGCCGGTGTCCGGCGCGGCACAGTTGAACACCTCGGCGGCCAGCGGCGATTTGCCCATCTCCTCGGCGAGGTAGGCGTACTCGACGGTGGTAAGACCCGAGCCCTTTTCCGAATCCGTGAGCCAGAAGTTCCACAGACCGCGCTCGCGGGCGCGGGCCTTGAGCTGTGCGAGTATCTCGGTCTGCCGTTCGCTAAACGCCCAGCGATCGCCGCATTCGATCTCGGCATGAAACTCGGCCTCGAGCGGCATCACCTCGTCACGGATCATGCGTGCGACCTGCTCGACGAGCGGCTTTACGCGCTCGCTCATGCCAAGCTGCATACCCTGTTCAGTCATAGAGACGGCTCCCGCGGTGCGATGCGCCCCGCCGTTTCTTTACAATGTGTTCGAATCTCGGGGATATTACCCGGTATGTGGCGAAAACACCTTTCGGTTCCGGCGCGGGCTGCAGCGGGCGACCGTGCGGTTGCACCGCGTCGGTACGTTCGTGGCGAGCTTCACCGGTCATGACGGCCCGCACCTGATGGCCTCCGCGCTGCACAGCTTCGATCAGGAGGCGCTCGAGGCGTACCTGCGCGAGCACATCGACGGCTTCGGCAAGCTCGAGCAGGTGCAACGGTTCACCGACGGGCAGTCCAACCCGACCTACCGCCTGCTGACACAGGACCGGACCTACGTTTTACGCGCCAAGCCGCCCGGCAAGCTGCTCAGATCGGCGCATCAGGTGGACCGCGAGTTCCGCGTGATGACGGCGCTCGCGGGCTCGGACGTGCCGGTACCGCGCACGCTGCACCTCTCCGGCGAGGACAGCCCGCTGGGTACCATGTTCTTCGTCATGGCGTTCGTCGACGGGCGGATCTTCTGGGACCCGGCCCTGCCGGCGCTCGGCAACGCCGAGCGCGGCGCGGTATTCGATGCGATGAACCGGACGCTGGCGGCGTTGCACAACCTCGATCCGGCCAGCATCGGGCTCGCCGACTTCGGGCGCCCCGGCGACTACTTCGCCCGGCAGCTCGACCGGTGGACCCGCCAGTACAAGGCCTCGGCGCTGGAACCGCTGCCCGACGTCGACTGGGTGGCGGCCTGGCTCAACGACAACTTTCCCGACATTCCCGAGGCGGTGTCCGTGGTGCACGGCGACTACCGCATCGACAACATGATTTTCCACCCGCAGCGGCCGGAGATCGCCGCGCTGCTCGACTGGGAGCTGTCGACGCTGGGGCATCCGTTCGCGGATCTCGCCTATCAGTGCATGCAGTGGCGCCTGCCGAACGATCGCGATTTTCTGCGCGGACTCGGCGGCGTCGAGCGCGGCGCCCGGGATATCCCGAGCGAAACCGAGTACGTGGAGCGCTACTGCGAGCGGCGCGGCATCGCGCCGATCGCCGAGTGGAACTTCTACATCACATTTTCCTACTTCCGCCTGGCGGCCATTCTTCAGGGCGTGCTGCGCCGCGCGGTGGACGGCAACGCCGCCAATCCGCGGGACCTCGACGCGCTGCGGCAGACGATTCCAGCGCTCGCGCGCGACGCCCGCGCGCTGCTGTAGTCGTTCAACGCCGTTTCCGAGCGGTGAAGGGGCCACTGAAGAGTGTGTTCACGGCGCTGCGTGCTGAGCGGATAAAGGAACAGTGCACTTATCGCGGGCGACGTCTCACAGGAGCGCGGGAAATGGGACAGCCCGTTCTTTTCGCTTACGGGCACGCGAGCGTAAGCGAAGAAAGCAGCGGAATGCCCCCGTTACCCTATTCCTTGTAGGTGGGGTCGCTCTGGTCGAGCGTCTGTTTGAGGTACGCGAAGTGAGGGAATGCCGCAGCGCGGTAGGCGTTCCAGCCGGCGGCGGTCTTCTCCGCCAGCGCCTCGTCCATCACGTTGAGCGGCTGGCCGGTGGAATAGGCGAGCACCATGGTCCGCGCTGCGCGCTCCAGGAAATACAGGTCCTCGAACGCCTCGGCAACGGTCGCGCCGGTGACGGCCACCCCGTGATTGCCCATCAGCATCACCGAATGGTTGCCCATCGCACTTGCCAGGCGGTCGCCCTCCCCGGCTTCGTCCGCCGGACCGCCGAAATCCGTGTCGACCGCCACACGGTTGTAGAAGCGCGCGGTGCACTGGTCGATCGGTTTGATCGACGGGTCTTGCAGACCGCATAACGCCGTGGCATACGGCGGATGACAGTGCAGCAGCACGCGCGCGCCCGGGAGTGCCGCGTGCAACCGGCCATGGATGCACCAGGCCGACGGATCCGGCGCGTCGTCCCATTGCATCACACTGTCGTCCGACGCATCGAGGCACAGCAGGTCGCTCGCTCGAATGGTCGAGAAATGTTTCCACTTGGGGTTCAACAGAAAGGTCTTGCCGTCGGCGCTCACCGCTGCGCTGAAATGGTTGCCCACCGACTCGTGCCAGTCGAACTGCACGGTCAGGCGAAACGCAGCCGCCAGGTCGACTCGAAGCGCCCATTCTTCTGCACTGCATTGCCGGCCACCCGCTGGACTTGTCACTGTCGTCATGCTCGACTCTCCTCGTTCACGAAAGCATCACCGCTCATGTAGCGTGGTTTCCCAGGCGCGAAATGCCGTTCACCACACCCACCACCAGGCCGACAGCACGCCGCCGACAGCGCTGGCGACCAGCGGCAATCCCACGCGATGCCCGACATCGCGCCCGCCAATGAAGGTCGCCATACCGGCCTTCACGAGGCTGTTGATGGAAGCGGCGACTACAACCCCCATTACCGCGACGTGCAGCGCCAGATCGTCCTGACTCATGCGCGCCAGCGACAGCGTGATCGCATCCACGTCCGCCACGCCGGAGGCCGCGGCAAGCGACAGAACACCGGTCTCGCCGAACCCGCTCTGCAGCGCCTTGCCAAGCAACAGCACCAGGGCCAGCAACAGCCCGAAACTCACAGCGGGCACGAGCTCCAGGGGGTTCTTCAACGGCGAAGTCGTACTGGAGGCTACGTGTGCCTGAGAACGCCAGTGCCGCAGCGCCGGCAAGTAGACGATCAAGGCCATGATCGTTGCCGGTACGAGCATGAGCTTGAACAAATCGCCGTTGAGCACGCTGGACACCAGCAGCATGCGCGGAAACATGGTTCCACAGGCCAGCAGAATTCCCATCGCCATGACCGGCGCGAGGGACGGGTCGCGTCGCGATGTCCTCGAGAAATGCAGGGTAACCGCAGTCGATGATGCCAACCCGCCAAACAGGCCGGTAAACAGAGCACCCCGGCGAGTACCGCCGATCTTGATGGCAAAATAGCCGACGAAGGAAATCACCGCAATCAGCACCACCATCCACCAGATCTGATAAGGATTCAGAACCTGCCCGGGGCCATAGCCCTGATTCGGGAGGATCGGGAGCAACACCACCGAGATGAGCAGCAGCTTGATACCGGCGCGCAGTTCTTCGCCCTCCAGCGCACGCACCCAGCTGTGCAGCAGTGGCTTGTAGCTCAGCAGCAGCGTCGTGATCACCGCGGCAGCGACGGCTATCACCACCTCGCCCGTTGCCGCCAGGGCACCGAGCACGAAGGTCAGAAGACCGGCGACCAGGCTGGTAATGCCGACGTCCCCGCCATGGCGCCGGTTTACTGCATAAACGGTTGCCAGCAGGCCGGCGAGTCCGACGAATGCCAGACCCAGCAACCATGCTCCGAGGTATTGGGGAAGCGTCGCCAGGGCGCCACCCAGCAATCCGATCAATCCGTAGGTGCGCACACCGGCGACGCGCCCGCCCTCCTGTGCACCGCGTCCGGTCCAGCCGCGCTCGACGCCGATCAGCAACCCGATGGCCAACGCGACCCCCAGGTAGTAGAACGTCTGGTGCTCGTCGCTCATGTCTGAACCCCGGTCGCGGCCCTGTGCGTGGTTAGCCGAAGTCGCGCAGGTACGCCTCGCACAAAGCGACCGTGTTTTGCGTATAGCTCACGCCCATCGACTGCGCGAGTTCCGTCTCCGAGTGCGAGCCGATCCAGGCCACCAGCAACAGGCGGCGCAGCATGACGAACGTGGTGATTTCATGCTCGTCCTCGGCGGACAGCGCGGCGACCCTGCGGTAGCCGCGCGCCCAGGCGCGCATCAGCTCGGGCACGTCGGCCCGGTCCTCAAAAAATGACACGGTGGTGGCGGCGTCGTACATCAGCCAGCTGAACCCGCAATCGTCGAAATCGATCACCTTGGTGACATCGCCGTCAACCAGCAGGTTGGCGAGACGCATGTCGCAGTGAATCAGGCCGAAGCGGTCGGGCCCCTTGCCGAACCGGTCCAGGCGCCGTTCAATGAGATCGACCGTACGCGCGAACACGTCCTCGATCGCCGGCGTGAGCCCCATGCCGTCGCGCCAGCGCCCCCAGTGGGGGCGTGATCCGAGGCTCGTGTCGAAATCCCAGGTGTGGCGTTCAAACCCGTCCGGGCGCTGCCAGGCTTTTTCGTGCAGGTGCATGCGCGCCGTCGTCTCGCCCAGCACCGCGAACCAGTCCATGAGATGCGGGCCCTCTCCTTCCGGTTCCCGGCCTTCCTCCCAGGCGGACAGCACCACATTGCGCGGGCGCGGCAGGAGCTCGTGGTCTACCGCCTGAATGAGCTCGCCGTCCCGCCCCGGCAGCGGCACGGGGGTCAGCACCGCGCCGTCGGCACGCAACGCCTGCATCCAGGCCAGCTCCGAGGCGATCGCGGCGTCCGAGTGGTAGCCTTCGCGATGCACCCGCAGCGCCCAGTGCTGACCGCTCGCCGGATCGGTGATCTTGTACGTCGCGTTTTCCGACAAGTTGATCATGTCGACCGTCGCGCCGGCGGGAATGCAGTCGTAGCGGGCGAGCGCGTGCTCGGCAAGCGCCTGCAGCCGTTTCAGCTGTTGTTCGTGCGCAAGGTCATCGAAGTCGCTCATGATCACTCCTGTCTGAAAACCTGCACCGCTTGGCGCAAGCACTGCGCCTGCCGCCTTACCGCACGGGCGCCGGCCGCGACGACTACACGGCCTCGAGCGCTTCCAGCGACTCGGGCAGGGTCTGTCCGCCGTCGACCACGATGGTCTGCCCGGTGATGTACGCCGCTTCCTTCGAGGCCAGGAACAGCGCCGCGTTACCGATGTCCTCGACCGAACCGAGTTTCTTCAGTGGGATCGACGCAGCCATGGTCGCGAGGTAGTCCTCACCGAGGTCCTCGAGGCCTTCGGTCACGATGTTACCGGGCATCACGGCGTTCACGGTGATACCGTACTTGGACAGCTCGATACACGCGGTGCGCATGAAGCCCAGCTGTCCCGCCTTGCTGGCACCGTAGTGGGTCCAGCCCGGAAAGCCCGTTATCGGGCCGGTGATCGATGAGGTGAGTACCACGCGGCCCTGGTCGCTCTTCTTCAGGTAGGGCACGCAGGCCTTGACGGAATTGAAACAGCCCTTGAGATTCGTACCCAGCACCAGGTCCCACTCATCGCCGTCCATTTCCTCGAGTTTCGCGGCCGGGAATATGCCGGCGTTCGCACACAGCACGTCGATCCCGCCATGGCGTTTTTCGGCCTCGGCGGCCATCGCCTGCATACTCGCGAAATCGGACACGTCGGCACTGACCGCCGAGGTCTCGCCGCCGATGTCGGCAGCCGCCTTCTCCGCGTCGCCCAGGGTGCGCGCGGCGATCAGAACCTTGGCGCCGTGATCGGCGAACACACGCGCAATACCTTTGCCGATGCCCTTGCTGCCGCCGGTG
>JAHELT010000267.1 GCA_024644045.1 Chromatiales bacterium | reverse complement strand
CCGCTGTTAACCCTGGGTATACCCGGTTCCGGCACTACTGCCATTCTGCTTGGCGCGCTGATCGCCTACGGGATACAGCCCGGCCCTCTCCTCTATATCAACGAACCCGCCATTTTCTGGTCGGTCATCGTCTCCATGTGGATCGGCAACGTGATCCTGCTTGTGCTGAACCTGCCGCTGATACCCTACATTGCGCGTCTGCTGGCGGTGCCGCGCCAGTTCCTGTTGCCGCTGGTCGCGTTCTTCTCGCTTATCGGCGTTTATTTCGTCAGCTTCAACACGTTCGACATCCAGCTCATGGTGCTTTTTGCCGCAGCGGCGGTGGGTCTGCGTTTGCTGGATTTCCCCATGGCGCCCATGATCCTCGGCTTCATCCTTGGCGGCATGATGGAGGAGAATTTGAGCCGGGCGCTGCTCATCTACGATCAGAGTTTCGCGTTTCTGTGGCAGCGGCCGCTCACCCTTGTCATCATGCTGCTGGGCGTAATCGTGGTGCTTGCCCCCTGGGTGCGGCGCCGCCGCAGCACCCGACCACCACCGATAGATTACGAATGAAGGGACACCAATGGAACAGATAAGCGCCAACCTCGCGTTCGGCGGCCGCCAGCTGCGCTACAGACATGCCGCGGAAAGCCTCAGCTGCGACATGACTTTTTCCATCTTTGTGCCGCCTCAGGCAGAGGAAAGACCGGTCCCGGTACTGTACTGGCTTTCCGGTCTCACCTGCACCGACGAAAACTTCGTGCAGAAAGCCGGTGCCCAGCGCGCCGCCGCCGCACACGGCATTGCCGTGGTCGCTCCCGATACCAGCCCCCGCGGCGAAGCCGTCCCCGACGATCCGGAAGGCGCCTACGATTTCGGCCTGGGCGCCGGGTTTTATCTGAACGCAACCCAGCCTCCGTGGTCCCAGCACTACCATATGTACGACTACATTACCGAGGAACTGCCGCGTCTCGTGGAAACCTCGTTCCCCGTGGATCCCGAGCGCCAGGGCATCATGGGACATTCCATGGGCGGCCACGGCGCGCTGACGATAGCGCTGAAAAACCCCGGCCGCTTTCGCGCGGCCTCGGCGTTTGCACCGATTTGTTCGCCCATGAACTGTCCCTGGGGTGAAAAAGCGCTGGGCGGTTACCTGGGTGCTGACCACAATGCCTGGCGCGCATACGATACCTGCGCGCTGCTTGACGACGGTGCCGCGACGCTGCCGGTGCGGGTTGATCAGGGTCTGGACGACACCTTCCTCGAAGCGCAGCTGAAGCCCGAACTGCTGGAGGCGGCTGCTGATGACGCCGGGTTGCCGCTGGCACTGCATCGCCACCCGGGCTACGACCACAGTTATTTTTTCATCGCCACCTTCATCGACGATCACATGGCATTTCACGCAAATCACTTTTAGGCAAACTCCATGCCCACACATCCAGGCCTCAAATCCAAACACAACCAGGCGGCAACTATCGTCGCCGATATGACGCTCGAAGAAAAAGCGCGCTTCTGCTCAGGAAAAAGCTTCTGGCATCTGGAGGGTCTCGACCGTCACAACCTGCCGAACGTCATGGTGACCGACGGGCCCCACGGTCTGCGTAAACAGGCACAGAGCGCCGACCTTGTGGGACTCAATCGCAGCGTGCCCGCCACATGTTTCCCCACCGCCTGCGCGCTGGCGGCAACGTGGGATGTCGATCTGTTGCAGGAAATCGGCGTGGCGCTGGGGCGTGAATGTGCCGCCGAGCACGTGACCGTGCTGCTCGGTCCAGGCATGAACATCAAGCGCCATCCCTGCTGCGGTCGCAATTTCGAGTATTTCTCCGAAGATCCGCTGCAGACCGGCAGACTCGCTGCAGCGCTGATCAACGGCGTGCAGTCCCAGGGCGTCGGCACAAGCATTAAACACTTTGCCGTTAACAATCAGGAGCATGCACGTATGTACATCGACGCCATCGTCGATGAACGCGCACTTCGTGAGATTTACCTGCGCGGTTTCGAAATAGCCGTGCGAGAGACACAGCCCTGGACCGTCATGTGCGCTTACAATCGGCTGAACGGCATCTACTGCAGCGAGCACGACTGGCTGCTGAACAAAGTGCTGCGTGAGGAATGGGGATTTGAAGGCCTTGTGGTAACCGACTGGGGCGCGACGAACAATCGCGTGGCTGGGCTTGTCAGCGGCCTCGATCTCGAGATGCCCGGCAGCGGCGGAGTCAATGACGCAAAGGTACTGGCAGCGGTGCAGGATGGCAGCCTGACAGGCACAGATCTCGACCGCGCAATTGAACGAAACGTTGCCTTGAGCCTCCTCGGCGCGGATCTCGAAGCCGAACAGCACGCGGTCGATCTGCAGGCACACCACCGTCTCGCCCGGCGGGCGGCAGCCGAGGCGGCGGTGCTACTGAAAAACGAAGATACCCTGCTGCCGCTCGACCCGGCCAGGCACATTGCCGTCATAGGCGCATTCGCCAAACGGCCCCGCTACCAGGGCGCCGGCAGCTCCCAGGTCAATCCCACCCAGCTCGACAACGCCTGGGACGCGCTATCCGAGGTTGTGGGCAAACTCAGCTACGCTGAGGGCTACGATCCGAAACAGAGCGCGCTGGACGACAGTCTCATCGCAGAGGCTGCTGAGATTGCCGCGGCGGCAGACGTGGCGGTGGTGTTTGCCGGCCTGCCGGGCATCTACGAATCCGAGGGATTCGACCGCAGCCACATCGATCTTCCCGAGCAGCACAGCCGCCTGATCGAAGCGGTGTGCGCGGTCAATCCGCAAACTGTGGTTGTGCTGTGTAACGGCGCGCCGGTGGCAATGCCCTGGGTCGATCAGCCCCGCGCCATCTTGGAAGCTTACCTGGGCGGGCAGGCTGGCGGCAGTGCGATTGCCGATCTTTTACTGGGTATCGCCAATCCCAGCGGCAAGCTGGCAGAAACGTTCCCCCATACGATGACGGACGCTGCAGCGGACCAGTGGTTTCCTGGCGCTCACCGGCAGGTGCACTATCGAGAAAGCCTCTACGTCGGCTACCGCTACTTCGATACTGCCGGCGTGACGCCGCTGTTTCCATTCGGCCACGGCCTGAGCTACAGCAGCTTTACCTACGAGGATCTCGTTGTCTCTGAGCAGGGCGATGCGGTGTCCGTCAGCGTGCAGGTGACAAACAGCAGCAGCACGCCCGGCGCCGAGGTGGTGCAGCTTTATCTGCACGCAGCCGAAAGTGTGGTGCATCGTCCCGAGCAGGAGCTGCGAGGATTCGTGAAGCTGCGTCTGGCAGCGGGCGCATCCGCCACGGCAACGTTTACCCTGGGCCCGGCAGACCTCACCTACTATGACGTCGGTCTCGCGCGCTGGAATACCGAACCCGGCCGCTACGAGATTCGCATCGGCGCCTCCAGCGCCGACATCCGCTGCCGCGCTGAGCACATTTTCGCCCATGGCGAAG
>JAHELT010000136.1 GCA_024644045.1 Chromatiales bacterium | reverse complement strand
ACGCGGACAACGGACGCTGGAATGGATGAACTTTGCCTGGGGAACCGGTGTCAGAACAGGGCGGTGAACCAAGAAAAAGGGTACACAAGCGATGCAACAACCTCACCGGATTGCAGGCCTCCTCGGGGCATTCGCCGGCCTGGCGTTGAGCGGCGCAGCCATTGCCGGCGGACCGGTGCTGCGTGCCGAACTCCCCGAAGCGGTGGTGAAGGTCGCGCTGCCGGCGAACAAGATCGAGACCGGCGTCAACGTCCCCTTCACGGTGTCGATAACCCCTGCCAGCGGCAAGCCGGCCCCGACGCGGGTCCGTGCGCGTCTCGGCATGCCGATGATGGGTCACTGGGTGACCGGCGAGGAGAGTCACGATTTCCGGCCGGAGCTGGCCTTCGACTTCAGGGAACACCTGGAAATGGGCAGCGCGATTCCGATGCACGGCCTGTACCGGCTGCGCGTGTGGCTGGACTACGCTGACGGCCGGGAGGCGAAGACGGCGGTCGATTTCCGGGTGATGACCGGCGAACCGCTGGATGCCGTGGTCGTCGAGTAGCCTGTTATGAATCGAAATAAAACGCTGTTGCAGAGTCTGATCCTACTGAGTGCACCACTGTTGGTGCTGCTGGCGCCGGGCGTCGACGCCCAGGAACAGGTCACACCCGGCGTGTTGGCGCCGGATTTCACGGCCCGTTCGTTGAGTGCTGACGGGCTGGAGACATTGTCGGTCATAGCGGCCGATAAGGTCGTGTTGTTGAATTTCTGGGCCAGCTGGTGCTATCCGTGCCTGGTCGAGATGCCCGAATTTCAGAAACTCTACGAACGCTTCAAGGACCAGGGATTCACCGTCGTGGCAGTCGCGGTGTACGATAAATCGGAGCCCGCCAAGGCGTTCCAGGACGAGCACAAGTTCGATTTCCACGTGCTGTTCGATCATACCGAGGAGGCCAAGAAACGCTACTTTGTCGAGGTCGTGCCGCAAACCTTCCTGATCGGCCGCGACGGCAGGCTGATCCCGATTCCCAACCCGAAAACCGGTAAAGCCAAGCTCAAGGTCAACGATCCGACGGTCTGGGTCCAGCCGCAGACCTATGATTTCATCGCCAGCGTTCTGCAACGCTGACACGGATCGGGAACCTTGGGCTGTCCGTGCGGTCCCAACCAGGGGACTTTCCGTGTGGCGGTCCCGGGCGTGAAAGTGGTGACCCGGCTGAGCGGTCATTCCTTTCGCACAACAAGGCGCGGCGCTGCAGCTGCGTCAACACTAAAAGGAGGACGCTTAAATGCGTAAATTACTGGTTCTTGCGGCTTCCGCCATGCTTGCGGCGCCGTTTGCGGCGATTGCCGGCGAATGGACGGGCACTGTGGTCGATACCCGCTGCATGGCGATGAGTACGTCGAATACGGGCAACGATCACAAGGGCGGCGAGTTGAAAGGCTGCGGCAGTGCCTGTGCGAAGATGGGCATCCCCGTGGCGCTGTACGTCAATGGCAAGATGCACACCCTGGCCGCACCAGCGCCGATGCTGGCCGACCACATGGGCAAGACGGCCACCGTATCGGGCAAGGCCATGGGCGACTTGATCCTTCCCGAGAAAATGATGATTGACGGTAAAGAGGTCAATCTGAAAGGCATGATGTAGCCGCCAGAGTATTCCGGAATACTTTTTTTCAACCCCGGTCCATGCCGGGGTTTTCTTTGCCTGGGCTCGCGTGCGCAGGACCTGCGAGATCTACCCCGGCACGCGCTTTAAAGCATTGTGAAGCGAGCGCGACTGTGCAAGCATTCCGCGCATAGAAGATCCAGTGACCCGCCGCTGTCCCGGCGAACTCCAGCGCATGAAAATTCTGATAACCGACAAGCTCGATGAGGATGCGGTTCAGCTGCTTCGCGATCGCGGCTTCGAGATCGTCGAAGTTGTCGGCGCCGATACCGATACGCTGAAAGCACAGGCCGCGGATGCCGACGGCTGGATCGTACGCAGCGGCACACAGGTGACGGAAGACCTGCTGCTCAGCGCGCACCGGCTCAAAGTCGTGGGGCGCGCCGGCGTCGGTGTGGACAACATCGATATCACGGCGGCCACGCGTAGCGGGATCGCCGTGCTGAACACGCCTACCGGCAACACCATTGCCGCCGTGGAACACAGCATAGCACTGCTGCTCGCCCTGGCCCGTCACATTCCGGCTGCACACTTCTCGCTGGTGAATGAGGGCAGCTGGGAGCGATCACGGTTCATCGGTGTGGAACTGTACGGCAAGACGATCGGCGTGCTGGGGCTCGGCAAGATCGGTGCCCGAGTGGCCGCGAGGTGCCGCGCGCTGGAGATGACGGTGCTGGGTTACGACCCGTTTCTGTCCGCGGAGCGGGCCAAGGCACTGGGTGTGGAACTAGTGGCGGAGTTCGAAGACGTACTCGCGCGCAGCGACTTCCTGACGCTGCATCTCCCCGGAACGCCGGAAACCGCCGGGATCGTGAATGCGGAGAATCTGCAGCGCTGCAAGCCGGGTATTCGCATTGTCAACTGTGCTCGCGGCAACCTGATCGACGAAGCGGCCCTGGCCGAAGCGCTGCGCTCGGGCCAGGTCGCGGGGGCGGCGCTGGATGTGTTTGTCAAAGAGCCGCCCATCGGGTCGCCGCTGTTGCAGGCGCCCAACCTGGTGGCCACCCCGCATCTCGGGGCGAGCACGGTGGAGAGTCAGCGCAAGGTCGGTATGCAGATCGCGGAGCAGATGGTCGAGGCGCTGCAGAGCGGCGTGTTCCGCGAGGCGATCAACATTCCGGTCCAGGACTGGGGTGCTTTCGCCGCCCTGAAACCGCAGCTGGTCCTGGTGGACCGCCTGGGCCAGGTGGCTCAGCAGCAGGCGGGCGGTGCAATTTCGCGCGTCGAGGTCGAGTACTGCGGCGAGGGGTTCGGAGAGCTCGCGGCCGTCAACAGCATGCTGCTGAAAGGGTTGCTGAAACCGGTGCTCGGCGAAAGCGTCAACGCCGTCAATGCACCGCTGCTCGCCGAGGAGCGCGGCATCCAGCTCGGCTACTCCGAGCATGGCCACAGCAGCAACTACCAGACCCTGGTCCGCCTGCGCATCGCCGTGGATGGTCGCGAGCACGCCCTGTCCGGCACCATTTTCGCGGACCAGGAACCGCGCCTGGTGGAGATCGACGGCTTTGAAGTCGAGCTGTTTCTCACCGGGGTGCTGCTGGTGTTCGGCAACTTCGATCGCCCCGGCGTGATCGGCGACGTGGGCACGGTGCTCGGCAGGCACGCGATCAACGTGGCACATTTCAGTCTGGGCCGGAAAACGGTCGGCGGCGAGGCATTGGGCGTGGTTGCCGTCGATGAAATGATCTCCCCGGTCGTCATGGAAGAGCTGGCGGCGTTGAAAAACATGCGCTGGGTCTATCAGGTCGTGCTCGATTCGTGAGTCCGGAATCGGCGCCCGCACGACACTCACGTCGGCGCGACGAGCGATCGCCTGGATGAAAATAGAAGCCCACACGATGCAACTGCGCGTGTCTGATTTGCCGGCCGCACTGGCCTGCTACCAGACGCTGTTCGGCCGTGCACTTGATCTGCTCCCCGAAGACGGCGTTGCGGAATCGCCGCTCTATCCCAACTGCTGGCTGGCTGTGGTACAGGCACGTCCCGATCCCGGACGCAACCGCACAGCTTCCGGCCGACCATGGGCGGAACCTACACGTTGATGGTCGTCGGGTTCGATGGGCCGACGAACAACCTGAACGTGTTCTTTTACGATGCGATGCTCAACCAGCTGTCGACGTCGTTCCCCGGAGACACCGACCCGGAAACGCTGGTGGTGAGCAATCTCACCGCCAACACGCAGTACTACGTGGAAGTGCAGGAAGTAAATCGATCCCCACCCCAGATCGATTACACGTTTCGTGTTATCGATGCGATGTCGGACGAGTTTGATCTTTTCCGCTTCGTTCCTGACGTGACCGACAACTATGCATTGCGACTCACGCAGTTTGGGGCACAGGATCTCGATCTGTACATTTTCGACGAAACCTTCGATCAGGACTGGAAAGCGACGCCGCGGCGGGGATCGACGAGTCTATCGACGTGTCCCTGAATCAGGGCCAGACGTACTTCGTGCTTGTCCAGGCGTGGAACACCGCAGGCACCGCGACCAACTACACGCTGACCATTAGTGGCGGCAGCGCTTCGGGCGCACCGCCGGGAATGAACGACAATCCGATCAGCGGCGGCGGCGACGAAAAGTAGCACACCGCTGGGCAGGTGGACTCCTGTCAGACGCGAAATAGCCGGTGCAGACAGGGCCCGGCACTACTCAACCATGTCCGACTTCAGGCGTAGTTTCTCCCGGCAGGCCCGGCATCGGGGCAAGGCGGCGATGCCAGCAGGCTCGGGGAAGACATCACGACACCGGGTGAGATTCTCGTGACGTAGTCGGCGATCGAGCGGGTACCGCAACCAGCCCGACCCTGCTCAATTCAGGCGCGACGGATTCGATTCCAGGCGGGCGATCAAGGTGCGGATCTGCTCGGCCTCCGCGGCGCGGGGCGCGAGCTGCAGATAGCGCAGCAAATCACTGCGCGCGGCCGTGCTGGCGTCGAGCTTGTGCAGCACCAGACCGCGGTCGCGGATCTCGCGCGGTTCATCCGGCTGCAGGATCAGCAGCCTCTCGATGCAGGCGAGCGTCTTGTCGTGACGTTCGGCCGCCGCGTAGATGGCTTTCAGATTGCGCAGCATCCGCATCAGAATTTCTTTCTTGCAGGCCGCCGTCAGATGCCGCCGCAGGAGCTTGCGGTCCACCGGGCTCTTGCCATAGGCGCGCGCCAGCAACCCGCAAGCAGCGGACTCCGATAGTCGCGCGCCGCCGCCGAACGGGTCAAACACCGTCGGCGTCGGCGTATCGAACGAACCGACCAGAAAGCGGCCCGGGAACGAGATTCCCCTGAGCGGCAGGCCGAGGCGCCAGCCCACCTCCAGGCACACCACGCTCAAAGTGATAGGGATACCCAGCCGGCGGGTGAGCACCTCGTTCAGGAAGCTGTTCCGCGGGTCGTAGAAATCCCCGGCGTTGCCGATGAAGCCTTCCCGCTGAAACAGGAACTCGCACACTCGCTCGGCGTCGGGCGCGGCGCCCGGCGTTTCGCTGCGCACCGCCTCCGCCAGGCAATCGAACTGCTGCAGGTAGGTTTCGGGGTCCAGATCCGGGTAGTCGTCGGCCACCATCGCCAGCGCGGCCGCGGCGAGGTTCAAGGTCGCCTCGGGCTCGCTGACCAGTGTGTGGAAGGCTTCATTGCCGGCTGTCAGTGTCATTGCGGTGTGGCGGGTCCGGTAAGCGTGGCGCGGCCCGTTCGGGCGTGCGCGGAATAGTCAGCACATCACGTGCCAGCGTCTGATAACCGGCGGCGCGGCGCCGGCCTGTTGGCGCCTGATCACTTTTCGCCAGTATGTGTCAGTTTATACCGTCAGCGCGTGTGACTGCTCGCACAGTTTGCCGCGCAAGCGATTTTTCGGCATTCATGCGCCGCGTCACAAGAATTTCTGACTTTGCCAATCGTCTCTTTTCGGTTGTGTGCCCCTCGTCACGGATCACTGCTACCCGACCGCCGCGCTAAGCCGACGGGCTCGCGATCGGGCATGGTGCGTGCACTCCACCCTTCAAGGTTTCTGACCGGGTGCCGCTGTAGCAACCGAGTCGACCCGCGCCAGCGCGGAAGCGCAATGTCGCGCGCAACACTGGTTTTGAACGGTATGGAGACAGTCAGAGTTGAGCAATCGCACGAGCCGGATCGCGCCTCTCCGACGGTATCCCGAGATCCGTTCACGCATAAGGATTGTAACGATGCAGAAACATAATCAAATACCGCGGCAACGCGGCGCAGCCCTGGTAGTCGGGTTGCTGATGCTGGTCGCGCTGACGCTGATCGGCGTGACGACCATGGGCATGAACACCATGGAACTGCGCATGGCGAGTAATGCGCAAAACAAATCCAATGCTTTCCAGGCCGCGGAGGCAGGACTCGAGGTCGGACTCGGAGGGACCAACGCGGACAACATCACAGCTGCGCAACCCATTGTCGCACCGGTGCTGGTTAACGCGACCGCAACCGTCAACTCCACCTTCGTGGGTCTGATACCCGGACGCGGCAGCGGCTTCACCTCCGGGGTTGCGTGCCCCGGTAGCAGCCCGGAGCGTACCCGCTGCGCGCATTTTCAGATTACCTCTGTAGGTCAGCACCTGCAGTCCAACGCCAGTTCAACTCAGGTGCAGGGTTTTTACGTGCTCGCGCCGCAACCCGGCAACTGATGGGAGATATCGCAGATGCGTAGCAGAATCATCCACCTGGCGCTGACCATGTTCCTGGCGCTGGTCGTGACCACCCCAGCTTGGGCCACCATCATTCCCGTCGAAGAGGCGGTTGAGGCCGTCTCCCTTGTCGTGCGCCTCGACGATGATCTCACCGGCACGGTAGCCGGGCGCTCATGCGGCGCTTGTGAGCTGAAGCGCTTCCCCGTTACCACGGCGACGGAAGCCTATGAGAACAACCTACGTGTCGATTTACGCAGGCTTTTGGATCAGCACGGTAAGCCCGCGACCATTATCTACAACCTGCGCAGTGGCAAAGCCACGCGGATCCTCTGGATCCGTTAGACGAACAACGCATCGGAGACGACGATGAAGAAGTTACCGAGTAACCGCGCGATCCTCGCCGGTGCCGTCATGAGTCTGCTTACCTGCACCCCCGTGTATGCGGACGATATCGAGATCTATGTCGGCGGCAACCTGACCGCAACCGCGGTTCCGCCGAACGTTCTTTTCGTGGTGGACACTTCAGGTTCGATGGGGTCAACCGTTGCAACACAGGGTAATTACGATCCGGCTACCGACTATTCAGGACTCCCGACGTCGTGCGCGGAGTTCACGAACAACAAGATCTACTGGTCGAGCGGTTCAGTCAGCACATCGTGCACGTCGACGCGCTGGTTCGACACGATGTACATGCACTGCGACGCTGGCGCAGCCTCGCTGGCGAATACGGGGTTCTATCAGGACCGCCTGGCGCGGTACTCGACCAACTACTGGCGCACGCTTACCACCAGCTCGACGTACAAGCAGCGTAACGTCGAGTGTCAGGCGGATTCCGGTGTGCACGGCCACAACACTTCAGGCGGAATGTACGCCAAGGACGACTCCGGCAACAACACCAGCGGCGGCTGGACCAACGCCTCGTCGCAGGAGATCAACTGGAGCGCCGAGGGCAACTACACAATCTTCTCCGCGAACTTCATGAACTACCTGCGCAGTGACCCGACCGCTCTGCGCACGCGTTTACAGATCGTGCAGGACGTGGTCGCCGACGTCGTGAACAGCGTTAACGGTATCAACATCGGCCTGATGCGCTTCAGCACGAACCAGGAGGGCGGGAGCGTGTCGTATGCAGTGGAGGCGATCGACACCGCACGCACCGGCTTCGTCACGGCATTGAACGCGTTTACGCCGTCCGGCCCGACGCCGCTTACTGAAGTGCTTTGGGAGGCGATGCGTTA
The DNA here is from genome assembly GCA_024644045.1 of Chromatiales bacterium. Lineage (GTDB taxonomy): Bacteria > Pseudomonadota > Gammaproteobacteria > JAHELT01 > JAHELT01 > JAHELT01. The sequence goes on along the minus strand of JAHELT010000136.1, from coordinate 6,370 downwards.
CTTCCGCGGCGATCCTGTCGACTACGGGCTTACGTCATTGCCCACGACGAGCGTACTCGCGTCGCAGGACGCCAGCGGTAACTACATCTCGCCGATTGAATATCAGTGTCAGCGCAACAGCGTGATTCTACTGACTGACGGCGCCTCCAACGGCGACAACGGCCGCGACGCGGCGCTGCTGGCCATGCCGAACTACCAGGCTGCGACCGGGCTGACGAATTGCCCGCATCCCGCCGAGCATGTCAGCGCGGACGGCGATTCCAATGACGGACAATGCCTGGACCAGCTGGCCGACTACATGGCTAACGAGGATCAGCTGCCGTCGGCCCTGATCGACGACCAGTTCGTGCAGACCTATACCATCGGCTTTCAGCTCGATCACCCGCTGCTCAACGCGACCGCGATCGAAGGCAAGGGGCTCTACTTCACGGCGGACGACACGGTGGGTCTGACCAACGCGTTCACCGCGATCATCAACGAGGTGCTGGCGACCAATTCGACCTTCACCTCGCCGGCCGTGTCGGTCAACGCGTTCAGCCAGACGCTGCACCGCAACGAGCTGTACTTCACCCTGTTCCGCCCCGATGGCGGTCCGCACTGGGACGGTAACCTGAAGAAGTACCGGCTCGAGTTCGATACCGATCCCAGCGGGGACACCTACCCGGTGATCGAGGACGTCAACGGACAGTCGGCGGTCGATGAGTTCACCGGCTATTTCCGCAACACCGCGCAGAGCTACTGGTCGCCCGCCGTGGATGGCGACGACGTGCGCCTGGGCGGCACTGCCAGTGTCTTGACCAACAACCGTCATGTGTACACCTACACGGGAGTCATGGCGCCGAGTAACGTATCGTTGACGACGGCCACCAACGCCGTGCACGAGTCCAATGCGGCGCTTACCGAACCCATGCTGGGCATGGCAGTAGGGGCGAGCAACCCCTCGCGGGACGATATCCTGCAGTGGGCGCGCGGCGTGGACATCGACGGTGACTTTGGTCCGGTCGGCGAAGCCCGCACGCAGCTCGGCGATCCGCTGCATTCGCAGGCCACGGTAGTGCAGTACGGCGGCACCCCGGCCAGCCCGGACCTGACGATCTTCTTCAGCAGCAACGACGGTTACCTGCATGCCGTCGACGAGAACGACGGCACCGAGATCTTCTCGTTCGTGCCTCAGGAGCTGCTGCCCAACCTGCCGGTGCTCTATGACAACAATGCCGCGACCTCCCGCCCCTACGGGCTGGACGGCGCAGTGGTCTCGTGGGTCAATGACGAGAACGGCGACGGATTGATAGCGGGGACTGACGATCACGTCTACATCTACGTCGGCATGCGCCGCGGCGGCAACAACTACTACGCGCTCGACGTGACCAGCCGGTCCACGCCGATTCTGAAATGGATGATCAGCAACGACCCGGACGGCGACGGCACACCGAGCGGTCCGTTCGCCGAACTGGGTCAGACCTGGTCCACGCCGGTGGTGCGCGAGGTGATGTTCAACGGCACGCTTACCACCGTGCTGGTGTTCGGCGGCGGTTACGACGAAAGTCAGGACGGCAACACGCTGCCGCAGGACGACGCCGTCGGCCGGGCAATCTACATCGTCGACGCAGACACCGGGCAGCGGCTGTGGTGGGCCGGTCCGGTCGGCTCAGGCGCCGATCTCGAGCTCACGAACATGACCAACAGCATTCCCGCGCAGGTGAACGCCGTGGATATCTCCGGCAACGGAGCGATCGACCGGCTGTACGTCGGCGACACGCGAGCGCAGTTCTGGCGTATCGACATCGACGAGGGGAACACCGGCGCGGCAACGTTCGCCCAGGGCGGTCGCATTGCGCTGCTGTCGGAAAACGATGATGAGAACAACCGGCGCTTTTACCATGCCGCCGACCTCGCGATCATTGCCCCGGTCGGACGTCAGCCTTACGTCGCGATTGTGGTCGGCTCGGGCTACCGCGCGCACCCGCTCAACACGGAGATTGAAGATCGTATCTACATGCTCAGGGACAAGAACATCTTCGCGCCGCCGGCCACCTACGTGACCGTCGACGAAGACGATCTGTTCAACGCCACGGACAACATTATCGGTGAGGGCAACTCGACCCAGCAGGCGACGGCGCTGGGCAATCTGTACGCCGCCGACGGCTGGTACATCGAGCTCGAGGATCCGCCGAGCGGCGACTTCATCGGCGAGAAGGTGCTCGGGCGTCCGCTGATCGTGGCCGGCAAGGCGGTGGTGCCGAGCTTCATTCCTTCCGACCCGAACGCCGGCGGCCCGGTATGCGGCCCGAACGAGGGCGTGGGATTGCTTTACTTCCTCAACGTGGCAGATGCGACACCGGTGGCCAACTACGACAATACGGGCGGGGAAGCCGACCTGACGCGGACCGACCGCACTTATCGCCTGACCCGCGGTGGCATCACCCCGTCGCCGACCCTGGTCATCGCGCAGGACGCGAACGGCAATGCGCATGCTGCGGGCTGTGCCGGCACGGAATGCTTCAACATGCCGAACAGCCGCGTGCCGACGAAGACCTTCTGGCACGAACTGTAACCCGTGACGCGCCGTCGGCCCCGGCCGGCGGCGCGCCAGCGTTCGGTTTTACGTCGATCGTCGGCAGCGCCTAGCCGGTGTAGACGGGCGGCGACTGTGCGAAGAACGCGTGCAGGATGTGATACACGAGCGGGTAGTTCTTCTGCTGAAAACTGACGTGTGAGATGCCCGGCATCATGGCGAACTGTTTGTCCGGATTCGACAACGCGCTGTAGGACCGGAGCAGGTCGTCGAATCCGGCGATATCATCGTGTATTCGCAGCGCATGATAATCGTGGGCGCAAGGGATTCTCGCGGATCGTTGATCGGCAGATTCGCGCACATATCGATGTACGATCCGTTTGGTATCGAATCGTCAAACGCGGTTGTAAGCAGTTTAATGATTTAAAACAACGGCTTGTAAGAGTTTCTTCATGTGCACTCTGACGTTGCGCAAGGCCGCTGCACGGGGCTCCGGCAAGGCGCTGCCCGGTACGCGAAACGCGTAACATCCGCTCGCGTAAACGCCCGGGTATACTGGCCGCTTATAGCTTGTCAGCGAGTCGCATGCCGATGTCAGTCAAACGCCGGATTTGCTGCGCCGCAACGTTCGCCGCACTGTTGCTGTCGGCCACCGCGGCCGAGTCTGCGCTGCGCTGCGGTACCCGCCTGATCACCGAGGGCGACCGCAAGATCGAGGTGCTGAAGAGCTGCGGCGAACCCACGCTGGTCGAGCATCACGCCGCAATCGGGCGAACGGTGCCGCGAATAGGCTCGCACGGACGCGTCAGCGGCACGGTGCTCACGCCGAGCAGCATGGAGATATGGACCTACAACTTCGGTCCCCGCCGCCTCATGCAGGTGATCCGCTTCAATCATGGTCGCGTGATTGAAATCATCAGCCTGGGGCACGGTTACTGACGCCGCGGTTCGCGACGAGCCGGGTCGGCCGGTTACACCACGCAGGTTCGTCCAACGGGGTCCGCCGGCAGCCGGGTGACGGGCGCAGGTCGGGCCCGGTTCCCTGCGCAATAAAGCTGGCATTCTGCGAGTCGTCAAACGGTCGGATGCCGCGCATCGCGTGCCAGGGAACAACCCATCTGTTGCGGTGATTCGTCGTCCAGGACACTGACATGTCGCGAGTGCGCGCTTATCTCATTGGCCGGCACGTACGGTGCGACTATCCCATTGACGCCGAAGGTGTCGCGGAGCGGCATGCCGAAGCGATTGCGCTGGCCGACGGCGGCTACCACATCACCGATTGCGGGAGTCCCGGCGGCACGTTTGTGCTTCGCGATTCGCAATGGCAGCCGATCCAGCAGGCGTTCGTGGCCCGCGGCGAGCAACTGAGGTTCGGCGACTTCGAAATCGACGTCGATGCGCTGGACGTGTTGCGCGAGCCGCCGTCCGGGCGACGCAATCCCGCCCGCGGCGGAGTGCTAACACAGGCGCGTGTCGGGGCACCGAATGCCGAGCAGGGTCTGGTGCGTGATCCGCAGACCGGCGAAATCCTCGAGCGTCCGCACCGGTAAGGCCGATGGATCCCCGGGTAAGCGCGTTCTTTCTGGCTTTATGTGGCGGGGCTCTGTACATCGCGCTGCTCTCCTTCGTGCTCCCGGCCGGCGATCCGAACGCGTTTGCGGATTTCCTGCTGGACCGCAACACGCAGCTGTTCAGCTATCCGTTCACGTTACAGAACCTGATGTGGCTGGTGTTCTTCGTGGGCTGCGGCGAGCTTGCCGTGCGCTTCGTGTCCGGGCGGCGCGAAACGGTGCAACTCCACAAGCATCTGCTGCCCGAAGACGAGCGCACCGTGCTGCGACAACAGGATCTGGGCGAGCTGTACCACCGGGTAAGGCTGTCCGACCCGCAGGGCGCATTCTGGCTGCAACGGCTGCTCGCAAGAACCATGCTGCAGTTTCAGACGTCCGGGTCGATCGCGCAGGTCAACGGCCTGTTCAACTCGACGCTGGAGCTTTACCAGCACGAGATGGATCTGCGCTACAACCTGCTGCGCTACCTGGTGTGGTTGATACCCACGCTCGGGTTCATCGGCACGGTGGTCGGCATCTCGCTCGCGCTCAACAGTATCGGCGGAACCTTCGCCGAGTGGCAGCCGCAGGTCGACCTGACGGAGCTCGGTCCCAAGCTCATGGCGGCATTGACGCACAAGCTGGGCGTGGCGTTTTACACCACGCTGCTGGCGCTGCTGCAGACTGCAGTGCTGATGTTTGCCATGCACGTCATACAGGGACGCGAAGAAGGGGCGCTCAACGCCATCGGCCAGTACTGCCTGGACAACCTGGTGAACCGCCTGTATGAGCCGCACTGACGCGACACTGACTGTGCGGGGTCGCTCACGCGCCGCGTGGCTGCTGTGCGCCGGGCTGGTGTGCTTGTTGGCAACGCCGGTGCGGGCTGCGGAAATCGCGGAGATCGAGAAGGGCGTGGTGCGCATCATCACTGTGGGTGCCGAGGATATCGGTACGGGCAGCGGCCTGGTGATCGCGCCCGGGCGTGTGCTCACGAACCACCACGTGGTGCGCGGCGGCCGCGTTTTTTTCGCCGCCTCCAAGTACACGACGGAGAAGAAACCGGCCCGGCTGCTGTGGAGCTCGCCTGAGCTCGATCTGGCCGCGCTTGCCGTCGACGGTCTGGCACTGCCCAGCGTCACGATTGCGACCGCCGTGCCCGCTAAGGGTGACGCGGTTTGGGCGCTGGGGTATCCGAGCGCCTCCGACTACGGCACGGTCAGCCTGGATGCAACGGTCAGCCGCGGCGTCATCGGTCTGTTTCACCTGGCGCCCTGGGTGAACATCGACAGCTCGCGCGCCGTGCACATCATTCAGCACGATGCCGCCATCAACGTCGGCAACAGCGGCGGCCCGCTGTTCGACGATTGTGGACGGGTGATTGGTGTAAACACGCAGAAAGAAGCCGATGCGGCCGGCGTGTTTCTCGCGTTGCGTATCAACGAGGCGTTGCCGGGGCTGGCCGGCGTCGGTGTTCAGCCGGTGGTCGATGAAACCCCCTGCAGCCGTGAGGCGGCGGCAACCGACACGGCGGCGCGGACCGGTGCACGCCTCGCCATGGCGGAGGCGGAACGGGCACGCAGCGAAGCGCAGAACGCCGGCGAGAAGGCCGCCCGGGCGCAGAGCGAGGCTCGGCGCGCGCGCGAAACCGCCGGCGAAGCGACCCGGCTGCTCACCGACACCCGCGAGGCGGTAACGCAGGCGTCCAGGCGGAACCGGTTGCTGGGCCTGGCCATCGCGCTGCTGGCCGGACTGTCCCTGGTCCTGGCGCTGCGCAAACCGCGACAACAGCTGGTGAAGGTCATCGAGCGTGTCCCGTTCGCGCAGGCGCTGTTGAACCGGGCCGAGCCGTCACACAGCACAGCCTTCGTGCTCGCCGGACCGGAGCACGAGGGAATGAGCGTGCGGCGCCAGCTCCCGTGGCCGTCGCTTGCGGTGGAAAACGGGGGGTTCGTGATCGGTGCGCACGGCGAACTGGTGGACTGGTTGATCGAGCATCCCGGCCTCGCTGCGCGCCATGCGCGCATCTGCGAGCGCAATCACCGTCTGGAAATCGAGGACTTGAACACGCCGCAGGGAACGTACGTCAACGAGCAGCGGCTGCCCGGGTTCACGCCGTGGCCGCTCCGGCGCGGCGACACTCTGCGGCTCGGTGACCTGACGCTGAGCGTCACGTTGAAGCGTTGAACGTGACATGAAGCGGCGCGTCCGTGAGCACAATATCTTCGGGATGGCCGCGCTCGACCTGTTCGCCTCGGCACTCGGCGCGTTCATCCTGATAACCGTGGTGCTGCTGCCGTACTTT
>JAHELT010000135.1 GCA_024644045.1 Chromatiales bacterium | reverse complement strand
GCCCTGGGTAGCCAGGTCCCAGGGCATCGCGTTCTCGGCCGAGGTGGTCGAGTTCGATCACCGGCGGATCCAGCTTCGGCGCGTGGCACTCGAGGAAGTAACTGCCAATACCGTCGTCGTGCGATACAGATTGGCCGAGTTGCTGGACGGCAGGGTGGACTCGGTACGTGTCGAAGGCATGGCGCTGGACTTGGACCTGAGCGCGGACCGGGGCGCGACTGCGTCACCGTCTGGACCGGAAGGCGTCCAGATACCCGCGGGATTCCCGGTGAGTGCTCTTCCAGAGATCGAACTCGTCGATGCGCACCTGCGTGTACTGCTGCCCGCCGGCGAGTTCGCTCTCACTGCGCAGGCCACGCTGCAACATCGCGACGCTGATGAGCTGGAACTCGCAGCGACGTTCGACGCGGGCACCCCGTGGCTGCCATTGCGTGGCCGGCTCAGGTCCCGATTCCTGGGCCTTCAGCCCCTGCTACTGGAACTCGATCTGACATCGAACGACCAGGCGTTGGCGTCTGGCCAGGTTGCGGTGCGCATGACTGCGCTGGACAGCGCCCCCGCGCTGAGCATGAACGTAGCGCTTTCGCTGGGACCCGAATCCACGGCCTTGCTGCCGGCCGATAGCGGCATCACGTTCGACAATCTGCAACTCACCCAAACCGCGGCGCTTCGTCCGGGTTCTGCGCTGGTGCTTGCCGGAGAGCAGGTAACCTCCATCGCCAACTGGCTCGGCACTGCCAACGGCGAGACCGAGCTGAGCATTGCGGTGCGAGCGCTGGGGAGTGCAGGGCGCTTCCAGAATGTCGATGCTGCCGGCACGGCTTCACTGGCTGGAGGGCCGGGCGGCCTGCGCCTTGCGCTGAGCGATTCCTTCACCCTGTCCACCGGCTCGGTGAACCGCGAGTGGCTCGAGGCGCTAGCCGTGCCGGCCGTGATCGCGCAGCTGGTCGTCCCGGGCGCGACGCTGCAACTCGTTTCGCACACCGGCGGGCAGCCGCTGCTGGCGATCCGGCCAGACGGCAGCAGCCACTTGGCGTCGGTTGCCGGCACCCTGAAGGCGTCGTCCGGTGACACCCGGCTCGGGTTCGACGCGCAGTTCGTGAGCGCGCTGCCGTCAACCGATCTTGCGGGTGCCTTGGCCGTCCTCCCGTCAATCGACCAGGGCGACGGCCGATTCGAGCTCGCCGTTCAGGCGTTCGCCATACCCGAGCTGTTGCGAGTGAGACGTGGAAGGACTGCCGGTGAGTTTTCGGTGAAGGGCGGTGACCTTGCCTTGAGTCTGCCGGGGGAGAGCGCGGCGGTGATTGAGTTGGCGGAATCCGTGACCGCAGCCACTGGATCCACACCGCTCGCCACAGTGTTCAGCGGACCGATAGACCTGCGTATCACGGCGATTGACGTCACTCGCCCATCCATCGACATCCGCGGGAGTGACGAGAACCTGCGTTTCTTGCTTGCGCACCGTCTCGATGCCCGTGTCGCCGGCGGTGCGAAGGTCGATGGGCTGCTCGATGGTGTTGCGGAGTTTGACGCAAATTTCTCTCTGAGTGACTTCGACCTGGCTCGAATTGAGCTGGATATGGCCGGGCTGGATCTTGGTCCGGCAACGGTCTCGCGGCTCGCGGCGCGGGGCCGTGCGGCCGGCACGGTGGACCGGTTTTCAGGGAACCTTGATACCGACCTGAAGGCCACTGGTGTGAAGCTGCCGACCGTCACCGCCGACACGATCGAAGCCCGGCTCGCGCTCGGCGTTGGCCTGGAAGCCGGGCGCTGGCGCCTGTCCGTCGATCAGCCAGCATCGGTTCGGCTCGATGCCCCGACACTGCCGGGTGTCGCTGCGGCACCGAGGATGATGATCGGGCTACAGCAGGGAAAGGTCACCGTGGCCCCTGACGGAGTCATTGATCTGCAAGGCCTGGCCGGCGACGTCGCGCCGCTCTCTGTCAAAGTCCTGCGAGGAGAAAAACCGCCACTCGCGCTGACCCTGTCCGGCACGACCTGGCGGGCCAACGGCGCGGTGAATTCCGCCACGGGCGTCTTCACCGGAGAAGCCCGGGTCGGGTTCTCGCGGCTGCTTGCACCGGAACAGGCGCTAGCCCTCGAGCAGGTCGACCTGGCGCTCGAGCTTGGGACGGCTGGTCTCGGCGCCAACCTGCTTGCCGCACGTTTGCTAGGAACCGGCGCCCGGTCAGTGATTCCGCCCCTGACGCTGTCCGGCACCGTCGAGCCCATCGAGCCGGGCTACGGCTTCGCAGTGTCGGCCCGAGGCAGCGGCGATCGGCTTATGTTGCAGGGCGAGGGCGAGCACATCGTCGCCAGCGGGAGCGGCAACGCGACCCTTTCCATCGCGCCGGTAGGTTTCGTGACCGGTGACCTGCAGCCGCGCGATCTGTTTCCGGCGCTGGCCGTGCTCGAAGACGTCTCGGGGCGAGTCGAGGCCCGCGCCGAGCTTTCATGGGGCAGCGCCGCATTCGACGGGACGGGCCTGTTCGCGCTCAGGGACATCGCACTCGACTACGAGGGTACCCGGGTAGAGGGGCTCAACCTGGAGCTGGCCTTCGAGCACCTGTTTCCGCCACGCAGCCGGCCCCAACAGAAGTTGCGGGTGGCGCGCATCGATGCCGGCGTTCCCATCACCGATCTGGTCGCCGCGCTCACCCTGTTGAGCTCCGAGGCGGGATCGCCATACGTCCTCGTGGAGCAGGTCTCGGCGACGGCGCTCGGGGGAAGGGTGCTGCTCCCCGAGGCGCGCATCGACCCTGCCGCCGGCCAGCAGCGTTTCACCCTGGCGCTGGATCCGGTCGAGCTGACCGCGCTCACCGACGTCATCGGGCTCGACGAGCTCAAGGGTCGCGGGCGTTTATCCGGTCAGTTTCCCGTGCAGCTGGAAGGTGACAGCGTGATCATCGACGGCGGACGGCTCGAGGCACGCGAACCGGGGACGCTGTCGTTTCGGTCCGCACAGACCCGACAGACGCTCGCCCCTGGTGGAGAGACGCTGGATCTGATGCTGCGGGCGCTCGAGGATTTCCACTACGACAGTCTCGTCATGACCGTGGACAAGCCAGCGGCCGGTGAGTCGAAGATCGGGCTCCGACTCAAGGGTAACAACCCGGCAGTGCTGGAAGGCCAGCCGTTCGACTTCAGCATCAACCTGTCCGGCGATCTGACGCCGTTGCTGTCGGCGCTGGCGGAGAGCAACCGTCTGTCCAGCGAGCTCTTGCGTCGCCTGTGGCGCTTGCAGCGCTGACTGCCGGACCGGTCTTCGTGCAAAAGGTCGGCCTGCCCACGTACAATGGCGCCAGCCGGCTGAGATGGCAGCCATTGTTATGAAGGAGTCGACGACGTGATCAGGTCTTCCTCCGTCCCGTGGGTCGCTTTTTGCGGGTTGCTCGGCATCGTCGTGCTGCTCGGCGCCTGCGAACCGACGGTCAGGGTCGAGGCCCCGCGCGAACCGATCACGATCAACCTGAACATCAAGCTGGACGCCGACGTCCGCGTGAAGCTCGAAGATCAGGCGCGCAAAGACATCAACGCCAACCCCGAGATTTTTTAACGCCACGATGTGGCGGAGGCGCCCGCCGGATAAGGCACTGCCCGGAGATGAAACAGATGTTGTCCAGACGCCAGTTAATCCTCGTTGCGCTGTCGACGGCCTTCATGGCCGGCGGCATGGTCCACAAGGCCCACGCCCAGTCGGCTGACGCCCTGCGCGCCTCGGGCGACGCGGGCGAACGCTTCGACGGTTACATGGAGGCGCGCAAACCGTCCGCCGCAGGTGCCGTAGAGACCATCAACGCGCAGCGCAGACAGGTTTATGAGGAGCGTGCAAAGCAGCAGGGCGTTGCGGTGGACAAGGTGGGCCGGGTTTACGCACAACAGATCGTCGATAAGGCGCCAGCCGGCACCTGGATCAAGAACGAAGCGGGCGTCTGGTCACAGAAGTAACCGTGCGATGAAGTGTCGCGCGGGCGTGCTGAAAGCTCCAACGCCGGCACACAGAGAGAACCGACTGGGGAATGCTTCGCCGGGACATGCCAGCCCGCCACCCAAGGGCGGTCCGCAGTTTCAACTGCCCGGTCGGTTGGAAAACTGCTCTGCAACACCATTCTACGACGAACCATTTCGCTGATGTGATCGTTACAAGCCGGGGTATTCCCACGGTTTCGGTGAAGTCGGGCCCAAGGACAACGCGATGGAAAAGAAAACACAGATCAACGCCTGGTATTTGATCCTTGCGATGTTCGGGATTCTACTGCTCCAGGATCTCTGGGTGCAGTGGCGGGAAGTCGAGGTTGTCCCCTACAGCGAGTTCCAGCGCCTGCTGAAAGACGGGAAGCTGGCGGAGATCGTCGTCACCGAGGAACACATCCGGGGCATCTTCAAGCAGCCGCTCCCGGACGGAAGGAAGCAGTTCTCCACCACGCGCATCGAAACCGCGCTCGCAAAAGACCTCGCCGCATACGATGTCAAGGTTACCGGCGCGACAGAGAAAACCTTCTTCACACAGATGCTCTCCTGGGTGATGCCTGCGATCGTGTTTGTGGGGATCTGGTTCTTCGTGGTGCGCCGCTTTGCCGAGAAGCAGGGTTTCGGCGGCGGACTCATGTCTATCGGCAAGAGCAAGGCAAAGGTCTACGTCGAGAGTGATACCAAGGTGACTTTCGAGGACGTCGCGGGCGTGGACGAGGCCAAAGCGGAGCTGCAGGAGACCGTCGCGTTCCTGAAGGACCCGAAGACCTATGGCCGGCTTGGTGCCCGGATTCCCAAGGGCATTCTGCTCGTCGGCCCGCCCGGAACGGGCAAGACCCTGCTCGCGCGCGCCGTCGCCGGGGAAGCAGGCGTGCCTTTCTTCTCCATCAGCGGATCGGAGTTCGTGGAGATGTTCGTCGGTGTGGGGGCGGCGCGGGTGCGGGATCTGTTCGAGCAGGCGCGCAAGCAGGCACCCTGCATCATCTTCATCGACGAGCTCGACGCGCTGGGCCGCGCGCGCGGGGCATTCCCGGGAATGGGAGGGCATGACGAGAAGGAGCAGACACTGAACCAGCTGCTGGTCGAGCTTGACGGCTTCGATCCGGGCCAGGCGGGCATGGTACTGCTCTCCGCCACCAACCGACCGGAGATACTGGACCCCGCGCTGCTGAGGGCGGGTCGCTTCGACCGCCAGGTGCTCGTCGACCGCCCGGACCGGCTGGGGCGGGTCCAGATCCTGGCGGTGCACGTGAAGCGCGTTCAACTCGATCCGGACGTCAACCTGGATTCGGTCGCCAGCCTTACCCCCGGCTTCACCGGGGCGGATCTCGCCAACCTCGTCAACGAGGCGGCCCTGCTCGCCACCCGCCGCAGCGCGGGCTCGGTGGCCGGGCGTGATTTCACCGAGGCCATCGAACGGATCGTGGCGGGGCTCGAGAAGCGCAACCGCCTGCTCAACCCCCACGAGCGCGAGGTTGTCGCCCATCATGAGATGGGTCATGCGCTGGTTGCGATGTCGCTCTCCGGCACGGACCCGGTGCACAAGGTCTCCATTATTCCCCGCGGTATCGGCTCGCTGGGCTACACCATCCAGCGTCCCACCGAGGATCGCTACCTGATGACGCTGGACGAGCTCGAGAACAAGATGGCGGTGCTGCTCGGCGGGCGCGCGGCCGAGGTACTCGTCTTCGGCAGGCTTTCGACCGGTGCCGCAGACGACCTCGATAAGGCTACCGACATCGCGCGCAGTATCGTAATGCGCTACGGCATGAGCGAGGCGCTGGGGCAGATGACCTACGAGCAACCGCCCGAGCAATTCGTGCCGGTCAGCCCTGCGCTCGGGCGCGGCCGCGATTACAGCGAGGAAACCGCGCGCGAGATCGACTGTGCGGTGCGTCTGCTGGTCGAAAGGGCGTTCGAGCGAGCGAGCGCCATTCTCGAGGAGCATCGCACCAAGCTCGAGGCGGGTGCGCACAAGCTGCTGGAGCAGGAGACCCTGACCGGGGAGGAGCTCAGCGCCCTGTTGTCGCCGGCCGCCGCGTAGTAGACGCCATGAGACCCCGCGCCCGGATTGCGGCCTGTTCCGGTCGAGATGAGAGTGCGCCTGGGGTGGGAACCCGCGCGAGAGCAGCCGCGGTGTTCGTGCCACCAACACGACGCTGAGCCTCGCCGGGACGGACGACACGTCCCCGCGGGGGCGTTTGCTCTCGCACTGACCTTTACCGTGGTGAGCTACGTCGTGCTCACACTGACGATGGCCGCAAGCTTTCCACTATGGCCGGCGTGGCGCGGTGCGCAATACGCCCGCGCTGACCGCCATCAGTCAAGCGGCACAGACACGCCAGGTCTGGGTCGGCACGGTTCGACGTCAGAATAACACCCAGGAGCCCATGATGACGAGAACGGCCGTCGAGGCAAAGAAGCTCGCCCCCATTGTCCAGTTGCGCAGCGTCTGCACCGCATCGTCGGCTCCACCGACGAAGCCCTGGTGACGGCCAAGAAGTTGCTGCTACCCCTCTCGCAATCAACCAATCAACACATGGGTCCGACAATGGATTATCTGCACGTAGCAATCGGGCTGGCCGTGCTCCTGTTTGGCCGTAGCCTGTTCTGGCTGCTCGTCGGACTGGCCGGTTTTCTGCTGGGCGCCCAGCTGGTGCCGCTGTCGTTTCCGGATCTGCCAGCCTGGGCGGCGCTGGTCGCGGGCACTGTGGCCGGCCTGGTGGGTGCGCTGTTTACGATTCTCGCCGAACGGGTGGCATTCGGTATAGCGGGATTTTTCGCCGGCGCTCTGCTGGCGCTCTACACGGCGAAAGCATTGGGCATTGTCGGTGCGGAACCGGCGATCGCGCTGGGCGGTGGACTGGCCGGAGCCGTAGTCGCCGTGCTGCTGACCGACTGGGCGATCATCGTGCTCGCAAGCCTCGTGGGAGCCCGGGTGATCGTGATCGCCGTCGGGTTGTCTGGCCCACTGGGACTCGGCGTGTACGCGGCCCTTGTCGTGATTGGCCTCGTCGTTCAGCATGCACTGTTGCGTCGCACGCTTCCGGAAAGAACTAGACGCTGAGCGAGGACCCGCAGCTGATGATAATTTTCCGAACCGAGGAATCGCACCGAGTCATCTCTGAGCGTGAATCCATGCCGGCAGCACCGGACGCGCGCAGCCCATCCCATCCTGCTGCACTGGCCGGTCAGACCGCTCTCATCAAACCGGGCGAGGATTCCCGTTGTATCTCCCTGGGTTATCAACGCGCTCGTTCAGACACGGACATGGTATCCACCCGGTGATTCGCTTTACTGCCTTTTTAGTCGTACTGGCGCTGGCCGTGATCAGCGGCGGGCTTGCACTGGTGCTGGCATCCACCTGGCTTGCCTGCCTGGCCGCCGTCTTAAGTCTGCTGACGCTGCGGGGGATCTGGGAGCTGCAGCAAACGCGGCACAGCCTGGCGCGCAACTACCCCTTGATCTGGGGCGTGCGCTATCTGTTCGAATCGATCCGGCCACAGATTCGGCAGTACATCATCGAGAGCGACACGGAGGGATTGCCTTTCGATCGTGAACAGCGCTCGCTCGTCTATCAGCGCGCCAAGAACACTGTCGATGTGGTCCCTTTCGGCACGGAGCGCGATGTCGGCGCCCAGGGATTCGAGTGGATCAACGCTTCGATCCAGCCGGCGCCGAAGTTCAGCGAGCCGCTCAGGATTGCGGTAGGCGGCGCCGACTGCACGCAGCCATACTCGGCATCCGTATTCAACATCTCCGCAATGAGTTTCGGCTCGCTGAGCGCGCAGGCCATCCGTGCGCTGAATCTGGGCGCCAGGCTCGGCGGTTTCGCGCACGATACGGGCGAAGGAGGCTTGAGCCCGTATCATCTCGAGCACGGCGGCGACATCATCTGGGAGTTCGGAACGGGATACTTCGGCTGCCGCACACCAGACGGCAAATTCGACCCGGCGCGCTTTCGCGACCGTGCGGCTCACCCGCAAGTGCGCATGATCGAGATCAAACTGTCGCAGGGAGCGAAGCCGGGTCACGGGGGCGTCTTGCCGGGCCGCAAGGTCACGCCGGAAATTGCCGAAATTCGCGGCGTTTTTCCTGGCGTCGATTGCTTATCGCCCGCGCAACATTCGGCGTTCGATTCGCCGTCGTCGATGATGGATTTCATCGCTGAGCTGCGCGAGCTCAGCCTCGGCAAGCCGATCGGCTTCAAGCTCTGCATCGGCCATCGTTGGGAGTTTCTTGGCCTGTGCAAGGCGATGCTGGCGACCGGTATATACCCTGACTTTATCGTCATCGACGGTAAAGAAGGTGGCACCGGGGCCGCGCCGGCAGAGTTCTCCGATCACGTGGGTACTCCGCGGCGCGAAGGGCTGGTGTTTGCAGTCAACGCGCTGCGCGGCTGTGGCATTCGGGATCGGCTCGCCGTCGGCGTGAGCGGTAAGATCATCTCGGGGTTCGATGTGGCCGTTGCGATGGCGATGGGCGCGAACTGGTGCAACAGCGCTCGTGGTTTCATGTTTGCGCTCGGTTGTCTGCAATCACAGAAATGCCACACGAATCTTTGTCCTGTTGGAGTGGCGACACAGGATCGTTCGCGCCAGCGCGGGCTCGTCGTCGATGACAAAGCGCGCCGCGTTGCCAATTTTCATCGCCACACGGTGAACGCGCTGGCGGATATTGTAGCCGCCGCCGGCCTTCGTCACCCGAACGAGCTCTCACCTCAGCGTGTCCATCGCCGGGTCGGTCAGGTCGAGACGGCGACCCTCGCGCAAGCCTACCAGTGGCTGGCGGACAGACAACTGATCGATGGTGGGGCAAGCGGGCAATGGGACACGGATTGGCGGCGCGCATCGGCCGGAAGTTTCGCGCCCGGTACCTTGTGAAAGCGGCAAGACAGCGGATGGCATCGCTGATCGGCTACCGATACCGAGCAGTACTTCGCTCAACCTCTCCGAGGCCGCATGCCGAAGGCATGCGCCGCGTCACTCGGCAACAGGCTCCGGCGTGCGCTCGATCGGCACCGGTGCTTCTCGTTTCCGCGAGTGATCCCTGGCGATCAGCACATACACCGACGGCACCACGAACAGCGTGAACAAAGTGCCGATGGCCATACCTCCGACCAGCACGAGGCCGATGGAGTTACGTGCGGCGGCGCCCGCACCGGTCACCAGCGTGAGTGGAAAATGACCGGCGATGGTGGCGATACTGGTCATGAGCACCGGGCGCAGCCGCGTCATCGCCGCTTCGTGCACGGCGTGGATCTGTGAGTGCCCTGCGGCCTGCAGCTTGTTGGCGAATTCCACGATGAGAATGCCGTTCTTCGCGATCAGCCCGACCAGCGTGACGAGGCCTACCTCGGCATAGATGTTCATAGTGGTGGTCCAGCCGTCGGTCCAGAAGGGCATGTTCGGGTTCGGCATCTTCAGCGAGGTGAAGACCAGTGCCCCGAACATGGCCAGCGGCACCGAACCGGCCAGGATAACCAGAGGATCGCGGAACGAGTTGAACTGCACCGCCAGCGCCAGAAAAATGAGCACGATGGCGAGGGAAAACGCCGGAAGAAACTTGTTCCCCTCGGTACGCAACTGGCGCGACTCGCCGGTGTAGTTTACCGAGTATCCGGATGGCAGAATTTCGCGGGCGGCCTGCTCCAGCACCTTGAGCGCTTCGTCCAGCGTCCGGTTGCTGAGCCCGGAAAGCTTGACCGCATTCTGCTGCTGAAACCGGTTGAGTGATCGCGGCACCGTCCTGTTTTCGATATGTGCCACCGCGCTCAGGGGGACAAGTCCGCCGTTCGGCCCGGTGATGTAAATGTCGCGAAGCTGGTCGGCGTTGAGCCTCGCTGTCCGTTTAAGCTGGGGTATCACCTTGTAGCTGTACCCATCGATGTTGAAGCGATTGACGTAATTCCCGCCGAGCGCCGCCGCCACGTCGGCACCCACCTGGGTCAGGTTCAGCCCCAGCGCTGCCACCTTGTTCCTGTCTATGATCAGCGCCACCTGGGGCTGATCGAACTTCATGTCGATCTCCGGCGGAAAGAAGAACATCCCGCTTTCGAAGGCTTTCGCCTGCACCTTTTTCGCAAACTCCAGCAGCGGTGCGGAATCGCCGGTGGACGCGATGATGAACTCGATCGGGAAATTGCTGCCCCCGGGCAGTGCCGGAGGCGTGGTTGCGAAAATCTGGAAACCCGGGATCCTGGACAGCCGCTCCTGCACCTCGGGCAGAATTTCAAACACTGTGCGGGTTCGCTGACCCCAGGGTTCGAGCACCATGCCACTGAATCCGTCCGCCCCCAGCGTGGCACCGGCCGAGGGTGGCAACAGAATCTGGAATGTGAGCGCCGCCTCCGGCGTACTGAGGAACGCCTGCTCGGTAGCTTCCCCGTAGAAACTCTTCTGATCCGCCGAGGCGTTGGCCGGTGCGTTGATGATGCCGAATATGACGCTTTGATCCTCCGTGGGCGCCAGCTCCTTGGGTGAGAATATGAACATTGGCACGGTCAGCGCGCTGATCACCAGCCACACCATGTATACCGCGGGCCGCGCGGACAGCGTCCCCGACAGCATTCGTCCGTAACCCTCACGCAGCCTGTCGAAACGCCGGTTGACCCAGCCCCGGAACCCGCGCTCCCCGGCGCCCGAGTCTCGCAGCAACTTGGCGGCCATCATGGGCGAGAGTGTGAGCGCCACCAGGCCCGAGATGATGACGGCCCCGGCCAGCGTGAAAGCGAACTCCCGGAACAGCGCGCCGGTCAGGCCGCCCTGCAGGCCTATGGGGGCATACACGGCCGCCAGGGTTACCGTCATGGCGATGATCGGCCCGATCAGCTCACGTGCGCCCTCGATCGCCGCCTGCACCGGCTTGCGGCCGTTGCGCAGGTGGCGTTCGACGTTCTCCACCACCACGATCGCATCGTCCACCACCAGGCCCACTGAGAGCACGATCGCGAGCAGGGTGAGCAGGTTGAGACTGAAACCGAAAGCCTGCATCAGGAAGACGCCGCCGATGAGTGACACGGGAATCACCGTGACCGGCACGATCACCGAGCGCACCGAGCCAAGGAACAGGAAGATCACCACGATAACGATCATCAGCGTGTCGATCAGCGTCTTGGTGACTTCCTTGATGGCGTTGCTGATGTACTCGGACGCATCGTAGCCGATACTCGCGTCGAGTCCGGCCGGCATGTCGGCCTTGATTACTTCGAGCTGCTCGCGCACCGTGCGCACGACGTCTATCGTGTTGGCGTTAGGCAGCGGGAAGATACCCATGAACACGGCTGTCTGCCCGGAATAGCGGACCTCGGTCTCGTAGTCTTCAGCCCCGAGCTCCACGTCGGCGATGTCTTCCAGCCGTATGACTGTGTCGTTCTCCTGACGCACTACCATGCGCTTGAAGTCCTGCACCGAATGCAGGTCCGTGTTGGCCGTGAGATTCACGCGCACCAGCGCGCCGTTGGTGCTGCCGATTGCTGCGAGGTAGTTGTTCGCTGCAAGTGCCTGACGCACTTCCATGGGGCTGACGTTCAAGGCCGCCATGCGCTGGGGTTGGAGCCAGATGCGCATGGCGAACGTGCGTGCTCCCAGGATCTCGGCGCGCTGCACACCCGCGACGGCGGCAAGGCGGGGCTGCACCACGCGGGTCAGGTAATCCGTGATCTGGGCCTGAGAGAGTATGGTCGAGGCGAAGCTGAGGTAGGCCGATGCAAACTGTGAATCGGCTGATTCGACGCCGATCGCCGGCACCTGCGCCTCCGCCGGAAGCTCGTTGCGCACCTGGTTCACTTTGGCCGTGATCTCCGCCAGTGCGCTGGTGGCATCGTAGTTCAGCTTGAGACGGGCGTTGATCACCGAGATACCCTGCAGGCTCTTGGACTCGACGTAGTCGATTCCGTCGGCCGACGCGATAGCGCGCTCAAGCGGGGTGGTGATGAACCCGCGCACCAGTTCCGCATCGGCGCCGACGTACACCGTGGTAATGGTTACCGAGGCGTTCTCGCTGAGCGGGTACTGGCGCACGTTCAGCGATTTCCAGGCCTGCAGGCCGGCGATTACGATCACCACGCTGACAACGATCGCCAGCACCGGGCGGCGGATGAAAATATCGGTGAACGCGTTCACGGGCGGTATCGACGGTGTGGGAACAGGAACGCGATCGGCTCAGCTGTCGCCGGGTGTGGGCGCCAGCTTCGGGTTCGGTGCGAGGGTATTGTCGATCACTACGTTCATGCCTGAGCGTAGCTTGAAGACGCCCGCAGTGACCACCTGCTCGCCCACCGCAAGGCCGTCGGTCACCGCAACGTAGTCACCGCGTTCGGCACCCAGGCGCACAAAGCGCTGGCGCAGAACTTTAGGCGGCGTTGCATCTGCCTTTGCCTCGCCCTGTTCGATTACGAACACCGAATCGCCGAACGGTGCGAACAGAACCGCCGTCAGCGGGATGGCGAGCACTTGTTGCCGCGAAGGCAGCACTACCTCGACATTGACAAACATGCCGCCCCGCAGCTTTTCTTCCCGGTTGGAGACGGTGGCCTGCAGCCGGACGTTACGCGTCGCCGGGTCGACTTCCGGGCTGATCGCGGTGATGTCGCCGGTGAAGGTATCGCCGGGCGCGGCGTCAGTGGTCAGGCGGACCTGCGTGCCCAGCGCCAGCACCGAAAGGCGCTGCTGGGGCAGGCCGAAATTGACACGAATCGGATCAAGGCTCTGCAGTGAGGTCACGGCATCGCCCTCGCGCAGCACCTCGCCGAGATCCACCCGCCGCATGCCGAGCCGCCCGGAGAACGGCGCAAGGATAGTTTTCTTGGCGATCGCAGCGCTGATAGCCTCCACCTGCGCCACGGCCTCCTCGTACCGGGCTTCAGCGGCGTCCAGTTCGGCCTGCGACACGGTCGCCTGCCTGCGAAGTTCAAGGTTGCGCTGAAGGTTCACCTTGGCCAGCGCCGCCGCCGCTTCGGCGGCGTGCAGTTGTGCCTCTTCGGTGACCGTCTCCAGTTGAACCAGCACCTGGCCCGCCTGCACGGCCGTGCCGGACTCGAACGTGATACGATTGATCTTCCCCGGGGTCTCGGCCGTGACCGTAATACCCTGGACCGGCACCAGCGTGCCGATGGACGTCAACGTGTTCTCCCACTCGTCCTTCACCACCGCCGCGGCGGTGACGACCTCGGCAGGGGGTACCATCCCGGCGGCCGAATCGGCCATTGCCCGGAACTGAGCGACCTTGGTGCCTGCCAGCGCGCCGGCCACCAGCAGTACGCCGAAAAACGTAACGACAAACTTCTTGAACATGAGGGGTGCAACCTGACAGAACGCCGCCTTGGCCCGCCGTTCGGAAGCCGGCGATTGTAGCCGATGCGCGGTCCTGGGGAGTAGTTTTTTAGGTCTTGCCGGGGGGTGAGTCAGTCGCAGGGCAGGGTTGAAACCGGGGGTTGCTGTGTGTGTACCGGCAGCCTGCCGCTTGTGCAGTTTGGAGTCCCGCTCGGTGCCGGGCGGCGAATGTGCTCGCGCGCCGGGTCTTGGCGCTGTAGCTTTCCGCCCTGAACCCCGCGCGACTGGCTTTGCGCGAGGGTGCAGGCCGCATCATCAGCCCGCGCGTATTGAATTTGACAGGCATTGCGACATTTCGACCACGGAGAATCCTCATGCGACGACTACTCCAGCGGCTGTGGCAAGCCGGCATCATCGGCAACTTTCTGACCGGTCTGTTTTTCATACTGCCGGTCGCCTTGACCGTCGCCATTATCGGCTGGCTGATCGGCAAGCTCGAAAGCCTGCTCGGCCCGGACACCTGGTTCGGCGATCTGCTGTCGATCGGGGGCAGCGCGATCATCGGGCCGCACCATTCGACGATCGCTTTCTGGCTCGGCCTGCTGCTTGCGTGCGGCGGCATCTGGGTGATCGGGTTCGTGGTGCGTTCGCGGCTGCGCGTACAGCTCGAAGGGTTGCTGAGCCGCCTGCTGAAGAAGGTGCCCATCGTGCGTACCATCTACAGTCCTGTCTCGCAGGTGGTCGATCTGCTGCGCAA
>JAHELT010000134.1 GCA_024644045.1 Chromatiales bacterium | reverse complement strand
TGTCCACATTTAGGGGGTCGTTCTTGCGCTCGACGAATGTCGCGTCGATGAAATCGGTCGCCGTGCGTGTACCGCTTACCTCCAGAATGTCACCTGCGTTGATACTGCCCAGCGAGACATTGTTGAACACCGTCCCCGGGCCGGTGAGGACTGTTTGCCCCATGACGATGATTGTCGTGCCGTTGACCTGATCCACGGGGCCCCTCACGTCTTCCTCGAACGACACGCTGTCGACCATGCCGCCGGAGAGGTCGCCCTGAAGGGTTACCTTCATGCCGACCGACAGATCGGAAACATCGGCGACGCTGGCACCACTGCGTATCACCGCGGCAGCGTCCGTGTTGTACCGGACATCATCGATGAGCACGCTGCCGAACCCGGTGATCGTTCCCACGCTCACGCCGTTGCCGATACCCGCGCCTCCGCTGGCGCTGTCCGCGGTGCCGCCGCCGCCGCAGGCGGCAGTGAACAGCGAGAGCAGCAGTATCGAGGCAGGTGTCTTGTACCTTAAAGCCATCTAGATCTCCTTATTTATCAGAAAGTTAAACGAATCAAATCGATGTTTATTTCGTATAATTTGGGATATATAACCCATTTAAAATGGGACAATAGTCCCAATTATGAGCATTTGCAACCGCCGTGGATCGGGGTTCTTTGGCCGCGCAGGCACCAGCAGGCTGCTCTGGCGCGCGGTCGATCCAATGCGCGGGTCCGCTCGAGCAGTTGGGATTGATGCGGGATGGCTTGTCGCGGTCGGCTAACGGCGGGCCGTCGCCGGTCTATCGGTGGGTGCCGGGGGAGGGTATCTGCGCCGGGTCGGCCGTCGGCGCGTGTTACTTCAACGCGCTCCGGGAAGCGTTCGCGTGACAGCCACCGCCGTTTTCCCACTCCCACAATGCGGCGCGTGCGCGACGCACATACCGGCTGTCGGGTGCCGCCAGGTGGAGGTAGGTTCGCATCGCTCCGACCGCACCGGCGGCGTCGCACAGCTGCTCCAGACTGACCGCGAGTCCCCAGTAGGCGTTCGGTTGCCGGGCTCGTAGGTCCATCGCGGCGCAAAACGCGTCACGAGCGGACGCCGGCCGATCCAGGCCCAACAGTGCGAAGCCCAGATTTACGTACGCAGGAAACCGCGAGTGCGGATGCGGCGGGTTCCCGCTATCGAAACAGGGTCCAAAGACCGATCACGATAAAGCCCGTACCGGCCAGCGTCCGGAGCGTGCGTTCCCCGATGTGCTGAGCTGTGGCCGCGCCCGCGACAACACCCAGGGCCGAGGCGGCGACCAGGGCAAGTGAGGCCCCGAAAAACACCAGCCACTTGTTGACGGACCGGTCCGCTGCGTACAGCAATGTCGCCAGCTGTGTTTTGTCACCCAGTTCGGCAACGAAGATCGTTGTGAAGACCGTCAATAGAATTTTCCAGTCCATCGTAACCTGCTCCAGGCACACCGGTGCATTGCGCCACGCGTGGATTGCGTGTGTGCGGTGAATCTCGCAACGCTGCGGCAGGCTCCGGTACCCGCGTCCGAACCCGTCACGACTCAGCCCGCTCCGTGTAGTCTGCCGTGCAGGTTCTCAATTATCTTGATTTACCGCAAAGGGCTGGCAGCTTCGAGCATGGCGCTGAGGGCGGCGACCCACCGGCCTGAAAACAGGTTTTCAGAAGTCCGCGTCGGACGCAGGTCGGTGGGAACTGCAAGCCTCGGCCCGCCAGCTGACGGAAGGCTCCGCGCCGAAAACTCCCGACTGACTCAGTCCCTTCTTCAGATAATGCCTCACGTCGATACCCAGGCTGCCGTTTGCGTGGGTGGATTCGATGCGGTACGGATGACCGGTGCTGTCGACCGCATTGTGGCGTAAATCGACGATGCGTTCCTGGGTCGGCTCCTTGTAGCGGTTGAGCACCAGAAGCACGCGGGGCTCGAGCTTGTACCGCGGGTACACCGACAGCACGATGCCTACCTCGCCGTTGCTCATCTCCACGATGCTGCCGGGCGGGTAGACGCCCATGAACTCGATGTAACGCTCCACCAGGGATGCTTCGAACTGCGTGTCCCGGTCCTTGTACATCAGCTGCAGCGCGTCGAAGGATGAACGCGCGCCCTGGTAGCAGCGTGCGCTGGTGATCGCGTCGTAAGCGTCGGTCACCGCGACCAGCCGAGCGTAGTAGGGAATGACCTCGCGCGGCAGCGCATACGGGTAGCCGGCGCCGTCGATACGCTCGTGGTGTGCCAGCGCGACGTCCACAGCCGTCTTCAGCACCGAAGGGCTGGCGAGCAGCACGTCGCGGCCGCGCTCGGTGTGGCTTTGCATGAGCACCAGTTCCTCGCGGTTGAAGCGGCCGCGCTTGTTCAGCACGGCGTCGGGCACGCGGATCTTTCCGATGTCGTGCAACAGCGCGCAGTACGCGGCTTCCTCGATCTCTTGTCGAGGTTTGTCCAGAAAGCGCGCAAACGCAGCCGTCAGCACGCTGACGTTCATGCAGTGCTCGGCGGTGTAGTTGTCCTTGTTCTTGATCTGCGTGAGCAGCACCAGCGCATCGGGGTTGCGCATCACGCTTGAAACAGTGTCGTTGACGGCCGCGCGTACGGCGTCGCCGTCGATGCCCTTACCGCGTTCGATCTGACGAAAGATGTTTTGTATCAGCAGGTGAGCACTGTGGCGCACGCCGTTGGCCGCGCGCAGCTCGTGCTCGACCGCGACCTCGTAGTCTTCTTCCTCCACGTGTTCCCAGTCCGTCACCGGCCGTTCGCCGCTGCGGCGCATGTCGACCTTGACCTTGCGGCAGACCTCTTTGAGCTGCTGCAGCTGCTCGTTCGACTCGATGACAAAGCCCTGAAACAGAAACGGTGATTCGAGCCACGGTATGTCCAGCTCGCTCACATACATCCCGAGATGCAGGTCGGTGACGGCGACCTCGACATGTTCCACTGAAGCAGTAACCCTATCCATTCGTTTCCTCGCATGCGGCGGATCGGCTGTCCGCGGCGCTGTGTAGCGGTGTTCGAAGGTCTGTGCAAAAAACAAACCAGCCGATCGATCGCCTCGCGGCCGGAAAACTGTGCAACAGATCACATGCCTGCTCGTCACCGCTGCCAGGAAACCGTCGTTCCGGCATTTGACTGCGTGCGGCCGTGCCAGCATCCCGGCGCGCCTGGTGGCGGCCTGCTCGTTGAAGCTGTGGTTGCGTGAGGCAGGTCACAGAAACAACGGTGATGCAACCCGTTTGTAAATCGTAAGCCGGGGAACCATGAGACTGACGTAAAATCGCGGCGGGGTCCCGGTACCGGACGCCTGCAGGACCGATACGAATGAGACATGAGTGGCTTTCGTGCGCGCGTAGCTTTTACCCGGGGCTTGTACTCGTTGCTACGTTGTCGCTGTCCGTGCACGGGCGGGCACAGGAACCATCACCCATTGCGCACAGCACCATAGCGTACGGTGCGCGGGACATTGCCTCGGCCTGGCTCGCAGCACCGACCCGCCGATACGGGCACGGCGTGCTCGGCGACGACATCGAAGCGGGGGCGCTGTACGTGCAGACCCGAGACGGTGCGCAGTATTCAGTGCGGCTTGACGACGCCTCCGTGTTCGAGGATCTCACGCCGCGGCTCGCAGACATCGACGGCGATGGCCTCGACGAGGTCTGGACGGTGCGCTCGGACGCTGCCGCCGGCGCCCGGCTCGAAGCCTACGCGCTCGCCGATGGCGCGCTGAAGCGGCAGTACTCGACGGCGCCGATCGGCACGGGCTACCGCTGGCTCAATCCGGTGGGTATCGCCGACTTCGACGGCAACGGAAAGCGAGAAGCGGCCTATGTGCAGACACCCCACATCGGCGGCATTCTGACCATAGTGCGTCCCGACGGCGCACGCCTCGCGCTGGTCGCGCGGCGCCGGGGTTACTCCACACATACCGCAGGCTCGACCCGGCTGGATCTCGCGGCGATCGCCGACCTCGACCGCGATGGCCGCGCGGATATCGTGCTTCCGGATCAGAGCCGTACGCGGCTGGTCGCGGTCAGCCTGGCGGATGGGGAACTGGTCGAGCGCTGGCAGAGCGCGCCGGGGCCCGCGGTCGCCGGGTCGCTGCAGCTCGAGCCGAGCGGGGATGCCTGGCTGGCGCATTACAAGGGTAATGACGGCGCCGTGGTCACGAACGAGATTCATGGGCTGCGGCCGTTGCCCCGCTAGCCGTGCATTTGTGTGCACGCACTGCGCGTTTTCGCATCGAAAGCGCGCTTGGCACACGCTCCGCCACATAGATAATTGAGCCAGTGCGGTGATTGAGCACCGCGGGCACGCGAGGCGTTTAACTGTAAACGGAGCACCAAGTATGAAGAAAATCCTACCGATGGTTGTGGTAATGGGGCTGTCCGGTCTGCACGCGCAGCCCGCAGCTGCGGCCGGTGTGAAAATCACGCCGCTGGGGAGCCATGACGGCGAGTTCTGCGTGCTGGACCGGGCCATGGTCCTGGAGGATCCGGACGGTACCCGGCTGCTCTACGACCCGGGCCGCACCGTGGCCGGGCCGGACGATCCGCGGCTCGGCAACATCGACGTGGTTCTGGTGACGCACATGCACGGCGATCACGTGGGCGACCGCCACCTGGCCAAGGTGAACGGCGGTGCCTGCGGAAAGCCGGATTTTTCGGTCTCGGCCACGCCGGAGACGAACGCCGTCAAGATCGCGCTCGCGAAGCGCGCCAGAATCATCACCGGCAGCGAAATGCCGCGCTTCTTTGCCGGCAAGCTGAAAGCGCGCGGGGGCGACCCGAAGGCCTCGCAGCTGGTGCGGTTCGGCGCCTCGGCGAAGGTCGGCGGGGTGGACATCACCACCGTGCCGGCGGTTCACTCCAACGGTATCAGCGGCAGCTTTATCGACGGGGAACTGGGCAAGCAGCTCAATGCTGCGGGTCTGACCGCCTACGCCGGCCCGCCGACCGGGTACGTGCTGACTTTTTCCAACGGGCTCGCGGTCTACCTGTCCGGCGACACGGGTATCACCGCCGAGCAGGACACCGTGGTGCGCAAGCACTACGGCGCAAAACTCGCCGTCATCAACATCGGTGACACGTTTACTACCGGGCCGAAACAAGCGGCCTTCGTTATCGACGAGCTAGTGCAACCCAATGCCGTTATACCGTCGCACGCCAACGAGAGGGCGACCGAGGGCGGCAGGGCGATCCCCGGTACCCGCACCGAGCTGTTCACGAAAACGGTCAAGGTGCCCGTGCACCTGCCGTTGAGCGGCCGCACCCTGGAATTCAACGCCGA
This sequence comes from Chromatiales bacterium, assembly GCA_024644045.1. Classification (GTDB taxonomy): domain Bacteria; phylum Pseudomonadota; class Gammaproteobacteria; order JAHELT01; family JAHELT01; genus JAHELT01. Next base: position 8,732 of record JAHELT010000134.1, on the reverse strand, counting down.
CGGGAAGTGCGTCTCCGGATGCTGAAGGGCAGCGGGGCGTCCCTGACGCAGTGCACAATTCCCGGCTGCCCGTGTTGATTTCCGCCGCCTGCTGCAGTATGTTGCGCTGCAGCATTAACTGATCGTTTGCAGGCAAACCACGAGCCCGTCAGGCGTACGGACGAGAGCGCGCCGGGCCAACTTCCGGCGTGCGTCTTCTTGTGCGGCCGCAGCAGGCGGCTGCTTACCATGCCACCGACGCGACGAGCCTGGCCGTCGCTCCTGCCCGCCCATCACCGCTGGTAACTGATTGATTAACCATTGCATGCCTACGAGGATCGACAGAGGCGCCGTTACCGGGGTGCACGCCATGGCCACTGACGGGCCGCGTGTCTGAAGGAATCGGACGGCGCACGATGACAGGGCCGGTGCGGCTGATCCTTGCGCGCATCGCGCGAGCGGCAGGACGTGTCCGCCGCTCGGGCGTTTCGCTGGTGTGCCGCCTGGGCAGCGGGCAGCAGGCAGCGGGCGCCTGGCTGCGACGCTGGGCTGGCCGGTTGCGTCGCGAAGAGCGCAACGTCGTCTCGGGCCGTGCCACCTTGTGGAGTCGGCTCAGAGCAGCCCTGGTGGCCTGGCGGGAACGCAAGCGCGAAGCGCCGCGCGGTGACCACAGCCATGTGTTCCAGCCGGGCGACTACCCCGGCTCGCGGGCCCGTTACTATGTGGTACACGTGCCGCGCGGCTATACCGGCCGGCGCCCGCGTCCGCTGGTCGTGGTACTGCACGGCTGCCGGCAGAATCACCGCGACATCGAGGCGATCTCCGGGTTCAACCAGCTGGCCGACCGCCACGGGTTCCTGGTCGCCTACCCGTTCATCACCAGCTACCGCGGTCTGCGCTACCACAACTGCTGGGGATGGTGGTTCGACCGCGAGATTCACCGCGGTGCCGGTGAGGTCGAGGACCTGTGGCAGATCGTGGCGGAGATCAAGGCGACTTACCGGGTCGCAGAGCGCCGCGTCCACGTCACGGGACTCTCATCGGGCGCGGGCATGGCCGTGGCTCTGATGGTTGCCCACGCCGACAAGATCGCATCCGGGGCCGTGGTCGCAGGTGTTCCGTACTCCGAGTGGCCCGAAGCGGTGCAGCATCTCCCGCACGTCTCGCCGCGCTACAAGCCCGTCGAGCTTATCGTGAATGCGATGCATGCCGAGCTGGGTGATGCACGCCGCATCGTCCCGGTGCAGATCGTGCATTCGCGCGACGATGCCACCGTCGGCGTCCAGGCAGCGGAGAATCTGCGCGACAGCTGGGGTCGGTGTTTCGGGGTTCAGACCGACCGCGCGTACAACGTGCGCGCCGGGCGCACCGGCGACAGCGAGTGGGAGCACCGCAAATACCGCAACGGGTTGGGCCGGCCGGTCATCGAAACGCTGTTTCTGGACGGGCCGGGGCACGGCTGGTACGGCGGGAAACCGGGACGCTTCAGCTTTCCCGACGCGCCCGATGTGGCGCGCTGGAACTGGGGGTTTTTCAAATCGCATCCCCGGCGCAGTTGACGGTTCGGCAACGCCGCGATCAGCTCTGGTTGGTGCATATCAAGGTTATGGCTGCGCAAGAGCGCGTGGAAAAGGTCGCTTCCCCATTCGCCAGCCAGTAGACTGCACGGCTCCTGTCCTTGCTCGGAGTCCAGGGAAATGGCTGTTCCGAATCTCGACCATCTGTTTTCCGATATCCACGACCTGCCGGGCGCACTGCAGCTGGCGGACTGGCGATGCCGGATCGCGCAGCTCTACAGCGAGCTGCGCAATCACTCCGAGCCGTACCTGGCGTGGCGCCATTGGCGCGCGACGCGGGATCTGCTTGCCTGCCACCATCCGCAGTCGCCGGTCATCGGCCGGTTGATCGGCGCGCGCCTCTACCGTTACTTCGACTATGCGCCCGAGCTGCGTTTCGAGGTCGGCACGCGGGAGATCGGCGACCCGCAGTGCGTTGAAATGGACTGTGGCCCTGACGGCAGGATCGTCCTGGAGTCGTGGGCGAAGACGGACGGTCTCGCCGACGCGCTCGGTGCCGAGCTCACGCTGTTCTGGATCCAGGCTTACGGCGGCGGGATATTTCTGCCGTTCCGCGACGCGACATCGGGCACCGCCAGCTACGGCGGCGGCCGTTACCTGCTCGACACGATCAAGGGCGCTGACCTCGGCACGCGCAACGGTCGCCTGATCCTGGATTTCAACTTCGCTTACAACCCGTCCTGCTGCTACTCCAGTCAATGGACCTGCCCGCTGGCGCCTGCCGAAAACCGCCTCGACGCGGCGATCACCGCCGGCGAGCGAGACTTCAGCTGCGCGTAGCGCCGATTCCCTCGCTCCGGTCCTCTCCTTCGCGGAAGCGAATGAGGGTGGCGCGTCAAGCGCCTCTGATTGTTAGTATATGACGTCTGAGATCTGCCCTGGTACCGTCGGTCACCGCTTGCTGCAGGATTCCGCGCAGCTGAATCTGCACATCGTCGTTCCCAACGCGCGGCCGCAAAAGCCGCCGCCGCTGCCCGCGCGGATTTTCGATCCCCGCGAACAGCGTATCTGATCGGCGTGGCTGGACGCCGCCCCGGCTGGATCAACCGGTAGGCGATACCAGCGGCTCCGGCTCCCGTTTCTCGAATGTTGAAAAGCTGCTAGATTCCCGAATCTGCCCAGACAGAGGTTCGCACGTGGAACCAGCACCGCTTGCGTCGGTTCGAGTCGTCGAAATCAGTCACATGATCATGGGTCCGTCGTGCGGGATGTTTCTCGCCCTGCTCGGCGCCGACGTGATCAAGGTCGAGCCACCGCGCGGCGACAAGACAAGGCACCTGACCGGCATGGGTGAGCCGTTTTTCGCCCTGTTCAATCGCGGCAAACGCTCGCTGGCTCTGGACCTGCAGTCGGACGCCGGGCAACAGGCCCTGCACCGCCTGCTGGCGACGGCCGACGTGCTGGTGGAGAATTTTCGTGAGCCGACGCTCGCCGCCATGGGCATCGAGCACGACGCGTTACGCGAGCGCTATCCGCGGCTGATCGTCGCCTCGCACAAGGGTTTTCTGAGCGGTCCCTATGAAGACCGGCCGGCCATGGACGAGGTGGTGCAGATGATGACCGGACTCGCCTATATGACCGGCCCGACCGGGCGCCCGTTGCGCATGGGCTCGTCCGGCAACGACATCATGGGCGGCCTGCAGGGGGCGTTCGCGGTGCTGGCCTCGCTGCTCGACCGCGAGCGCACCGGCATCGGGCGTACCGTGCGGGTCGGTCTGTTCGAGAATTGCCTGATGCTGGTCGCACAGCACATGGTGCAGTACGAGCTGTCGGGCACGCGGCCCCCGCCCATGCCGGAGCGTGATTTTTCCTGGCCGGTGTACGATATTTTCGAAACCGCCGACAAACGCGCGATCTTCGTCGGTGCGATCACCAACGGGCACTGGCAAAGCCTGTGCCGGCTGCTGGACCTGCCGGAGCTGCTGGAAGAGGCGCGCCTGTCGACCACCATGGAGCGTATCGAGGCGCGCGCCCGGGTACTGCCGATGATCACGGAGAGGATCGCTGCGCGGCGGTACGAAACGCTGGCTGCTCAGCTCGAGCGTGGCGGACTGCCGTTCGCCGCCATCAACGAACCTGCCGATATGCTGGACGATCCACACGTCAACCGGCCGGGCGGTCTGCAGACTTCGCGCAACGCCAACGGCAAACCGTTTCGAGCACCTTCGTTACCCTTCGAATTCAGCGATGGTGCGCTGCCCGCGAAGCTCGACGTGCCCGGTGTGGGTGCAGACTCCGAAGCGGTGCTCGCTGAGCTGGGTTATTCGGCTGGCGAGATCGCCGCGCTGACACGCACGGTGCCCGATTTGCAACAGGGCAAAGCCAATGCCTCTTAGCGACTCGATCGAACTGCGAGAGGTGGGGCTGCGAGACGGCCTGCAGCTGGTCAAGCAGTTTCCAAGCACTGCGCAGAAGCAACGCTGGATTGTCGCGGCGCACGCCGCGGGTGTGCGCTATTTCGAAGTGGGATCCTTCCTGCCGGCAAAGACGTTTCCGCAGTTTGCCGACGTGTCCGAGCTGCTGGCAACGGTGGCTGGGCTGGAGGGGGCGCGCAGCACCGTGCTGGCGTTGAACGAGCGGGGTCTCAACGATGCGTTTGCCAGTCAGGCCGATGAAGTGGCGCTGGTTGTCTCTGCCACGGAAGAGCACAGCCAGCGTAACGCGCGGCGCAGCCGTGTCGATGCCGTCGAGCTCGTGCGCCGCGCCCGTGCGTTGCGCGATGGCACTGCCACGGACAAGCGCCTGGTCGCGGCGATTTCCATGGCATTCGGCTGCTCGATCGCCGGACAGGTGGATCCCGCAGAGGTGGTGCGACTGACCGGTGAATGTTTCGATGCCGGCGCTGACATGGTCTCACTGGCCGACACCGTGGGTTACGCGGGTCCGAGCCAGATCGTCGCGCTGGTGCGTGCGGTGCAACCCGTGGCCGCCGGCCGGCCGCTCGGAATTCACCTGCACGACACGCGCGGGCTGGGGCTCGCCAACGCCTCCGCCGCGCTCGACGAGGGCGTGTGCGCCGTCGATGCCGCCACTGCCGGCCTGGGCGGCTGTCCGTTCGCGCCCGCGGCCAGTGGCAACATCGTGTTCGAGGACCTGGTGTTTCTTTGCCAGACGAAAGGCATTGCCACGGGCATAGACATTCCCGCGCTGACCGCCGCTCGGGCCATTCTCGCCGAGGCCATGCCGGATGAACCGCTCACCGGAGCGCTGGCGCGTGCGGGTCTCCCGCTGGGACATGTGCAGGCTTGAGGATGCCCTGCAAACGAAGGGACGGCGCACAGGGGTAGAGAACGACGAAGATCTGCTAGAGGAGGAATCACGATGAAGTATCCGATCCTGACCTTTGCTGCCGGGTTGCTGCTGCTGCCCGCACTGGGTGGCGCCGCCACCGAGATGCGCTGCAGCCACCAGCTGCCGCCGCAGCACCACATCGCAAAAGTCATCGACCGCTGGGCCGCCGAGGTGGAAAGCGCGTCCGGCGGTGAGCTGGAGGTGCAGGTGTTCGGCGCCAACGCCCTGGTAGGTGCGCGCGAGAACATCCCTTCCGTGGCCAAGGGCAACATCGAATGTGCGTTTTCAATCAACCCGCAATGGGGCAAGACCCTGCCGATAATGAACGTCACGCTGAAACCGTTCGCGGTGACCGACATGGGCGTGCTCGCGAAGTGGCCGGGTTCGAAAGCAGCCGCCTTTCTGGAGGAAAAGCTGCTCACCAAGGGCGTGCGCAACGTGGTGTGGCTGTTCACCACGCGTATGACCGTAATGACTTCCAAGGGTAAGGCGCTGATCGAGCCCGGCGACTTCAAGGGCGTGAAAATCCGCGGCCTCAATCCGGTTGCAGACGCGGGGCTGGTTGCCATGGGCGCGGCGCCCTCGGCCATGTCCGGCTCAAAGGTCTACCAGGCGTTGTCCACGGGCGTGATTGACGCCGGCATGACGGACGTTGCGGCCGCCTACTCTCGCAAGTACTACGAAGTACAGGACCACGCCACGGTCACGCCCCTGTTCAGTGTGTTTTTCCACGGCTACGTCAACCCCGGCTGGTACGACGGATTGTCCGCCAACGCCAAGGCTGCCCTGAAGTCGGCCGGCGAAAAGGCCGCGGAATGGGCGGTGCAAGCCTCTGAGGCTGCATCGTCCGCGGCGCCGGCTCAGCTGGTCGAAAAGGGCATGACGATCCACATGCAGACGGAGGCCGAGAAGGCCGCATGGCAGGCGATCATGGCGCCCGCGTTCGACGACGCGTTCGCAAAGGCCACGGGTAAGGACGGCGAAACCCTGCTCAAGCTGGTGGCCGATATCGGTCAGTAGGTGGCGGATACCGGGGCGGGCAACGCGGACGACAGCCCGCCGCCCGCACTCCTCGAGCGCCTGGTCGCGCCGCTGACGGCGATCGGCACGGCGCTGGCCGCGATACTGGTGCTGGTCACGCTCGCGGTGACCGGGTACAGCGTCGTGATGCGCTATGGGCTGGGTACGCCGGTAACCTGGACCGACGAGCTGTCCGGGTATCTGGTGATCGGGATCGTCATGCTGGGCACGGCGCGCTGCCTGCTGGCGGGTGAGCACATCAGCGTCGATCTTGTCTCGGGGCATGCACGTGGCCGGACGCGTGTCGTGTTCGAGCTGTGGGGGATGTTCGCCGTAGGTCTGCTGGTCGCGGCGCTGATCTACAGTGCCGTGCGCATGCTGCGGTTCTCCATCGATTTCGGGATGTACTCGGAAGGGTATCTGGAAACCCCGATGTGGATACCGCAGGCCGTGTTGTTCGTCGGCGCGGTGCTGCTCGCAGCGGCTGTCGCAGCGCGGCTCGCCACGCTGATAAAACAGTTGCGCAGACAGTGATCACGCTTGCGATTCTGCTCGGGCTGATCGTTCTGCTGCTGACCGGTGCGCCGATTTTCGCGGCGCTCGGAATCGGCTCGATGATCATCATGCTGCTGTCGGAAGGCAATGTGAACAGCGTTGCCGACACCGTGTTCGCGAAGCTCAACAACTCGCTGCTGACCGTGATTCCGATGTTCGCGTTCATGGCGCACGCCATGATCCGGACCAGAGTGGTCGACGATCTCTACGATGCGGCACATGTGCTGGTGGGACATCTGCGCGGCGGACTGGGTGTAGCGACCGTCATGTCGAGCACCGTGTTCGCAGCCATCTCCGGATCGTCGGTTGCAACAGCGCTGACCATCGGTTCGTCGTCGATACCGCAAATGAAGCGCTACGGCTATCGCCCCGAGCATGCCTACGGTGTGGTGGCCGCCGGCGGCACGCTGGGCATTCTCATTCCACCCTCCGGCCCGGTGATCCTTTACGCCATCGTCACGGAGGCGTCGATCGGCGCTCTGTTTCTGGCGGGCATAGTTCCGGGGCTGATCATGGCTTTGCTGTTCGCCGCGTACTGCATGGCGAGGGTCGGCGGCGACAGCGCAATAGAACGTGGCCGATGGGCCGGCGCGAGGGCCGCGCTCGCCGCCGTGCGGAGATCCGTGTGGGCGTTGCTGATGCCGCCGGTTGTTTTGGGTGGCATCTATCTCGGGATTTTCACTGCGTCGGAAGCGGCGGCCATCGGCTGCCTGTATGCCATCGCTATCGGCGTGCTGGTGTATCGGAACTTCGGGCTCAGGGAGCTCTGGGCGACCGCCGTCGATACGGTCGGCACCAGCGCGATGCTGTTCATGATCCTGGCCGCGGCGGCGATGTTCGGCCATGCCATCACGATCGTGCGCCTGCCCGCCGAGCTGCTCGAAGTGGTTGCCGCACAGGGTCTCAGCGCGGCTCAGTTCATCATCGCGGTGATGGCCGTGATCTTTGTGCTCGGTATGTTTCTCGAGACGATAGCGATCATTCTCATCACCACACCCATCGTCTACCCGGTGCTGCTCGAGCTCGGGGTCGATCCGATCTGGTATGGGATTCTGTTGATGATCAATCTGGAGCTCGCGCTGATCACGCCGCCGGTCGGCATGAACCTGTTCGTTATCAAAGGCATCGCCGACGCGCCGCTGGCCGAGGTGATCCGTGGATCGCTGCCCTATACGCTGCTGATGTTCATCGGGCTCGGGTTGGTGTTCTGGGCGCCGTCGCTGGCGACCTGGCTGCCGGCCGTGGCGGGGTACGGGCGCTGAGGACGCACCCGTTGCGGTCCCGGCCGGCCGGCATGGCGGGCGGCACAGCGGCGCGCTACTATGCGCGTCATCAGTACGAACCGGGGTTGCGCCGTCACAGGTCTGGTCATAGCCGGGAAAGCCGTGCCTCGCGGTGCGTTCCCTCATGTCAAGCGGGTCGGTGACCTGCTGTTCGTGTCGGGTATCAGCTCACGGCGCGCTGACAACAGCATAGCCGGTGCGGAGACGGACGCGTCGGGCGAGCTGCGGATGGACATTGCCGTGCAGACCCGGGCCGTGATCGAGAACATTGCCGACGTATTGAGTGCGGCGGGTGCGGGCCTCGGCGACGTCGTCGACATCACCACATTTCTGGTCAGCATGGATGATTTCGATGGATACAACGCGGTGTACGCCGAGTTCTTCGACCATCAGGGCCCGGCCCGTACCACGGTCGCGGTCCGCGCGCTGCCGCACCCGCATCTGTTGATAGAGATGAAAGCGATCGCCTGTAAACCCGTTTGAATGCGGCGAGGTGTGTGGATGACCGAGTTTGACGAACCTTTCAACCTGACCCGCTGGATCGTCGACAATCAGGCGCTGTTGAAGCCGCCGGTCGGCAACGCGCAGCTTTTCAAGACGACGTGGCGCAACTTTATCGTCATGGTGGTGGGCGGGCCCAACGTGCGCGATGACTTTCACGACGACCCTGGCGAAGAGCTGTTCTATCAGGTGCGCGGTGACATCACGCTGCGCATTATCGATCCGCAATCGGGACAATCGCGCGACATCCCGATCCGCGAGGGTGAGATCTTTCTGCTGCCACCGCACGTGCGTCACTCGCCGCAGCGTCCGGCCGATACCGTCGGGCTGGTCGTGGAGCGCCTGCGCCTGCCGGGCGAAATCGACGCGTTTGAATGGTACGACGAAGCCGGCGGCCTGCAGTTCCGGCGTGAAGTGGAGATCACTGACATCGTGAAAGACCTGCCGCCGGTGTTCGAGGACTACCGGCGCTGGAAGGCCTCGCAGCCGGGGACGTGACGTGCAGGTCGTCGACGCACATACCCAC
>JAHELT010000266.1 GCA_024644045.1 Chromatiales bacterium | reverse complement strand
CCGGGACATGTCGAAGGTGTCCGCCGACAGATGGACCTGAAGGAATGTCTCCTGGAAGACGTCCTCGGCGGCGCGCGCGCGCCGGACCATGGAAAGCATCTCGGAGACGCTTGCTCTGTCTGCCGAGCAGGCGGAGTTCGAAGGTCACGGCTATGTTCACTCCAGCGACGTCGTAAACGCAGGGTTTATTCAGAGCGAGCGCTCCTATGTAGCGGTACAGGTGGTGTACGACGAGCTTGCCGTGCTCGATGACAACGAAGGTCTGGATGTCACCCCGCTGATTCGTGAGCTCAAGCCGAAGAATCCGTTTGCTCTGAACATGATGCGCATTACCGTGGACGGTGAGCCCATCGACGATCCGGGGCGCAGCTCGGCCGACGTGCAGCGTTGCACCGACGTTGCCATGAAGCGCGCCGACATCCAGTTCGGCTTCGACAACCTCAGCTCGAGCCCGCGACTTAGTGTGGCTGCCAGCCGGTCGGTCATGGATATGGTTGAGAATCGCAGGGGCCAGGCGGTGGGTGAGGCCGTGCGTTTCAGAATGTACACCAACTACGCGCATTTCATCGCGCGTTCCGAGGTGCGGATTTTCGATGCGCGTCAGTCCACGCAGTCGAAGCCGCGTTTCGTGGTCGAGGTCGGGGACGATGCGCTCGCCGAGTGGCAACCTTCGATCGAGCCGTTCGCCGGCCCGGTGCGCGAGCTCAAGTACGTGTTGCGCGCCTATGGCGAGGACGGCAACTTCGACGAAACGGCCACCCAGTCGCTGTGGCTGGTGCACGAGGATGCGGTCGCGACTCGCGATGGGGCTGACTCCGCGCCGGCGGTCAAAGGTTCACCGCAGGACACCGCCCCGGGTGGGATTGCAGGCGATGCACCGCTCGCAGCCGCGCTGCAGCAGGAACAACTGCTCACCGCGTACGGAGAAAACGCGCTGGCGATGCACAACATCCGGCTGTCGAGCGGCACGGTGCGCGTGCAGGGCAGCGATGTCCCCGAGGGCCACAGCGTATATGTCGCCGGGCGGCCTGTGCCGGTCGATGCCCAGGGCAACTTTGTCACCGAGGAGATCCTCCCCGAGGGCACCCATACCGTTGAGGTTGCGTTGCTGGACGAAGAAGGCAAGGGTGAATCTTATCTGCGCGACCTCGAGTTCGAGCCCAGTGACTGGTTCTACGTTGGCATGGCGGATCTGACGCTGTCCCACAACAGCACGAACGGTCCCATGGAAGCGCTCATTGGCGACAACGCGCGATATGACTACGATTCCTCCGCCGACGGCAGGCTCGCGTTCTACGTGAACGGCAAGTTCGGCAATAAATGGCGGCTCACCGCCAGCGCCGATACGCGTGAGGAGCCGTTGGAGAACCTGTTTACCAACTTCATGGACAAATCGCCGGACTCGCTGTTCAGGCGCATCGACCCGGATTACCACTATCCGACCTTCGGTGACGATGGCACGGTTGAGGAAATGGCGCCGACGCTGGGCAAATTCTATGTGAAGCTCAGCCAGCGTAAGAGCTACGGCATGTGGGGCAGCTTCAATGTTGGCTACATGGACAACGAGCTGGCCCAGGTCGATCGGGGACTGTACGGTGCAAACGTGCACTACGAGACGCCGGCGACCACGAGCTTTGGCGAGCAACGCTTTGCGGTGGACGCCTTCGGCGCCGAGCCGGGCACCATTCCCAGCCGCCAGGAGTTTCGCGGCACGGGTGGCTCGGTCTATTTTCTACGCCACCGGGACCTCCTGCTCGGCTCCGAGCGGGTCCGGATCGAGATTCGCGATCGCGCCTCCGGGCTCGTTACCGGCGTGGTCAACTTGAGCCCCACGCTCGACTACGATATCGATTACCTGCAGGGCAGCGTGCTGCTCGCCGAACCCCTGGCGTCGACGGTCAATGATGATCTGCTGGTGCGCAGTGGTGCCATTGCCGGCGACGAAGCGTATCTGGTGGTGCGCTACGAATACACGCCGGGGTTCGATGAGATCGATGCCCTGTCCTTAGGTGGTCAGACCCACCTGTGGATCAACGACTACATCAAGATAGGCTTGACCGCGAACGTCAACGAAGAGGGCGATACTGACAGCTCCCTGAACGGAGCCGACTTGACATTGCGGGCGACTGCGGACACCTGGCTGAAGGTGCAGGGATCCGAAAGCGAAGGGCTCGTGGCTGGGACGCTGGTCTCCAACGACGGCGGCTTCGGCTTTACCGGCTTTGATGATGCCCCGTTCGTCGACGCCACTGCCCGCGGCTACCGGGCGGATCTCAGCATCGGGCTGGAAGATGCCCTGCCGTTCCTGCGCGGCAAGGTAACCCTCTATAAACAGGAGCTGGATCCGGGTTACTCGGGCCCGGGGCTGGCGACCAATACCGGCACCGAACACTATGGCGGTGCGCTTGCGCTGCCCATTGGCGGCAAGCTGTCGGTGAACGCGAAGTCCGATCACAGGATCCAGCAGCAGGGCATCGAAACCGACGCGCTTGAGCTCAACGTTGCCTATCAGCTCACCCGGCGCTGGGACGTGCGCACCGGCGTGCGGCAGGACGAGATCATCGACAACTCGCCGGTGGTCGCTCTGACGCAGACCGAAGGCGCCCGCACCGATGCGGTGCTGCAGGTCGGTTACGACTCCGAAGCGAACTGGCGGGCCTACGGCTTCGTTCAGGACACGGTATCTTCCGACGGTGATCGTCCCGACAACGGCCGCGTGGGCGTGGGTGGGGCGTTCCGGGTCTCCGAGAAGATGACCATCGATACCGAGATCTCCACCGGCGACCTCGGCGCGGGCGGTAAGCTCGGCTCCAGCTACGCGCACTCCGAACGCACCAGCCTGTATCTGAACTACACGCTTGAAAATGAGCGGACCGAGCCGGTGATGCGCACGCCCCGCGGCGGCGAAGGCAGCCTGGTATCCGGCATCAAAACGCGCCTGTCGGACAGCACCAGCGTGTACCTCGAGAGTCGCTACCGCCACGGCGCCACGGCCACCGGGCTCACTCACGCTACCGGCGTGAGTTTTTCGGCATCCCAGCGCTGGAGCCTGGGTGCGAATACCGACGTCGGAACCCTGAAGGACGTGCAGACGGGTGCTGAGACCGAGCGTCTGGCGGGCGGAATCCGTCTCGGCTACGGCTCGGACAAGCTGCAGGTTTCCAGCGGCGTGGAGTATCGCGCCGACGACACCCAGCAGCCGGATCTGGCGGTCAACAAACGCAAGACCTGGCTGTTCAGAAACAACATCAAGTACCAGATGACGCCGGCGTCGCGCCTGCTGGGCAAGCTGAACCACTCGAAGAGCGACAGCTCCCTGGGCGACTTCTTCGCCGGCGGCTATACCGAAGCGGTACTCGGCTACGGTTTCCGCCCGGTGCGTAACGACCGGTTGAACGCTCTGGTGAAGTACACGTACTTCTACAACGTGCCGACCACGGATCAGCTCACGTTGAAGAACACGGCGGCCGAGTTCATACAGAAAAGCCACGTCGCCTCCGTGGACGTCAACTACG
>JAHELT010000016.1 GCA_024644045.1 Chromatiales bacterium | reverse complement strand
CCTTCGAATGAAGTATTCGATATTCAGTCTGGCGCGAAATGCGCTTACCCACCACGAGAACTGGCAGTCGGCGTGGCGCAGTCCGCCCCCGAAGCGCCACTACAACGTGATCGTGGTCGGCGGCGGCGGTCACGGCCTGGCCACCGCCTACTACCTCGCCAGGGAGCACGGCATCAGTAATGTTGCGGTGCTCGAGAAGGGCTGGATCGGTGGCGGCAACACGGGACGCAACACGACCATCGTGCGTTCCAACTACCTGTGGGACGAAGCCGCGCTGCTCTACGAGAAGTCCATGAAGCTGTGGGAAGGGCTGTCGCAGGACCTGAACTACAACGTGATGTTCAGCCAGCGCGGTGTCTACAATCTGGGGCATTCGCTCCAGGACATGCGCGATATCGCACGGCGCGTGAACGCCAACCGCCTGAACGGCATCGACGGCGAGCTGCTCGACGGCCGGCAGGTGAAAGCGCGTATCCCGATCATCAACATCAACTGCCGCTACCCGGTGCTTGGTGCATCGTTTCAGCCGCGCGGGGGCGTGGCGCGTCATGACGCGGTTGCCTGGGGTTACGCGCGCGCCGCCGATGCGCGCGGCGTGGACATCATTCAGAACTGCGAGGTCACCGGAATCCGCCGCGACGGCAGTGCGGTGTCCGGGGTGGAAACCACGCAGGGTTTCATCGCCGCGCCGAAGGTGGCGGTGGTCGCTGCCGGGCACTCCAGCGTACTCGCAGACATGGCCGGGCTGCGCCTGCCCATCGAAAGCCATCCGCTGCAGGCATTGGTCTCCGAGCCAATCAAGCCGGTGCTCGATTGCGTCGTGATGTCGAGCGCGGTGCACGTTTACGTCAGCCAGTCCGACAAAGGCGAACTCGTGATCGGCGCGGGAATCGACGGCTTCAACTCCTATGCCCAGCGCGGCAGCCTGCATGTCATTACGGACAACCTGGCCGCCATCGTGGAGCTGTTTCCAATCTTCAGCCGGGTACGCATGCTGCGCCAGTGGGGCGGGATCGTCGATACGTGTCCCGACGCCTGTCCGATTATCGCCAAGACGGACGTGCGCGGGCTGTATTTCAACTGTGGCTGGGGAACCGGCGGTTTCAAGGCGACGCCGGGCTCCGGCTGGGTATTCGCGCACACGGTGGCGCGCGACCAGCCGCACCCGCTGAACGCGGCGTTCGACATCGGACGCTTCGTCACGGGCGCGCTCATCGACGAACACGGCGCCGCCGGCGTCGCGCACTAGGCGGAGGCAACGATGCTCCACATCGAATGTCCGTGGTGCGGGCAACGCGATCAAACGGAGTTCAGCTACGGCGGTGAGGCGCACATCGTGCGCCCGACCGATCCCGACGCGCTGAGCGACGCGCAGTGGGCCGACTATCTGTTCATGCGCACCAACCCCCGAGGCCGGCACCGCGAGCAGTGGTGCCACACCTCGGGGTGCCGGCGCTGGTTCAACGTCGTGCGCGACACCGTGAGCTACGAGATCCTCGCCGTGTACCGGGTGGGTGAAACGCCGCCGGACACCGATGCGGCGGCGGATTAGTCAAGACCGCATCGAGCTGGCCGCACGCGTATGAACAGCGACCGATACCGCAAGCCGATCGAGGTGCCCGGTGCAGTCTAGACGCCTGCCCAACGGAGGCCGCATCGAGCGCGACCGGCCGCTCCGTTTCACCTTCAACGGGCGCCGCTGCGAGGGGTATGCCGGGGACACTCTGGCCTCGGCGCTGCTCGCGAACGGTGTCGGCGTGCTCGCCCGCAGCTTCAAATATCACCGCCCGCGCGGCATCGTCGGCAGCGGCGCCGAGGAACCTAACGCGCTGCTGCAGCTGGGGCGCGACGGCTATACGCTGCCCAACCAGCGTGCCACCCAGGTCGATCTCTACGACGGCCTGGTGGCCGCCAGCGTGAACTGCTGGCCAGGTCCGCAGTTCGACGTCGGCGCGGTCACCAGCGCATTCGCGAAACTGCTGCCCGCCGGCTTCTACTACAAGACGTTCATGTGGCCGCAACGCTTCTGGGGCACGTACGAACGCTACATCCGCCGGGCCGCCGGTCTCGGGCACTGCCCGCGCGAGCCCGATCCGGACATCTATGAAAAAATCAACGTGCATTGCGACGTGCTGGTGATCGGGGCGGGCCCTGCGGGCATCGCCGCGGCGCTCGCCGCCGGCAAGAGCGGTGCGCGGGTGATCCTCGTCGACGAGCAGTCGGAGTTCGGCGGCAGCCTGCTGTATCGCGAAGCGGAAATCGGCGCGCGCAGCGGGGCTGAATGGCTGCGCGAGTCGGTAGCCGCGCTGGCGGAGATGGCGGAGGTGACGTTGCTGCCACGTACCACGGCGTTCGGCTACTACTCACACAACTGGCTGGCACTGGTCGAGCGCGTCACCGATCACCTCTCGGGAGGCGCCGCCGGGCAGCCGCGCCAGCGCCTGTGGCGGGTGCGGGCCCGCCAGGTGGTGCTGGCCACCGGCGCGATCGAACGCCCGCTGGTGTTCTGCAACAACGACCGCCCCGGCGTGATGCTGGCCTCCGCGGTGTCCACATACGTGAAGCGCTACGCGGTGCGCCCCGGAACCCGCGCCGTGGTGTTCACCAACAACGACACAGCGTACCAGACGGCGCTGGACCTGCAGCAGGCCGGCGTCGCGGTGGTCGCGGTTGTCGACCCACGCGACAACCCGCGCAGTCCCCTCGTCTCAGCGGTCCGGAGGCAGCAGGGTATCGAAGTCATAGACGGTGCGGTCGTGCACGACGTGTTCGGCCGTATGCATGTCAGCGGGGTGAAGGTCGCCGGATTCGACGCCCGGGCCGCCACCCTGAGCGGTGCCAGCCGTCGCATCGATTGCGACCTGCTGGCGGTATCGGGCGGGTGGAATCCGACTGTGCATCTGCACGCACAATCCGGTGCGCGTGCCTTGTTCGACGAGCAGCGGGGGTGTTTCCTGCCCGGGCAGTCGGTGCAGGCGGAGCGCAGCGCGGGCGGCTGCAACGGTGAGTTCGGGCTCAAATCCAGCCTGGACGCGGGCGCCGCGGCGGGGGCCGATGCGGCGCGCGCCACCGGCTTCAAACCGGGGCGCAAGCAAACGTACAAGGCGCCGGTCGCCGCGCAGGCGGAGGCACGGCTGCTGTGGCGTGTTCCCGCGCAAACCCGTGTGTCACGGGCGCCGAAGCAGTTTGTGGACCTTCAGAACGACACCAGCGCGGCCGACCTGGAGCTCGCCGTGCGCGAAGGTTTCCACTCGATCGAACATGTCAAGCGCTACACGGCGCTGGGGTTCGGTACCGACCAGGGCAAGCTCGGCAACGTCAACGGCATGGCTATAGTCGCGGCCGCCCGCGGCGATAATCCGGGCCGTCCCGGCACCACGACGTTCCGCCCCGCCTACACGCCAGTCACCTTCGGGGCAATCGCCGGCCGTGAGCTGGGCGAGTTTTTTGCGCCGGTTCGAAAGACCGCCATGCATCCCTGGCACGAAGCGCGCGGCGCCCGCTTCGAAGACGTCGGTCAGTGGAAACGTCCCTGGTTCTACCCGCAGGCCGGCGAGGACATGCACCAGGCGGTGAATCGCGAATGCCTGGCCGCGCGCAACGGCGTCGCCATCATGGATGCGTCCACGCTCGGCAAGATCGATGTGCGCGGACCCGACGCGGCCGCGTTTCTGGATCGTATCTACACCAATAGCTGGAGCGCGCTCGCCGTCGGCCGCTGCCGTTACGGGCTGATGCTGGGCGAAGACGGCATGGTGATGGACGACGGTGTGAGTGCGCGTCTGGCCGAAGACCGTTTCCATATGACCACCACGACCGGCGGTGCGGCACACGTCCTCGGGTGGATGGAACGGTGGCTGCAGACCGAGTGGCCCCAGTTGCGCCTGCATTTGACTTCGGTGACCGATCAGTGGGCGACGATCGGCGTGGTCGGTCCGAAAAGTCGCGACGTGCTGCGCAAGGTATGCAGCGATATAGATCTGGATGCAGCGCGCTTTCCGTTCATGAGTTTTCGCGAGGGCAGCGTCGCCGGGGTCAGGGCGCGTGTGTTCCGCATCAGCTTCAGTGGCGAGCTGGGTTTCGAAATCAACGTCGCGGCGAACTACGGACAAGGCGTGTGGGAGGCAGTCATGGCGGCCGGGGTCGAGTTCGGGATCACCCCCTACGGCACGGAAACCATGCACGTGCTGCGTGCGGAGAAGGGCTTCATCATCGTCGGTCAGGATACCGACGGTTCGGTTACGCCGGTGGATCTGGGCATGGACTGGATAGTGTCCAAGCGCAAGGATTTTCTCGGACGCCGTTCGCTGGCACGGGCCGATTGCGTGCGCGAGGGGCGCAAGCAGTTCGTCGGTCTGCTGACGGATCCACCCGACAAGGTGCTGCCTGAAGGTACGCAGCTGGTCGACGATGCGAACGCTGCTACGCCGGTTCCCATGATCGGCCACGTCACATCGAGCTACTACAGCGCCTGTCTGCAGCACTCGATTGCGCTGGCGCTGGTCAAAGGCGGCGCGAAGCGCATGGGCGAAACGGTGCAGGCGCCGCTGGCCGACGGACATGTCGTCAGCGCTACCATCGTCGATCCGGTGTTCTACGATCGCGAGGGAGCCCGGCACAATGTCTGAGATCGAACTGCGCACACCGCTGGTCGCGGTCCCGGGCCTGCCGTACCGGGGTCGCGACATCGAGATTGTCGAGGTCGCTTCCCAGGGGCACGTGAACCTGCGCGGCGCTGCGCGAAACGCGGTGTTCAAAGACGCGGTGCAGGCGACCGCCGGCGTGAGCTTGCCGCTCGCCGCCAATACCGCAAGCGGCACGCAACCGCCCTGCGCACTGTGGCTGGGACCGGATGAGTGGTTGCTGCGGCTGCCCGGCGAGGCGCAGGCGGCGACCTGCGTGGACGCGCTGGACGCCGCGCTCGCCGGCGAGTTCTTCGCAGCCAGCGACATCAGCAGCGCACAGACCGTGCTGCGGTTGAGCGGTGCACACGCCCGCCGGGTGCTGAGCAAAGGATGCACGCTAGATCTGCATCCCGGCGTTTTCGGCGCGGGCCGGTGCGCGCAGACCAATATGGCTCAAGCGACGGTGATACTCCTGCCCCTGGCCGACGCGGCTGGCGGCATCGAGGTGGTCGTGCGGCGCAGTTTTGCCGACTATCTGGCGCGGTGGCTGCTGGACGCCAGCCGCTGACGAAGCAGGCGGCCAACTAATTCACATGCTTTGAGCGGCCGAACCGGTATAATCACGCCGGTTTTTTTTACAAGGGCCCTCAATCCGGCGCACGCAGCGGCGCCGCCCGGGGCCTTTTTGTCAAGGCCGATTGTCACCAGGCCGGCGTTGCACTGTGCGTGGACCCCGGCATCCGGGCATCGGATCCACCGGCAATCGATCGCTGAGGAGGACGTGTGGAGCAGGTCATCACGGCAATACTGAAAGACCTCTTTCTGCCACCTGGCGGAAATATCGTGCTGGCGTTGATCGGGTTTGCGATGCTGTGGCGCGCGGCCGCCATGGGCAGGACCCTGGTGCTGGTTTCAGTGCTGAGTCTGTACGCGTTCGCCACTCCGGCGTTTGCCAACATGCTGGCGGCAACGCTGGAGGTGCATCCGCCGGTAACCGAGAAAACCAACCTCGGCGACTACTGGCAGGCTATCGTGGTCCTCGGCGGCGGGGCACGTACCACCTCGCCGGAGTACGGCTCCGAGGTGCCGCTTGCGAGAACCCTGGAGCGCCTGCGCTTCGCGGCCACGCTGCACAAACGCACCGGGCTTCCGCTGCTGGTTTCCGGCGGCAAGGTCTTCCCACATTCGGGGAAATCCGAAGCACAGCTGATGAGCGAGATTCTGCTTGAGGACTACGGGATCAAGCCACGCTGGATCGAAAGCGACAGCCGGAACACCGCGCAGAACGCGATTTACTCGTCCAGCGTTTTGAAAGCCGACGCGGTGGACAAAATCCTGCTGGTCACGCACGCGCTGCACATGCGCCGGGCGGAGCTTGCGTTTGGCAAGCAGGGCTTTGCCATCAAGCCCGCGCCTACCATTTATCGCTCGACCGGCGGCAGTGCGTCGGTGCGGGACTGGTTGCCGAATGCCTCGGCGCTGCTCCTGACACGCGATGCGCTACACGAGCACATCGGCTACGTCTGGTATCTGCTGCGCGCCTAGCCGAATGCACAGGGGGCCGGCTACGGTGTGACCGCCGGCTGCTGGCCGCGGTCTTGAAACGGCAGCGACAGCAGGCTCACCATGCTCTGCCGCTCGGGAAGGTCACGCAGCCCGATGTGCATGTCGGCGTGCCCACCTTGCGGCTGTGCGCGGTAGCTGCCGAACAGGCGGTCCCACCACGGCAGGTTGAAGCCGTAGTTACTGTTGGTCTCGACGACGATGCTGGAGTGGTGCACCCGGTGCATGTCGGGCGTGACCACCAACCAGCGAAGCACCCGGTCCAGCGCGACCGGCATTCTGATGTTGGCATGGTTGAATAGCGCTGTGCCGTTGAGCACGATCTCGAACAGCAGCACCGCCAGCACCGCAGGACCGATCGCCAGCACCGCCAGCAGCTTTATCAGCATCGAAAGCACGATCTCCAGCGGATGAAAACGTACGCCCGTGGTGGTGTCGAAATCCAGGTCGGCATGGTGCACCTTGTGCATTCGCCACAGCAGGGGCACTTTATGAAACAGGCGGTGCTGCCAGTAAATCACCAGGTCCAGCAGCAGCACGGCGGTAACGATCTCCACCCACGCCGGCAGCGCGACGAGCTGCAACAAGCCCAGGTCGTAGCGTTGCGCAAGCACCGCAAAGCCGACCGCGGCACCCGGGAACAGCACTCGGACCACTGCCGCATCGAGCACGAACATACCAAGATTGGTCGCCCAGCGATGGCGTTTCGAGTCGTGCAGCGCCCGCCGCGGCCGCCCCAGCTCCCAGGCGGCAAACACGGCGAACAGCGCGGCAAACACGGCGATTCGCACGACGGGTTCATGAGTCAGCCAGTCAGGCATGGGGTGTCCAGGTGCAACGCTGAAGTCGGTGAAGTGTAGCGTCAGGCCGGCGCGGGCACGAGGCCGCCCGCCGCGGGTTACGGCCTTGTAACGGTCTGAATTGCACGCCCACATCAACCGCGCGCGGTGCCCGGCCGGCACGCTGGCCGGGCACCGCCTCCCCCAGGTCGGTTAAAGCGGGCCTGCGCGAGGCCGCTAACCGGGCATCGACCCGCCGCAGATGCCGGCCAGTATGCCGGCGCGCGGCCCGATCACGGACGGCTGCGCCCAAGTACCGTTGCCTGCCGGGGTTATTGTTCAACCGTTAACGCAGCGATCACCATGCGATGGCCTGACCGACAAATAGCCACCATCCGGGACAACCTGTTCCGCGAGGGGTGTGCACACGGCGCGGCCGCAGCCGCGGCGGCCGCGCTCGGCTGGTTCTACGCGCCGTCCGCGCTCGCACCGCTGCTGGCCTGGCTGGGCGCCCTGGGCTGTGTAGCGGGCGCCGGCCTGTTCATCGTCGCCAGGGCTCCGCGCAGCAGCACCCTGCGCCTCTACGTGCGTGTCCACCTGTTGCTGGGCTTGCTGTGGGGCGTATTTGCGTTCTTCATGAACGCCCAGTGGCCGATTGCGGCGCTCGCACTGATGCATGCCGCGTTGATCGTGACGGCGGTGATGTTACTGCGCGTCAATGCGCAACACCCGGTCGCATACGCAGCCCTGGTTGCCCCGGCGCTGCTGCTGTTCGCCGGTTCGGTGTCGATGCTCGGCTCCGAGCTGAGCGCGGCGCTGGTGATGATCGACCTGGTGATGATGGCGGTGTTGATTTTCGAAGCGCGCCATGTCGCCGGTCTCGCCGGCAATCGCGCAGTGCTGCAGGCCAAGGCGACGGAAATCGAGGAGCGGCTGCGCTGGACGACCGGCGCCTTTCGCGATCAGCAGCTGCTGGCCCGGCGCGAAGAAGCGCTGGCTCGCCAGGTGTTCGACCGATTGACGCAGCAGACCGGGCGTGAACTCTCCGAAATCCGCAGCTGGGTTTGCGCGACCGGCTCGTTCAGTGGCGATCTGCTGCTGTACACAAGCTCGCCGTCCGGCAATCTGAATATCCTGTTCTGCGATCTCACTGGACATGGGCTGCCGGCAGCCCTGGGCGCCATACCGGTCTCCGGAATGTTCCGCACCATGACCGGCGACGAGTACTCGCCCCTCGAGGTGGCGCGCGAAATGAATCAGCGCCTCGCCACCCTGTTGCCGGCGGACTACTTCTGCTGTGCCTGCCTGTTACGAATAACGCCGGACCGGCGCCGTATGGAAGTGTGCAACGCCGGGCTGCCGCCACTGCTGGTAGTGGATGCCAGGGGCACCGTCAAGAGCCGCTACCGCTCGCAGCTGTTACCGCTGGGCATCAACTACAGCGATTCGAGCGCGCAGCAGCAGATCGTCGAGCTGGCGAAGGACGATGTGGTCTACATGTTCTCCGACGGGCTTATCGAGTCGGAGAACATGCATGGCGAGATGTTCGGACTTGCCCGGCTGGAGGCGCAGCTGGCACGCGAGGTGCCGGGCGCGAGCCGAATCGATCTGGTGCGTGAGGCGGTGGTGGAGTTCATCGGTGCCGGCGAGCCGAACGACGATATCAGCCTGATCGAGCTTCAACTCGAACGCGAGACCTCGGCTATGCCCGAGGTCGCCTGACGTCGGACTGGGTTGGCGCGCCAGCGCACCGCCGGCTGATAAATCGAGTCTGGCCTAGTCTGGCCAGTCTGACCCCATTGATCCCATGACGGTGACGGTGTTTGCGACGCTAGGGAAACAGAGGGTCGGAATGAGTGAGGGACGGGGTACTAGCTCGCGCACATGATGACCCAGGGATCTTCGCGCGTCTCAACCTCGGCCATGGTGGCCATGATGCGTTCGATCTTGATGGGCTTGCCCGCCTGCGCATACCGGGAGCGGAGCAGCTCGGTTTCAGCGTCGACCCGGTTTTTCGGTCCGCGGATGGTGAACCGGTAAACGTCATCGACCTTTTCTGCGGGTGTATCCATGATCATCCAGGGGGGCCAGAGTGCCTCAATGGTCTTCATGTCCAGCGATCTTTTTCGGTTTACCGTCTTCACGACGACTCGGGCACTCGTTAACTACTCAACACGCACTGGCTGAGCAGCAGTATCTATGCCGTTAATCCGGCTCACTGTGGTCGAAATTTGAAGTAATTCACAGAGTTGCGAGATTCCGGCGACCGGCGGTGTGGAAACCGCAATGAACGGTCGAGCGCATCAACCGACGGCCGCCGCGGCTCTCCTCTCGGTCCCCACCGGCCCGTCCGGCGGCCTGCCGGTCGCCACCCCGGTCGCCGTTGCACGTCAACTGTTGACAATTATTGTCTGAAACCGGAGCCTGCGCGATGCTTACGGGTTGGCGGTGATCGGCGCACAAGCGCGAACAGCCTCGCTTGCCCCGCGGTCTGCGATTGCGAGACGGGGTTGCGCTTGCGGCCGGGTCGGCGCTGCCGCGGCAGGACCGTCGTTGCCGGCGCCGCCCGCTGCCGGCCGCCGAGATGTTTTTTCCCCGTCCACGCATGCGTTAGGATGCTGGACATCCTACGGTGCGCGGACGCTGCGCGGGTGATGCATGCTTGAATCGCTACAATCCTGGCTTCGCGAACACAACATTTCCGAAGTCGAGTGCCTGATCCCCGACATGACGGGCAACGCGCGGGGCAAGATCATGCCGGCCGGCAAGTTCGCGGCCGAGGAGGGCATGCGCTTGCCGGAGAGTCTGTTCGTCCAGACCGTGACCGGCGAGTGGCCCGACGACCAGTCGATGGTCGATCCGACCGAGCAGGACATGATTCTGCAACCGGATCCGCATACCGTGCGCCTGGTGCCCTGGGCGGACGAGCCCACGGCGCAGATCATTCACGACTGTTACGACCAGCAGGGCAACGCCATCGACATCTCGCCGCGTGCGGTGCTGCGTAAAGTGCTGGCCCTGTACGAGGCCCGCCGGTGGTGTCCGGTGGTGGCGCCGGAGCTGGAATTCTTCCTGGTTAAGAAGAACACCGATCCCGATTACCCGCTGGAACCGCCGATCGGCCGGTCCGGGCGGCAGGAATCCGCGCGACAGTCATTCAGCATCGATGCGGTGAACGAGTTCGATCCGCTGCTCAACGACATCTACGACTACTGTGAGATGCAGGAGATAGAAGTCGATACGCTGGTGCACGAATCCGGCGCGGCTCAGATGGAGATCAATTTCGCCCACGGTGACCCGCTCAGCCTTTCGGATCAGGTGTTTCTGTTCAAGCGTACCGTGCGTGAGGCTGCGATACGCCACGGCATCTACGCGACGTTCATGGCGAAGCCAATGGAGCGTGAGCCCGGCAGCTCGATGCACATCCACCAAAGCATTACCGATGCCAAAGGCGACAACCTGTTCTCCACCGAGTCGAACGAGTACACGCCCGCGTTTCTCGGGTTCATCGCCGGGCTGCAGACCTACCTGCCGGCGGCGATGCCGTTTTTTGCTCCCAATGTCAACTCCTACCGGCGTATCGCACGCTACGAGTCCGCGCCAATCAATACGCACTGGGGTTACGACAATCGCACCGTGGGGCTTCGCGTCCCCATGTGCACGCCGGCGTCCATGCGGCTGGAAAACCGCGTTGCGGGGGCCGATGCAAACCCGTACCTTGCTATCGCCGCTTCGCTGGCCTGCGGCTATCTCGGCATGGTGAACGACACCCGCCCGACCCAGGCGCTGCAGGTCAGCGGCTACGATCTGCCTTATGGTCTGCCGCGCGGCCTGGAGGAATCGCTGCGCCACCTCACGGAATGCGAACCCCTGAAGGGCATCCTGGGCGAGCGGTTCGTGCGCGCCTACACCGCCGTCAAGGAAAAAGAGTACGAGACGTTTCTGCGGGTAATCAGCTCCTGGGAGCGCGAGTATCTGCTGCTCAATGTCTAGTGTGGAATTCTGCGTGCCGCCAAGGTTCAGCTGCAAGGCTTGCGTGAGAAAGCATAGCCCGGCTAGGGGTTGAGCGCGTAACACCGCAGATGGGCCTTGGCGGTGCACCAACTGATTGATTGGCAGACGACGGGAGCGTGTGCCGCGGGCCATGCCAGCGTTGTGCCGCTTGGCAATAGCTACGGCTGTTACTGTCACGACGACGTCTTGTCCTGACCCGCGACACGCGCTCAGAATTGCACGTTATTTACGGGACAGCACACTAGTGTCCTGTCCCGTAAATACCATACTATTGTGCGCGCGTGTCGCGCGCCATGGCGCAGCGTACGCGATCGGACCGGCATTCAACTTGAGAAGGTGAGGCAGTGAGCACGTCCAACGACCCGCGGTCGACGCTTGAGTACCAGGAGTTCGATCGCCGCCACCACTGGCATCCGTTTACCGATACCAGGGCATTGAACAAGAAAGGCACGCGTGTGATCACCCGCGCCGAAGGCGTGTACCTGTGGGACAGCGACGGTAACCGGATCCTGGACGGTATGGCTGGCCTGTGGTGTGTGAACGTCGGCTACGGCCGGCGCGAGTTGTGCGACGCCGCCCATGCACAAATGCTCGAACTCCCGTACTACAACAGTTTCTTTCAAAGCGCACACCCGCCCGCCATCGAGCTGGCCAGGCTGCTGGCCGAGGTCACGCCGGCCGGTCTCGAGCGCGCGTTCTTCACCAATTCGGGCTCCGAAGCCAACGACACCGTGGTGCGTCTGGTGCGTCACTACTGGAGCCTGCGCGGGCAGCCGGACCGCTCGGTAATTATCAGCCGCGACAACGCCTACCACGGGAGCACCGTCGCTGCCGCGAGCCTGGGCGGCATGCAGCCCATGCATGCGCAGGGCGGACTGCCGATCCCCGGTATCGAGCACATCATGCAACCGCACTACTACCTGCTCGGCGAAGGCAGGAGCGAGGACGAATTCGGTCTGTTCGCCGCACGTGCACTGGAGGACAGAATCAAGGCGTTGGGGGCGCAGCGGGTGGCGGCATTCATCGCCGAGCCGATCCAGGGGGCAGGCGGGGTCATCGTACCGCCGGCCACGTACTGGCCCGAGATCCAGCGGATATGCGCAAAGTATGATGTGCTGCTGGTGGCCGACGAGGTCATCTGCGGGTTCGGACGTACGGGTGAATGGTTCGGCACGGACTACTACGATTTGCACCCCGATCTGATGTCCATCGCCAAGGGCCTTTCCTCGGGTTACCTGCCCATCGGTGCCGTGATGATCGGCGATCGCATTGCCGAGACCCTGATCGAGTCGGGCGGCGAGTTCGCGCACGGCTACACCTACTCAGGGCACCCGGCCGCATGCGCGGTAGCGATCGCGAACATCGGCATCTTGAGGGACGAACGCATCGTCGAACGGGCGGCCCGCGAAACCGCGCCGTATTTCCAACAACGCCTTGCCGAGTTCCGAGCGCATCCTCTGGTTAGCGACGTGCAGGGGGTCGGTCTGTTTGCGGGAATCGAGCTGAGCGCCGACAAGCGTACCTGCGCCCGGTTCGACCCGCTCGGCACGGCCGGTGGCCTGTGCCGGGATCTGTGCATTCAGAACGGCCTGGTGATGCGCGCGGTCGGCGACCGCATGATTCTGTCGCCGCCCCTGATCATCACGCGCGAGCAGATAGACGAATTGATCGAGAAAGTGGCGCTGTCCTTCGACATGACCGCGCGCGAACTGGGTATCTAGTGGCCTGTAACACCCGATCCGTTAGTGCTGAGCACGCGCTTCGACTCCGATTGCTGTGTTGTTCCCGAGTGGTGCCGCTCGCACACATCCGGCACCTCCCCGCAATACACCGGGCTATTACTCCTCGGTGCGCCTTGCACTCGAATCCGAATCACGCACTCAATCACTACCGAATCGGGTGACGGGAGGCTTCATGGTAGACAAGGTCTCTACGCGGGATCTGAGACGCAAGGACAACATTGTCGTGCACCCCTGGGAAGCGCTACGCTGGTCCGGTCAGCACGAACGCACCATCGTGGCCGAGGGCGAAGGCATCTACGTTCGCGATTCGGATGGCAACCGGCTGCTGGACGCCCCGGCCGGGATGTGGTGCGTGAACATCGGGCACGGGCGGCGCGAGATGGCCGAGGCCATTGCGGCGCAGGCCATGCGCATGAGCTATGCATCGCCCTGGGGGCTGGGCACCGCACCCGCCGCCGAGCTGGCCGAACGGCTCGCCGCGCTTGCGCCCGGCGATCTGAACCATGTGTTCTACACAACGGGTGGCTCGACGGCGGTCGACTCGGCGCTGCGCTTCGTGCAGTTCCTGAACAACTTCCTCGGCCGCCCGGAAAAGAAGCACATCATCGCGCGGGACCGGGGCTATCACGGCAGCACCTATCTGTCGGCGTCATGTTCCGGCAAGGAGCGGGACCGGAACTACTTCGATTTCAGCGCCGGCCTCGTGCATCACATCCCCGCCCCCGATCCGTTCCGGCGGCCCGCCGGGATGAGCATGGAGGCGTTCTGCACGGCCAGCGTGCAACACCTGGAGGACCGGATCGTGGCGCTCGGGCCGGAGCGCGTTGCGGCGTTCATCGCCGAGCCGATACTTGCCTCGGGCGGCGTCATCGTGCCGCCGCCGGGCTATCACCGCGGCTGTCTGGACGTCTGCCGGCGCTACGACGTGCTGTACGTATCCGACGAGGTGGTCACGGGATTCGGACGCCTGGGCCACTACTTCGCCTCCGAGGCGGTGTTCGACATCGTGCCCGATATCATTACCTGCGCGAAGGGCCTGACCTCGGGTTACGTGCCGCTGGGCGCGGTGCTGATCTCCGAGCGTGTGCTGGCCCAGGTGAGCGGTGATGCGGCCCGCGATGCGATCTTCTCCAACGGCTTTACCTATTCCGGTCACCCGGTGAGCTGCGCGGCGGCGCTGGCGAACATGGACATCATCGATCGCGAAGGACTGCTGGAACACGTGCGCGAGGTCGGACCGTACTTTCAACGACGCCTGCGCGAGCTCCTGGCACTGCCCATCGTCGGCGATGTGCGCGGCGCGGGCCTGATGGCCTGCGTCGAATGCGTGATGGACAAGGACTCGAACGACCCGCTGCTGCTGGACCACGAGATCGGCAGCCGCATCGACAAGCACTGCCAGAAGCTCGGTCTGCTGGTGCGTCCGCTGATCAATATGTGCGTGATGTCGCCGCCGCTGATCATCTCCGAGGCGCAGATCGACGAGCTGGTGGCGATGCTGGGCGAAGGCATAGAGAGGGCCACCCGGGACGTCATTTCGGAAGGGCTGTTCACCCCACCCGGCGCCGGCGCGCCCGCTCAACCGGCCGGCTGACCTTGCCCCGGGTGCCCCGGCGTAACGCGTTGCGCCAGCAGGGCGCGTGCGCGTCCGGCGAGGTAGGTTGATCCCGTGATGCAGAGCAGATCCTGCTCACCGAGACCGTCCGCCGCCTCGTTCAGCGCCGAGGCAAGCTCTGCACGGACGCGCACGTCGAGGCTCGGCCGGGCCGCGCGCAGCACTCGGGCCATCTGCTCCGGTGGGAGCGTGTAGACGCGGTCCGCCTGCGTGACCACCACGCGTTGCGCGGTTTCGATCAGGCCCCGGCCCAGGTCGCGAACGTGCCGCTCGTTCGAGCAGGCGACCAGAAAATGCAGCCGGCGGTATTGAGCCGCCGACAGCGCGTCGCCCAAGGCAGCGAAAGACGCGGGCGTGTGCGCCGCATCGATGATTACCCCGGGTGATCCCGGCAGGAATTCGCAACGTGCGGGCAACCCCTGTGCAAACGCCTCGCTGAGTCCGCGATGCACCGCGAAGCCGAGCTGCTCGAGCGCCGCCAGCGCCAGCGCCGCGTTTTCCACCAGGGGCGGCGCGGCGACGCCCACCTCGGCGCTCAGCTCACGCCTGCCGCGGTAGGTCATTCTCTGTCTCAGCGGGCCGCAACGCACGCTCTCAACAGAAAAATCGCGGCCGGCGTGTATAACCGGCGCCTCGAGGCGTTCCGCCTCGCGCAGGACGACGGCGAGCGCGTCGCCGGGCAACGCGGCACAGACTACCGGCGTGTGAGGCTTGATGATGCCCGCTTTATGGGTCGCGATTTCGGCGAGCGAATCGCCGAGCACGTCGCAATGCTCGCGCTCGATGCGGGTAATGATGCACAAGGCGGGCCGCACCACGTTGGTGGCATCGAAGCGTCCGCCGATCCCTGATTCGACGATCGCCCAGTCGGGCGCGGCTTCGGCAAACAGGCTGAAGGCGATGGCGGTCAAGCGCTCGAAGAAGCGCAGCTCGCCCGCACCCGGGGTGCGTTGCACCGCAGCCTCTATGCGCCGCAGGGCCTCGCGCAGCGGCGTTTCCGCCGCTGGCCGGCCACAGACCCTGAAGCGTTCGCGCCAGTGCTCGAGGTGCGGCGAAGTGAACGTAGCGACGCGGTGCCCGTGCGCGAGCAGCAAACGTTCCAGGTACAGCGCGGTGGCGCCCTTACCCTTGGATCCCGCGATGTGCACGATGCGCAATCGCTCGTGCGGGTCCCCGAGGGAGTGCAACGTCCGGCGCAACGGCATGAGCGAGGCGGCGTCCAGCGAGGCATGCGGGATGCGCGGTTTGCCGGCATGGCGTAAAAGCGCCTGCCAGATCGGATCGCGGGTCGCCTCGGACATCGGGCGCCTACTATGTAAGCTCCGTCGCGCCAGGTCCAGTGGCTCCCGGGAACGACACATTTTGTCATCCCAGCGACACGCCTGTCCGCCGCCGGCCGGAACTGCGGCGAGGGGCGGCATATGTCACTGAATAGTCGGGCGATTATCGGTATTTTTTCGTGTCGTTTTTCGGTAATCGAAGGTCGTGAACGCGCCAGCTTTTGCGGGTCGGCGTTTCTACTCTTGTGTAACCGGAATTCCGGCGGGGCATGCCTGCGGAGTGATGTAGATGACTGACGAAGTCGATGCGCAAGACGAGGACGAAATCGATCTTGCCTCACTGAGCGACGACGAACTGACCGAGCAGATGCACGACGATCTGTACGACGGCCTCAGGGACGAAATCGTCGAGGGTACGAATATCCTCCTGGAGCGCGGCTGGGATCCGGGCAAGGTGCTCAACGATGCCCTGGTGGAAGGCATGCGCATCGTCGGTATCGATTTCCGCGACGGAATCCTGTTCGTACCCGAAGTGCTGCTCGCCGCCAATGCCATGAAGGGTGGGATGGCGATCCTGCGCCCGCTGCTCGCTGAGACCGGCGCGCCAACCCTCGGCAAGGCTGTCATCGGCACGGTCAAGGGGGACATCCACGACATCGGCAAGAACCTGGTCGGCATGATGTGGGAGGGCGCGGGCCTGGAAGTGATCGATATCGGCATTAACAACCCGGTGGAAAATTACCTGAAGGCGATCGAGGAGCACAAACCCGACATCATCGGAATGTCCGCGCTGCTCACGACCACCATGCCGTACATGAAAGTGGTCATCGACACGCTCATCGAGAAGGGTATCCGGGAAGACTTCGTGGTGCTGGTCGGCGGTGCGCCGCTGAACGAGGAATTCGGCAAGGCAATCGGCGCCGACGCCTACTGCCGCGACGCGGCTGTGGCGGTGGAAACTGCCAAGAGTCTACTGGCGGCGAAACGCGCCGCCGCCTGACGTCACGCATCCCCGATGGCGCAATCCGGCACGGTCCTGGTGATTGCCTGCGGTGCAATCGCGCACGAACTGGTCGCCGTCATTCGTGCCAACCGCTGGGAGCATTGCAGGGTGCAATGTCTGCCGGCCGAGTGGCACAACACACCCCAGCGGATACCCGGCGCGGTGCGTGCCAGGATTCGCGCTGCCGCCGGGCGCTATGCTGACGTGTTCGTGGCCTATGCCGATTGCGGCACCGGCGGTCTGCTCGACAAGGTGCTGGAGGAAGAGGGCGTCGAGCGCCTGCCGGGTGCGCACTGCTACGAGTTTTTCGCCGGCGCGCAGGCGTTCCGGGCGCTGAGCGAGGAAGCGCCGGGCACCTTCTATCTGACGGATTTTCTGGCCCGCCATTTCCAGCGACTGATCGTCGAGACGTTCCGCCTGGACGAGCACCCGGAGCTCCTGCCCATGCTGTTCGGTAACTATACGCGCGTGGTGTATCTCGCGCAGACCGAGGATGCTGCGTTGACCGCCCGGGCGCACGCCGCCGCCGAGCGACTCGGGCTGGCCTTCGAGCGCCGCTTCACCGGTTACGGTGAGCTGGCGGCGCGGCTGGTCGAGTTCGACGCACAGCGCCAGCCGGCTTGAGCGGGGGGGCGGATACATGGCAAAGCTGATCACCGTGTACTGGCGCGATATCCCCTCTCAGGTGATGGTGCGGGTCGGGCGTGACACGACCAAGGTCGTGCTGTCGCAACGCTTCCAGGAGGCGATCGACCGCGCCGCGATGCGTGCCGGCAAGGGCAGCAGTGATCTGTACCTGGCGGAGTGGCGGCGCGCCACCAGCAACTGCACGGGCGATCCGCAGGCCGTGGCTAGCGGCGAAGCGCAGCGCCTGGAAGACGCCTACGATGATGCACGGTTGGAGTCGCTGGTGAAGGCCAAGGGTGACGATGACAGTAATCAGGAGGCTTGAGCGATGTATGCGGTAAGACGCTGGTCGGTGCGCCGGGCGCGCCTGTTTGAACGCTGGTACGATATCGTCGAACCGGCGCTCATCGCCTGTCATCCCCTGTGGCGCATGCTCGGCTATGCACGCCTGGAGCGCCCCTTCGCGTTCGCCGAGCGCTGGGTCAAGGGTTTTCTGTTCGACTGCCAGATGTGTGGAGATTGCGTGCTCAGCTCGACCGGTATGGCGTGCCCGATGAACTGTCCGAAACAGCTGCGCAACGGTCCGTGCGGCGGCGTACGTGACGACGGCAACTGCGAAGTGCTGCCCGGCATGCGCTGCGTATGGGTCGAAGCAGCCGAGGGGGCCGCGCGTATGCGCGACGGACTGCAGAAGATCCGCGTCGTGCAGGCGCCGGTCGACTCCCGGCTGCGCGGCCGCTCGGCATGGCTGCGGGTCGCCCGCGAGCACGGCAAACAGCGCGCGCAGTCACCCGTCACTGCGACCACGGAAAGCTGATTATGTACTTCGAAGACGAACCCGTTCCCGGTTACTCCCTGCCCATGTTGCCCGGTCACGTCTCGCCCGGCCGGCTCGAACGCGTGCTGCGCAGCGGCACTTTCGCAGTAACGACCGAGCTCTCGCCGCCGGACTCCGCGGACCCGGAGGAGGTCTATCTGCGCGCCCGCGTGTTCGACGGGTACGTGGACGCAATCAATGCCACTGACGGTTCCGGCGCCAACTGCCACATGTCAAGCGTCGGGGTTTGCGCGCTGCTCACCCGTATCGGCTACGCGTCTGTAATGCAGGTCTCCTGCCGCGACCGCAATCGCATCGCCATCCAGGGCGATGTGCTGGGTGCGGCCGCCATGGGCGTTGCGAACATTCTGTGCCTCACGGGTGACGGTGTGCAGGCGGGCGATCAGCCGGAAGCGAAACCGGTGTTCGACCTGGACTCGGTGAGTCTGTTGAAAACGCTCTGCACCATGCGCGAAGACGAGCACCTGTTGAGTGGCAGGGCACTGACCAGTCCGCCGCACGTGTTTCTGGGCGCGGCTGCTAATCCCTTCGTGCCGCCGCTCGACTTCCGGGTCGAGCGGCTGGCGAAAAAAATCGCCGCCGGTGCGCAGTTCGTGCAAACGCAGTACTGTTTCGATGTTCCGCGCCTGCAGGCCTACATGAGCCAGGTTGCCGACTGCGGCCTGCTGGGTGAGGTGTTCCTGCTGGTCGGTGTCGGACCGCTGGCCTCGGCAAAGGCCGCGGAATGGATTCGCGCCAACGTGCCGGGGGTGCACATTCCGGACGGGATCATCACCCGGCTGCGGGGCGCCGCCAGGCAGCGCCAGGAGGGCAAGCGTATCTGCATCGAACTGATTCAGCAGCTGCGCGAGATCCCCGGTGTAAACGGCGTGCATCTGATGGCGTATCGTCAGGAAGAGGCGGTGGCCGAGATCATCGACGCATCCGGTGTGCTGGACGGGCGCAAGCCCTGGTTCCCGGGACGCGATCAACCCGACCAATCGTCCAGTGTAAAGAAGGCCGCGATAGCATCATGACCCACACCGTAATCAGCTCCGCGACCAGGAAAGTCGTCCTCGGTTTCGATCGCCCGTTCGTGATCATCGGCGAGCGTATCAATCCTACCGGCCGAAAGGTGATGGCTGCGGAGATGGCTGCCGGGGACTACTCGCGCGTGCAGGCCGATGCCCTCGCGCAGGTGGAGGCAGGAGCGCACATGCTGGACGTCAACGCCGGCATACCGCTGGCCGACGAGCCGAAAATTCTCGCCGAGGCCATCCAGCTCGTGCAGTCGGTGACCGATCTGCCGCTGTCGATCGACTCGTCGATCGTCGAGGCGCTGGAGGCGGGACTGGCCGCGTATCAGGGCAAACCGCTGGTCAATTCGGTGACCGGGGAAGACGAACGCCTGGAGAGCGTCCTGCCACTGGTGAAGAAGTACAATGCCGCGGTGGTCGCCATCTCCAACGACGAAACGGGCATTTCGGAAAACCCCGATGAACGCTTTGCGATCGCGAAGAAAATCGTCGAACGGGCGGAGGATCACGGTATACCGCGCAGCGACGTAGTGGTGGATCCGCTGGTGATGCCGGTCGGTGCGATCAACCAGGCCGGCGTGCAGGTCATGCACATCCTGCGACGGCTGCGCGACGAGCTAAAAGTCAATTCCACGTGCGGCGCTTCGAACATCAGCTTCGGGCTGCCTAACCGGCGCGGGATCAATGCAGCGTTTCTGACCATGGGCATTTCCGCCGGCCTGACCTCGGCGATCATGAACCCGCTGCACGCCGCCGACATTCAGGCCGTGCTCGGCGCCGACGTCATGATGGGCCACGATGGGGACTGCGTGCGTTGGATCCGGCGTTTTCGCGATCCGGCCGCCGTGGGCAGCAGCGAGACCGGGGCGCGCGGACGCCGCGAACGTCGCCGGCGCCGCAGCGCGGTCTGACGGTGGCGCAGCTCAGCCAGGGCGGATGTCTGAGCGGCTCGGTACGCTACCGGGTAGCGGGCGAACTGCGCCCGGTGATTGTCTGCCGTTACCGGCACTGCCGGGGGATCAGCGGTCATTTCGTCGCCGCCAAGGCGGCGCCCGTACGTAGGATTCGAATCGACAGTGGCGGTTCCCGCCGGTTCGGGCAGCGCGAGGGCGCCGACGTGATGAGTATCATACCCACCCTGGATGGTGACACGGGTTTGCCTGCGATCTCCCGGATCTACACTGCCGACCGCGGCGACTACACGTATGACCCCGCCGTGCCGTGCTTCGTGCAGGCGGCCAAACACCCGCGTGCATACGACGAGACCGACCGTGGCTGACGATGCGATGGTCGTGTTTACCCCGTCGGGGCGCCGCGGGCGCTTCCCGATCGGCACGCCGTTATTGCAGGCGGCGCGAGCCCTGGGGGTGGACATAGATTCGGTGTGCGGCGGACGCGGCATCTGCGGCCGCTGCCAGGTGCTGCTGAGCGAAGGCGAGTTTGCCAAGCACCGGGTCACTTCGCGCGCCGGCCATCTCAGTCCGTGCAACGAGGTCGAACGCGACTACCAGGCGGCGGGCGGCGCGCTCGGCGAGCGGCGCCTGAGCTGCCAGGCCTGTCTGATGGGCGACGCGGTGATCGACGTACCCTCTGCCAGCCAGGTGCACAAGCAGGTCGTGCGAAAGCGCGCCGAGGTGCACGACATCGAGCTGGACCCGATCGTGCGCATCCATTACGTCGAAGTGCAGGAGCCCAACATGCACGACCCTGCCGGCGATCTGCGCCGCCTGCAGGAAGCGCTGGAGTTCGAGTGGCGTCTGACCAACCTGCGCTGGTGCGACCTGCGTGTGGTGCAGGGGCTGCAGCAATCGCTGCGCCAGGGGGGCTGGAAGGTCACGGTCGCGGTGCACAACGAAAATCAGATCATCGGTGTGTGGCCGGGGTTCAAGGACAATATCTACGGTCTCGCCGTGGACGTCGGTTCGACCACCATCGCCGCGCATCTGAGCGACCTGGCCACCGGCGAAGTGGTTGCGGCGGCGGGCGCCATGAATCCGCAGATCCGCTTCGGCGAGGATCTGATGAGCCGTGTCTCCTACATCATGATGAACCCGGGCGGGGAGCGGGAGATGACGCGGGTGGTGCGCGAAGCCCTCAACGAGCTGGCCCGCGACGTCGCTGCGGAGGCTGCCATCGACGTCACCGACATCCTGGAAATCACCATCGTCGGTAATCCGATCATGCACCACCTGGTGCTGGGCATTAACCCCGTCGAGCTGGGCGGTGCACCGTTCGCACTCGCCACCGACGAGGCGACGCGGGTTTGGGCCTCGGAGCTCGACCTGCACGTGCATCCCAACGCCAGGGTCTACGTGCTTCCCTGCATCGCCGGCCATGTCGGCGCGGATGCGGCCGGCGTCATCCTGTCCGAGGCGCCGCACCTGCGCGAGGAGATGACCCTGCTGGTCGATGTGGGCACCAACGCCGAGATCGTGCTGGGCAATCGCCACCGCCTGATCGCCGCCTCCAGCCCCACCGGACCGGCGTTCGAGGGTGCTCAGATCAGCTGCGGACAGCGCGCGGCGCCAGGCGCCGTCGAACGCGTGCGTATCGACCCGATCACCCTGGAGCCGCGCTTCAAGGTGATCGGCTGCGACCTGTGGTCCGACGATCCGGACTTCGCAGCCGGGACCGCCAACCTGGGCATCACCGGGGTGTGCGGCTCGGGCATCATCGAAACCGTCGCCGAGATGTTTCTCGCCGGCATCATCAGCACCGACGGCGTGATCGACGGCAGCCTGGCCGGGCGCAACCCCCGCATCGTCGCCGAAGGGCGGACCTTCTCATACGTGCTGCACGACGGCGCCGTCACGCTGCACATCACCCAGAACGACATACGCCAGATCCAGCTCGCCAAAGCGGCGCTGTACGCCGGTGTGCGCCTGCTGATGGACCGGATGCAGATCGAGCAGGTGGACCGGATCCGGCTGGCCGGAGCGTTTGGCAGTCACATCGATGTGAAATACGCGATGGTGCTGGGCCTGATTCCCGACTGCGCGCTCGAGCACGTCACCTCGGCCGGCAACGCCGCCGGCACCGGCGCCCGTATTACGTTGCTGGATCGTAAAGCCCGCTCGGAGATCGAGGAGCTGGTGCGGCATGTGGAGAAAATCGAAACGGCGGTCGAGCCCCGGTTCCAGGAGCACTTTATCGACGCCATGGCGATTCCGCACCGCCATGCCCCCTACACCAACCTGAAACGCGCCATGCAGATCCCTGACACAAAGCTCCCCGGCGATCCACAGGAAAAGGGCCGTCGCCGGCGCCGGCGTGCACCTGCCCGGTAAGGGAACGGTGGCTGTTCAGCCGATGATCTGCCGAAACGGCAGCACGCGCACGGCGCTGTTCACGCGCAGGTCGTGCACCATGCGGATGGCGGTCTCACTGCGGTTGTAGTAGCCGCGTATTTCCTCGAACTCCACGTAGCCCAGCGCACGGTAGAAGTGGCGTGCCGCCATGTTCTGTGCGCGAACTTCTAGATAGATGTCGAAAATGCCCGCCTTCACCGCGGACTCTTCGAGCCATCGGATCAGGGTTCGCCCCACGCCGCGGCGCTGACTCTGCAGCTGCACCGCGAGCAGGTTCAGGTGGCCGTGCTCGGCGGCGAAATACATGACCGCGAACCCCACCAGCGCCGCGTCCACGCGCGCAGCCGCCACCAGTGCGTCGGGGCTTTGAATCTGGCGCAGGATGCGCGGGGCGGTCCAGGACCAGCCGAGACCTTGCTCGACCAGCTCGCGCGAAAGCAGCGCGAATTGATAGGCGTCATCCGAGCGGGCCAGCTCGATTGTCAATTGCTGTGCGGTCATTCTCGCCTGCCCCCTACGCGCAGAAAACGGCCCGACGGATTCATCCTCGAACGATCGTGACAGTGTCATTTCCAGGCAGGCGCGTCAAGCCGTTGCTTTTTTCCAGGCACTGTGGTCCGCCGCAGGACGATCCGGGCACCGATGCAAGCGCCCCTGATGCACACTGCTGGACCAGCGATACTAGTGTCCTGTCCCCTAAGTAACGTACCGTTCTGAGTGCGACACACGCTCCCCGCGTCCATCATTCAATGCTTGGGCGGGCCGCCGAGGGGCCATCTGCGGCGTTACGCGTTCAAGCAATAGAGGGACTATTCCCTGGCACCCGATGCCTTGCATCTGACCCCTTGGCGGCCCGCAGAAGGGCACGTTACTTATGGCACACTAGAGTGCCTGGGAGCTTTCTCCGGGGCGGCGGTTACGTTCCTCGCGCGGCGGCACGCCGAAGTAGTCGCGGTAGCACTTGCTGAAGTGCGGCGCGGACACGAATCCGCAGGCGAAGGCGACGTCCACGATCGACATGCTGGTCTGCAACAGCAGCTGGCGCGCACGGGCCAGGCGCAGTTCGAGGTAGTAACGTGTGGGCACGCAATGCAGGTACTTCTGGAACAGGCGCTCGAGCTGGCGGCGCGACACGCCGACCGCCTGCGCCAGCTCGTCCAGGCTCATGGGCTCCTCGATGTTCGCCTCCATCAGCGACACCGCCTCGATCAGCTTCGGCTGGCTGGAACCCAGGTGCAGCCGTAACGGGACGCGCTGGCGGTCGTGACGGCCGCGGATACGGTCGCAGATGAACTGCTCCGAAATGTTTGCCGCCAGCCCCCGGCTGTGCTGACGCATGATCAGGTTCAAAAACAAATCCAGTGCCGCGGTGCCGCCGGCACACGTATAGCGGTTGCGGTCGATCTCGAACAGCTCCGCCGAGACCACGATATTGGGAAACTCCTCGCGCAGGCTCGCCATGTTCTCCCAGTGAATGGTGCAGCGATACCCATCCAGCAGATCCGCTTTGGCCAGCAGATAGGTGCCGGTGCACAGCGCGCCGATCGCCAGCTTGCGCTGCGCAATTTTTCTCAACCAGAACAGATGCGCCTTGTCGTAGACGCGCTCCACGTCGATCCCGCTGCACACGAATGCCGCGTCGAACGCTTGATGGTCGGACGTGGTGCAGTCCGGGGTCACCGCGATACCGTTGCTGGCGGCTACGGGATCGCGGGTCGTTCCGACCGTGTGCCATTCGTAGAGGGTGGTTTCGCTGAGCCGGTTGGCCATGCGCATCGCCTCGATGGCTGATGCAAACGCCAGCATCGAGAACCTGGGCACCAGCAGCATGCCGACGCGGTAGGGTTTGCGGTCCAGGCTGGCTACGTTGGACATCGAATCAGTGCGCCGCCGCGCGCTGGCTGATGAACTGAGCCGTCATCAGGTCGAGGTGCCCGCCGCCCGCGTTCTTGAACAGCGTGATCTCTTCCGGCGACCGGCGTGCTTCGCACTTCCCGCTGCACAGATCGTACAGATCGCCGACGATATGCTCGCGTTTGAGAACACCGTCTCGAATCGGGGTTGCGATCTCGCCGACGTCATCAAGCGCTGTCCCGCAGCAATCCACGTACACCCGGCTGCGGCGAATCGCCGCATCGTCGACTTCACGCATGTCCGGTGTGAAACTGCCCACCAGATCGAGATGGGTGCCCTCGCGCAGCCAGTTGCCATCAATGATCGGTGCCTGTGTCATGGTAGCGGTGCACAGTACATCGGCAGAGGCGACCGCTTCCTGCAGCGAGCCGGCAATCGCCGCATCGATACCGTCCGCCTGCAGGTTTTCCAGCAACGTGTGTGCTCTGGCGAGGGTGCGGTTCCAGATGCATACCCGCTGCAGCGAGGGTCTTTGCGTGAAGTGCGCGCGCACCAGGTGGGGGGCCATGGTGCCGGCGCCAATCATGCTCAGCTGCGCGGCGTCCTCGCGCGCCAGATAGCGCGCGCCGAGCGCGGAATCCGCCGCGGTTTTGTACCAGGTCAACGCATCGCCGTCCATGCATGCGTCGGGC
The DNA here is from genome assembly GCA_024644045.1 of Chromatiales bacterium. Classification (GTDB taxonomy): domain Bacteria; phylum Pseudomonadota; class Gammaproteobacteria; order JAHELT01; family JAHELT01; genus JAHELT01. Next base: position 22,691 of record JAHELT010000016.1, on the reverse strand, counting down.
CTGCCGCTGGCACCGTCGAACAGAACGTACAGCGCGTTGATCGACGGGTCGCTGCGCGGCAGTATTGTCACCAGCTTGGCGCCGAGCGCGCCGCCCGGCTGCCAGGCGGCGCGCAGCAGAAACGCATCCGGCTGCGCATCGCCGCTGCGCATGAGCATGTCGTCTCGCAGCGCGGGGATCTGGCGATGACATTGCTGCAGATGATCGACCAGATCGGCATAGGAAAGTACGCTCAGAACCTCGTTGATATCGATGAAACGCACGCAGTTGCTCCTGAGTCGCTGACGGGTGCGAGTTTCTATCTGCTACAGTTAGGCGTCGGCATCGAGGCCAAGATAAGCCAAATGACCCAAGAAATCGACGCATACCGTCGGGTGCTGAGCCGCTTTGCGAGCGGGGTGACCGTGGTGACCGCCTACCGCGGACAACGCGCGGACGGCGTCACGGTGAGCGCGTTCAGCGCCGTGTCGCTGGAGCCGCCGTTGGTGCTTGTCTGCATCGGCGAGGAGTCGGACTGCTACGAGTTGCTGGCGCGCAGTGAGCAGTTCGGTATCAACGTCCTGTCCGCCGAGCAGGGGCCGCTCGCGCTGGCGTTCTCGCAGGTCGGCGACGCGAAGACGCAGGCGCTGCGGATCTTTCCCAATCTGTGGATCGACGAGTCGGTGCCGGTGCTGGCGAACTGCGTTGCTCACTTGGTCTGCAGGCACTACGCCGTTCATGCGGGTGGCGATCACAGAATCGTGGTGGGCGAAGTGATCGATCTGCGCCTGCACGACCTGCAAGCGGAACCGCTGCTGTACTTCGCGAGCAAGTTCCGGCGCCTCACGCCTGCGTGATCGACGCTGTCAAATGTGTTCGGCCAGCCAGCCGCGCCAGGCTTCGAACAGCAGCTCGTCCAGTGCCGAGACCACGGAGCGCGGTTTTAGATTCGGCGTGAACACGGGCTCGCCGTGCAACGTGCAACTGAACCCGCCGGCCTCCTCCAGGATCAGACTGCCGGCGGCATAGTCCCATATCTGCTGACCCCCGTGCAGGCAGATGTTGCTGCGCCCGGTGGCCATCCAGCCCCACTCCAGCGCACACGAGCCCAGATTGCGCTGTGAGCTGAACGGTGGATGGCGCATGATGGTTTCGCGCACGTCCGCGCGCAGGCGTTTGTAGTCGAGCAGCGCAACGGCCTGGCGCAGCTCGATGGCGAGCGGCATGCTGTGCAGCGGTGCACCGTTGAGCAACGCGCCGCGGTTGCGCTCGGCGATGAAACACTCGTCGCGGGTGGGGTCGTAGACGATGCCGAGTGTGGACTGGCCGTCGCGGATCAGTGCCAGCGACACGGAAAACAGCGGTACCCCGGCGGCGAAGTTGTTGGTGCCGTCGAGCGGGTCGAGGCACCAGATGGTGGTGCCGCTGTTGAGCAGCGCCTCCTGCTCGGCGTGAGGCATCTCCTCGCTGAGAAATCCGATCCTGGGCCAGTTTGCCGCAAACTCCTTTTCCAGTCGGCGGTGCATGGCGATATCGGCCTCGGTGAGGATACTGCCGTCCGCCTTGTGCTGACGCTCGACCCGGGAGAACCGCGGCAACAGCTCTTCGCGCGCCGCATCGCGGACCAGGACCGCCACCTCGGTGCTGGTGACCTTCACCGCGGGTCACGCCTGACGGTGGTCACGGCCTTGGAAAACAATCGACGCCTCCTGCTGTGCTCAACGACGCGATTATAGGGGCTTTCGCCGGCGCGGGCCGATGCGGGAGGCGCGAGTGCGTGGGCATGAGGCCGGGTTCTCCTGTAGCGGCATGCGGCGGGAATCAAGCAACACCGGTGCCAGGGCAATTCCCCGCGCGCGTCTCCAGCAGTCGTCATCAGCCGCTGCGCGCCGTCATCCGGTGGGTATACTTGCGGCACTTGATCACCGGGAGAAGACCGCATGAGCCGCTATCGCATCGCGTTGCTGCCCGGGGACGGGATCGGCAAGGAGACGCTGCCGGAAGGGGTGAGGGTGCTGGAGGCCGCCGGCCGCAGGTTCGGCATCGAGTTCGCCTTCGAGGCGTTCGACTGGGGATGCGAGCGGTTCGCGCAGACCGGCAGCATGATGCCGCAGGACGGCATCCGGCAGCTGCGCGAGTTCGACGCGCTGTTTCTCGGCGCTGTGGGCTGGCCGGGCGTGCCGGACCACGTGTCCCTGTGGGGCATGCTGATCCCGATCCGCCGCGAGTTCCAGCAGTACGTGAACCTGCGCCCGGTACGCCTGCTCGAAGGGGTCGTATCGCCCCTTGCCGGGCGCCGGCCCGGCGACATCGATTTCTGGATCGTACGCGAGAACTGCGAGGGCGAGTACTCAGAAATCGGCGGACGTCTGTATGCCGGCACGGAGGCGGAGCTGGTTTCGCAGCAGAGCGTGTTCACCCGCAGAGGCACGGACCGGGTGATCCGCTTCGCCAGCGAGCTGGCCATGTCGCGGCCGGCGCGGCATCTCACCTCGGCCACCAAATCCAACGGCATCATCCACACGATGCCCTACTGGGACGAACGCTTTGCGGCGGTCACCGCGGGTTATCCCGGGCTGCGGACCGACCAGTACCACATCGACATCCTGACTGCGCATTTCGTACTGCACCCTGACTGGTTCGACGTGGTCGTCGGCAGCAATCTGTTCGGCGACATCCTGTCGGACCTGGGGCCGGCGGTCACCGGCACGATAGGCATCGCACCCTCCGGCAACATCAACCCGGAGCGGGCGCATCCGTCGATGTTCGAGCCGGTGCACGGTTCGGCGCCGGACATCGCCGGCAAGGGGATCGCGAATCCGATCGGGCAGATCTGGTCGGGCGCCATGCTGCTCGAGCACCTCGGCGAAACCCGCGCCGCAGCGGCCATCGAGCAGGCCATCGCGGCCGTGCTTGCCGAGGGCGATGCGCTGACGCCGGACCTGGGCGGCAAAGCTGATACGCGGACGCTGGGTGAATGCATCGCCGGCGCGCTGGCCTGACTGCGGCGGGGGCCGCCGCGGCGCTGCTCCTCGGTGCGCCGCATGCCGCCATCGATTCACCGCTGCCGCTCTGTGTCTCCAGCGAGGGCATCCATTGTTTCGCGCGCACGCCGCTGGCGCCGCTCTGGCAGCGCCTGCAGGGCCGTACCACCTACCGGCCCGTAGCGGCTGGCGAACTGCTGCTGGCCGGCGGCGACGCCGGCCTGGTTGCCTTTGCCGGTGACGGCGCCGAGCGCTGGCGGCTCGACGATTTCGGCCAGGCGTTCTCGCCCAGCGTTGCCGGCGACGAGGTGTTTTTCGGCACGCTGACCGGCGCTCTGGTCGGTGCCCGGCTTGACGGCCGGGTACGCTGGCGGCGCCGCTTCAGCGGATGGATGTACTCGCCGGCGGTGTTCGACTCGGCGGTCGTCAGCGGCGGCCAGGCCGGCGTGCTGTATGCCGTCAAGCGCGTTGACGGCAACCCCTTGTGGGAGCGGCCGCTTGACCAGGAACTGGTGCACGGGCCGCTCGCGGTGGACCGCAAAGCGCTGGTGGTCACCACCTTCGCGGGCACGCTGGCGAAGGTTGACGCGCGCACGGGGCGCGTCCTCTGGCGCCACCGTTTCGGCGTGCCCTCGCAGACACCCGTTGCCGTTCCGGGCCTTTTACTGTGTGCGCTGTTCGACGGTCGCGTGGTGGCACTGGCGGCCGGTGACGGTCAAGTGCAATGGGAAGCCAGACTGCCCGGCGCCGTGGCGCTCGCCCACGCGGGAAATCTGCTGGCGGCGTATAACGAGGAAGGTCTGATGCTGCTGAACGTGCACGACGGCCGGGTGTTACGGGAACACGGTTTCCCTGCCCCGATCGCCGGTGCGCACTGGCTGGACCGTCAGCGCATCGCCGTGTTCCTGAACGGTGCACGGAACCAAGTTCACGCCGCGGTTGTCACTGTTAGTGGTGCCTTACACCAAGACAAAGGAGACAGTGAATGAAGATTAAGCACCTTCTTGCGGCTCTCGTCGGGGGTAGTGTGCTCATGGCCGGCGTCGCGTCTGCTCAGCCGTTCGGCGGGTCCGCGGACGTCGCCTATGCTGAGCAACTGTGGGGCGCGATGGGAAAGGCCGGACTGCTGGGTGCCGATGGCATCATGTCAACACCGTACAAGGGGCAGCATCCACACGGGGCGGTGCTGGATACCATCGAGACCGAGCTTAAGCTGGGCAATAACCGCGGTGTGCTCATCGTCAAGCGTAACTACGGCGGTGAGGGTGTGAGCAAGAACAGCGTGGCGGACGACCCCGCGAAGTACCTGAAGGCCGTCACCGTCATGTACAAGCGCAAAGGCTACGACCCCGCAACCAAGGACTGGTTCTGGGCGAAGTACCTCGCCGATGGATCACTCGACAAAAACCCGAAGGGCATGCTGCTTGCCGGCAAGGTCGCCAAGGGCGCGCCCCAGGGCTGCATCGCGTGCCATACCGCCGCGCCCGGCGGTGACATGGTGTTCAACCACGACCGCTACCGCTAGCGCGTCACGCAACTGATCCAACTGATCGACCGGCGGGCGGCCGGCCTTATGACCGGCTGCCCGCTGTGCGCAGCGGGGACCGCTGTTTATCGCTCTGCGCCCAGCGCGCAAACTGCACTGATGCCGTTGCCAGACGTATCTGGTCGGGGACAGGAAACTAGGGAGCGCTGCAGCCCCAGCCACCAATCTCCGGCAGCGGTCCGCAGCGGCGCCCGTTGCTGAAACGCGCCCCTTCCAGCAGCACGCCGGTCAGATCCACAAACTCGAGATCCCGGTCGATGTCCAGGTGCGTCAGATCCGCGTCGCGCAGGTCGGCGCCGGTCAGACGCACGTCGAACAAGGCCACGCCGCGCAGCCGCGCACCGCGCAGGCGCGCACCCGCCAGCGAGCTGCCACCCAGCCGGGCGCCGCTGAGGTCGGCCCGCTCCAGCTGCGCTCCGCTCAGATCGCGGTTGCGCAAGTCGGCGTTACGCAGATCGCAGCCGCGGCACTCGCCGCCCTCCATCAGCCTCTGCAGGTCGCCCGGGTCGAAAGCCTGCGCCGTGCTGAGCCATGTTCCCAGCGTGCCCAGCGCGAGCAGGGTTCGAAGATGGGCAAAGCGCCGGTCGCATCGGAACTGCATGGCCTGATACTGCCGCAATGCGACGGGATTCTCATCCCCGCGACGCGCCAACGCCGCGCACAATGGTGCAGTAACGCGAATCCGGTCGGTGCAAAGCCGCGCCCTTATCACTTATGCTCCCGATCAGGGCCGAGCGGCCGCGAGGATCGGAACGTGAATGTCGCCAGCGATTCGTAAACGACTGCAGGAAATACAACGTACCCTGGGCGCCGCTCCCGACGGGTTGCTCGGTCCGGACACGCTTTCCCGCATCGAGCAGCTGATTAACCGGAGCGCGCGCCTGGAAATCGAGGTGGCCGCCTCGCTGCAGGTCTCGCGCGCGGGAATCGATGCGCTGATCGCCTACGAAATCAGCTCGAAGGCTTACTACACGCGGCGTCTGCGCCGTCCGGTGTGGCCAGGCGGGCAGAGCGGTGTGACCATCGGTATCGGCTACGACCTGGGCTACCAGTCCGCCGCGCGTATCCGCAGAGACTGGCTGGGCCTGATTCCGGACCGGGCGCTGGAACGCCTGTTCAAGGCCGCCCGCCTGCGCGGGGATGCGGCCCGTGCGTTCGTTTGGCGGCTGCGCGATGTGACCGTGCCGTTCGCGGCGGCAAAGCACGTCTTCCACCTCGCGACCCTGCCCGACTACGCGCAGCGTACGCGCCGCGCCTACCCGGGCGTCGAGCAGCTGCCGGCCGACGCGCAGGCCGCGCTGCTGTCGCTCATCTACAACCGCGGAGCACGTATGAGCGGCGGCAGGCGGCGAGAAATGAAGGAAATCCGCTACCGCGTCGCCGACGGCGATCTGCAGGGAATTTCCGGCCAGCTGCGCAGTATGAAGCGCCTGTGGGACCGTCGTCGGCTGCCCGGTCTGCACAAGCGCCGCGACGCGGAAGCCGACATGATCGACGCGGCACGGCGCAGATACTCGGCAGATGAGCTCGTCTACCTGTGATACGCCGTAGCCCGCGAAGTCGCCGGGAGGATCGATGACCCGCAAGAAGATGACATACGACGCTGCCCGCGACCACATGCTGCCGGGTGACGTCGTTGCCTTCGGCGGACGCGGTTCGTTCGCCGAGCTGATCAAGTTCGCCACGCGGTCCGACGTCTCGCACGTGGCCGTCGTGCTGAAGACCGAAATCCTCGGCAACAGCGGCGGGCGGTACTTCAATCTGCTGGTGGAATCGACCGGCAGCAACGGAGTAGCGATGGTTCGCTTCAGCGATCTCATGCGCGACTATGAGGGCGAGATCTGGTGGCTGCCGCTGAACGAGCAGGTGCGTGAGGCGCGTTTTTTCGAGGCGCCGTTTTTCGACTTCCTGTTCAACCAGGTCCGCGGGCGCAAGACCTACGACCTGCCGCAGGCGCTGCGCGCCGCGCTGGATTCGCTGGACAGCGTGGACGGCCCGGCCTACAACCGGCAGGACTTCTCGCGTTTTTTCTGCTCTGAGCTGGTGGCCGCCGCGTTTCAGGCGGGCGGCCTGATCGACAATGTCAACGCCTCGGAGGTCACGCCGATCGAATTATGCACCTGGAACATCTACGGGCCTGCGTACGTGCACCTGAAGGGGTCGATGCGCAAGCGTATCCGCGATTTCAACAGCCTCGAGCCCGGCGCGCGCGTCAGGGTGCGCCGCGAGCCGCAGCGTTGAACGGTCCACGCGGCCGGTGAAAGACGTGCGGGGGGGGTGGACGTCGCAGAGCCCGTGGGACCACTGGTTCCGCCGGGTGCGCGCCGTCGCTGTCGCGGCATTGCTGGGCACCGCCTGCGCGTGCGACGCTGGTGACGCGCCGCGCTTCCGTGATCTGCCGTTGCGCTCAGTGCGGGTGCTTGCCAGCTACCCGCACGACGTCACGGCGTTCACGCAGGGTCTGGTGTATCTGAACGGGCTGCTCTACGAGGGCACTGGCCTTTACGGGCAATCCCGTCTCAGCGTCCGCACCTTGGACGATAGCGCGCCGTTGCGCTCGGTGGCGCTGCCGCAGCATTTGTTCGGCGAGGGTATTGCCATCGTCGACCAGCGTATCGTGCAGCTGACCTGGCGGGCGCGGCTCGGCATCGTCTACGACCTGACCACGCTGCAGCCGGTACAGCAGTTCACCTACGGCACCGAAGGATGGGGTCTTGCCTACGACGGTGAGCGGCTCATCAAGAGTGACGGCACGGCCACCCTCGAGTTCATGGATCCGATCACGCTGCGGCGCGAGAATGCCTGCACGGTGACGGCCGGCGGTGCGCCGGTCACCCGGCTGAACGAGCTGGAAATGGTCGAAGGCACGCTGTATGCAAACGTCTGGGGAGCCAATCAGATCGCGCGAATCGACCCTGTTTCCTGTAAAGTGCGGGACTGGATCGACCTGAGTGAAGTGGCGGCACGGTTCTCCGGACAGGCCGATGTGTTGAACGGGATTGCCTACGATTCCGTCGGCAGGCGGCTGTTCGTCACCGGCAAGCTGTGGCCTGAATTGTTCCATATCGAGATCAACGGCGACGGGGGAGCCTGAGGGACGAGTGCGGGAAGCGACGCCAGCGAAGCAGGGGGCAACACCATGCGTTACAAACTGAATCACCTTGCCGTTTGGTTGATGGTCATCGTCCAGGTCGGGATTGGCGCGCTCTGGTACTCGCCGCTCGTGTTCGGCGAGGAGTGGATGGGCTTTCTGGGGCTTACTCCGGCGGATATCGATCAGGGCAACTTCGTGCCGTTCGCGATCGCAATTGTCGGCACCGTGTTCCTGACCTACTTCCTCGCCTGGCTGCTGCTGCAGCTGGATGTCGCCTACCTGAGCGAGGCGATCAAGGTCGGATTTCTATTGTGGTTGTGCGTGGTGCTGTCCGAGCATGCTACCCATTACGCGTTCCAGGGTGTGCATTTGGGCGTATTGCTCATCGATACGGGTAAGACGCTGGTCGGCCTGCTGATTTCCGCGGCCGTGCTGGTAAGTTGGCGAAAACGCGCCAGCTGAACGCTGAGGACTGTGTATGGCAAGACGTTCCAATTCCGCTTTCCAACGCGACATCGAGAGTGTCCTGCATCCGTACACCAATCTCGTGAAGCATGCGCAAACCGGACCGATGATGCTGGAGCGCGGCGCCGGCATCCATGTATGGGACGACCAGGGCAAGGAGTACATCGAAGGTTTGTCCGGTCTGTGGTGCACCGCGCTGGGCTACGGAAACGAGGAACTCGTGGAAGTGGCCGCCGAGCAGATGCGCAAGCTGCCGTACTCGAGCCTGTTTGCCTCCAAGGGTCACGAGCCGGCGGCCGAGCTTGCAGACAAGCTGAAGGACATGGTGCCGTTTGCGGCGTCCAAGGTGTTTTTCACCAACTCGGGGTCCGAGGCCAACGACACCCAGGTGAAAATGCTGTGGTACTACAACAATGCGGTCGGGCGCCCCCGGAAAAAGAAGATCATCAGCCGCATGAAGGCCTACCATGGCGTGACGCTGGCGGCGGCCAGCCTCACGGGCTTGCCGGTGCTGCATGAGAGTTTCGACCTGCCCATTGCCAACGTGCTGCATACCGACTGTCCGCACTACTACCGGTTCGCCGCCGACGGTGAAAGCGAGGCCGAGTTCGTCGCGCGGCTGGCTGCAAACCTGCGTGAGCTGATCGAACGCGAGGACCCGGATACCGTTGCCGCGTTCATCGCCGAGCCGGTGATGGGCGCCGGGGGCGTCATCGTGCCGCCGGCCGGTTACTTCGAGGCGATACAGCCGATTCTCGCCGAGCACGATATCGTGCTCATCGTCGACGAGGTGATATGCGGGTTCGGCCGCACCGGCAACCTGTTCGGCAGCGAGACGTTCAACATCGCGCCGGGGACCATGTCGCTGGCCAAAGCGCTGTCGTCCGCCTACCTGCCCATCGGCGCCGTGCTGCTGCCCGAGGAGATCTATGCGCCGATCGCCGCCGAGAGCAGCCGGCGCGGCGTTTTCGCTCACGGCTACACCTACACCGGCCACCCGGTGTGCGCCGCGGTCGCCAGCCGCACGGTTGATATCTATCTGCGTGACAACATCGTCGGGCACGTGCGGGACGTCGCGCCCGGCTTCCTGCGGCGTCTGCACGCGCTCTCCGAGCACCCCCTCGTCGGCGAGACGCGCGGCGTTGGGTTGATCGGTGCGTGCGAGATCGTAAGGGACAAACCGGCGAAACAGCCTTTCGAGGCGGCGGCCGCGGTGGGCGCGCAGTGTGCAATGTTTGCGCAGGCGCACGGCCTGATCGTGCGTGCACTGGGCGATACGGTCGCATTCTGCCCGCCGCTGATCATTTCGGCGCAGCAGCTGGACGAGTTGTTCGACCGATTTCAGCGGGCGCTCGACGATACCCTCGACTGGGTGCGAAGGGAGAAGCTGTAGGCGCGTCTCGCCCGCTGCCGGTACAAATCGCCGAGCCGCCGGCTCAAGCCCGGCGCCGGTGGGTTTCCAGCAGCTCCGGCACGCTGTCGGTAGCCCGCCACAGGTACCAGCTCGCGACCGAGCGGTAGGGCCGCCAGGCTTCGCCGACTTCGTTCAGGTGCTGCGGCGTCGGCATTTCGCTGGCGCCGTACGCCAGCATGTAACCCTTGCGCACGCCGAGGTCGCTGACCGGAAACACGTCCCCGCGCCCGAGCTGGAATATCAACAGCATCTCGACGGTCCAGCGGCCCACGCCGCGCACCCGCATGACGCGTTCGATGATCGCCTCGTCGTCCATGGCGTGCAGTTCCTCGACGGCGGGTACAGTCCCGTCGAGCACGCGGGCTGCAAGATCTTTCACCGCGACGACCTTCGCTTGCGACAACCCCACGTCGCGCAGTGCGGTATCGGATTTGCGCAGTATCTGGCGCGGCGATGGGTGGGGGACCCGCGGGAAGAGTCCGATCAGGCGGGTGTGAATGGCGCGTGCGGACTTGGTTGAAAGCTGCTGCGAGACGATTGCCGAGAGCAGCGATTGAAACGCATCCGCGCGGCGCCGTTCCTCCAGGCGGCACGGACCGACCCGTTTGATCAGGTTGCGCAGCACCGCGTCGCGGCGCGCCAGGCTGCGCGCCGCGCGCTGCGCATCGTAGCGCGCCGCGTTCACAGCTGCGGCTGACCGGTGGCGATCGCCGTGATCCGGCTTTCCAGAAAGGTGCTGTGTCCGTCGGGCCCGGTGATTACGTTGTCGTGACGCTGCGTTTCGCAGCGCACGTTCTGGCCGGCGCCGGCCGTGCGGGCTGCGGCCACCGCCAGCTCGGACGCAGTGTTGCGCGCGAACTCCGTGGCCTCGCCCAGGCTGCCGAAGTCGGCGGTGCCGATCTCGCTGTGCACCCTGAAGCAGTCATCGCGTGGCAGAGTGACCAGGGCGTGGGCGCGCTGGAGGATGCCGCTCACCGCCGCACCGATGGCGTTCGCTACCTGTGTTTCGCAGGGCACGGTAAGGCGCGCCCCGAGCTTCTGCGCGACGCGCGGATAGTACTGCGCGGCGGCCGCCCCGATCGCGACGAGCGGTTGACCCAGGGACAGCGTGACGTCCAGCAGCGACGCCCGTTGCGGATCCAGCGCCCGTGAAAGCAGCGGATTGTCGCGAGCCGTCGCGGCATCGCCCTCGTTGTGCAGAATCGCGTCGATCACCACCTCACACGATTGATCGACCAGCGCGCTGACAACCGCGTTCGAGAACTGCTGCGCGTCACGGGGAGCACCGTTGCGCACCACAGCGCGGCGCGCAGTCAGCGATGCGCCCGCTTCCGCCGCGGGTCTGGACCAGGCGTCGTGCAGCCCGAGGACGTGCGCGGCGTCGCTCGGTGTGAACGCGGCAATCGCGACCAGACCCCGCGAGCGCAGGCGCGTAAGCGGGAGCTCGGAGGCAACGCGCCCGTGCAGTGTTTCCAGCTCCAGGGGGCCGTCCGCCAGCATGCGCCAGATCTCGCGCTCGCTGTAGGTGAGATTGTCCTCGCGCGCCAGCGAGCGCCGGCGCAATGCGAAGCGTGCGTCGAACTCGTGCGCGTAGCCTCGTTCGAGCTGGCGCGCCAGTGATGCGGCGACGCGCGGATGTTCGCTCGCCAGCAGGCTCAGCGGGACGGCGCGCCGCGGCCCGAGGCGCAGCTTGCCTGAGCGGGAGTGCACCTCACTGTCGCCGCCCAGGCCGTACGTGCTTGCGTCGATCGCCGCCACCATTGTCGGCAGCCCGGCGACCAGCGCGCCGCGCTCGGTGAGCGCGGGCCAGCCGTCGCGCAGAATGCCGATGTCGGTGGTGGTGCCGCCGATGTCCACCACCACGGCATCCGGCTCGCGGCACAGATGCCGTGCGCCGATGGTGCTAGCCGCCGGGCCCGACAGGATCGTCTCAACCGGGCGCTGGCGGGCCGTGTCAGCGCCGATAATGGAGCCGTCCCCTTTGACGACCATGAGCGGCGCCTCGATCGCCAGCGCCTGCAGCGTCTTCTGCACCGCATCGATCAGCTCGCTGATAAGGGGAACGAGTCGCGCATTGAGAAACGCGGTCAGCGCGCGCCGCGGCGCGTCGAGCTGCGCCGAAAGCTCGTAACCGCAGGTCACCGGCGCATCGCACAATCGCACGATCAGTTCACGGGCACGCTGCTCGTGCTCCGGGTTGCGTACGGAGAACATCCCGGCGACCGCGAACGCCTGGACCTTGTCGGCATGCCGGCGCACGGCGTCGGCGATCGCGTCTTCGTCCAGCGCCGCCAGCGGTTCGCCGCCGGCGTTGTGCCCGCCGCTGACGAACGCGACCGGATTGCCGGCCAGGCTCGCTCCGAGCCCGGCCCGCTGCAGGACGTCGGCACCCTGGCCGAGGAGTATCAGGCAGGCGTCGCCGCCGTGCCCCTCGACGATGGCATTGGTGGCCAGGGTGGTCGAAACGGCCGCCAGATCGATGTGCCGCGGCGTGCTCATCAGCTCGCGAATCGCCTGGCCGACGCAGCTCGCCAGGTCGTGATGCCGGGTCAGCACCTTGCTGGAAGCGATCACCCCGTCGGTATCGTCCACGATAACCGCATCGGTATAGGTTCCGCCGGTGTCTATGCCGAGTCTCAACGCCATTTCACACGATCCGCACGATTCGGGCGGCGCAACTATAGCGGTTCGCACTCTGGCGCGCGAGGCGCGGGCGCCGGCCCCGGTGTCCCGGCGTCGGTCTATCCGGCGGTCAGTTCGACCGGGGCGCGGGACGGCGGCGCCGGGGCGGGCAGGGCTTCCAGCAGCGGCACCACCACCGTGGTGCCGGGGCGCACGTTGAGAAAGTCGAGATCGGGGTTGTACTGGCGGATCAGCCACACCGGCACCCGGTAGGTGTAGTGCGCCAGCAGCCAGAGCGAGTCGCCGGCCTGCACCCTGTGGTCGCGGGTGCCGACGATGTGGAAGTCGCTGAAAAACGCTTCCTGCAGCGCGATGTGGAAAGCGCGCCGCCGCTCTTCGAACGCCTCCGGCCCGATCAGCGAGAAATCCAGCTTCAGGCGGTCACCCATGATCACCGGCTGCTCGAAGCCGAGTCCGTTCAATTCGCGCAGGCGTTGCGACCTGAGTTGCAGCCAATCCGCATAGTGGCCCAGGGTTTCAGGGATTTGCACCTCGATGCTGCCGTCGTCGGCGACCGCGTAATCGCTGGGGTCGGCGGACAGCGAGGGGTGCGCGGCCGGCGGCTGGGCCGGCCCCAGCGCGCGCGCCTCAGCCTGCGAGGCGGGCTCGCTCGATTCGACCATGGCGATCTGCTGCTCCTCCAGCGCCACGTCGCTGTCCTTGGGGGCAGGCAGTTTGCCGAACGGCCCGGCCGGCCCGTCATCCGGCGTGCCGCTGACCGTGAGAGTCTGTCCGGCCTCGATACGATCGGCGTCCTGCAAACCGTTGAGCGTCTTGAGGGTGCTCTGATCGATGCCGAAGCGCAGCGCGATCGATGACAGGCTGTCGCCCGGGCGTACGGTATAGAGACCGTCGACGGACGCTGCCGGCGGCGACGCCCCGGGTGCCTCAGCGCCGGCACTGCCGGCTGGCAGCGGCAGACGCAACCGCTGGCCGGCTCGTATAAGGTGGCGGTTGCGCAGCTCGTTCGCGTCCATGAGGTCGCGCACCGTCACGCCGAACTGCACTGCAATCGCCGACAGCGTGTTGCCGCGCTCGACCACGTACTCGCGCTCGCGAATCTGCGCGGCGTGGCGCTCATTGCTCGCTATCTGTGCAAGCAGGCGCGCCGCTTCGCTCGGGCGTTGCGGCACCCGCAGCGGGTACCCCGCCGGGATTCGCTGTAATCCCTTCCACACGGGTTTACGCAATGCCGGGTTCAGATCGCGCAGCTGCTCTAGCGATGTACCCAGCTGCGCGGCGACCCGCTCGGCGGCGATAAAGGCATCGATGTGAACTGCGCCGGCGCCCGCCGGCGGGTGTCTGTCGAACACGCCGAAGTACCGCTTGGCGTTGCGGGAGACATGCATCGCGGCGAGGAAGGCAACGTAGAAATTTCGCGACGCGAAACCGAAGCGCTGGCTTTTGTACCGGCGCAGGATCGGCACGATGTCACGGCTGCCGATCTTGCGAATCGCCCGGCGTACCCCGGCGGAGCCGTGGTTGTAGGCGGTGATGGCCAGTGGCCAGGTGCCGGTGGCAGCATAGTTGTGCTGCAACAGGCGCGCCGCCGCGACTGTGGCAACGAACGGGTCGCGCCGCTCGTCGACGACCCGGTCGACGCGCATGTAGCGGCGTCCTGTGGAGCGCGTGAACTGCCACAGTCCGGCGGCGCCGCGGTGTGAGTACGCTTGCGGATTGTAGGAGGATTCGACGTGAGGCAGCACCGCGAGTCCTGGCGGCAGCCCGTGCTCGTGCAGGGTCCGCCGGATGTAGCCTTCCCAGGCGCCGGCACGCACCAGACCGGCCAGGAACCTGTCCTTCTGGCCGAGCTGAAAGCGCAGGCGCCGGGAGGCGGCGCGCAGCTCGCGGGCCGAGACGCCTTGCGGCCACAGGCTCAGCACCCGCCGCTCCTCGTCGCTCAGGCTGGATCGCCGGCCGCTCGCCAGCGTAGTCAGCATCCTGGCGTAACGCTGCTTGGCCCGGGCAATCGCCTTGCGACGTTTGCGTTTGCTGGTGTTGGGTGGGAATTCGAGCGTCGCGTAGACCACGCCCAGGTGCCGGTCGTCGTGCAGGTAGCCGCTGGAGGTATCGATTTCGGTGTACACGCGAACCCAGAAACGGACATCGGCTTCCAGCTCGGCCGGTCTGGGAAAAGGGTCCGTCGCCGGGTCACCGGCAACGGCGTTGCCGGCCGGCGTCAATGCGAGCAGCGTCGCGGCGAAAATGGTGAGCACTAGCACGCGCATTGGCGCTACATCCTAGACGACCCGAGGCCGCGCCGCACCCTTGAAATGTGTCTGGTACCGATTTATGTGCCCGCCGCTGTCGTGTACCCAGCGTATTATCGACCGATTGGTTGACTGACTTGACTGCCGGGCGCTATAAGCGGGGTCGGGGAAGCGTTGGGAATCGCGCTCTTGGCCATCCACTTCACAGCGGGGGAAATGCTCGCACGGCGCGAGCGGGCCTGTGCCGAGCTGCGTCGGCGCGATCTGGCCGGACTGTTGATGTTCCGCCAGGAGAGCATGTACTACCTGACCGGCTACGACACCTTCGGCTACTGTTTCTTTCAGTGCCTGTACCTGAGCGCGAGCGGTGAGACCATCCTGCTCACCCGTGCCCCCGATCTGCGTCAGGCGCGGCATACGTCGGACATCCGCGATATCCGCGTCTGGACCGACCGCGCCGGGCACGAGCCGGCGGGCGACCTGCGCGCCATCCTCGAGGAACAGCGGCTCGGGGGCGCGCGCCTCGGTATCGAATTCGACGCCTACGGACTGACTGCGCTCAACTGGCGCCGTGTCGAGGCCGCGCTCGACGGGTTCTGCACGCTGGACGACGCATCGGACCTGGTCTCCCGGCTGCGCGTCGTCAAGAGCGATGCCGAGATGAGCTATGTGCGCCGCGCCGCGGAGCTGGCCGACGATGCGCTCGATGCCGCGCTCGCTGAAACCGTTCCGCAGGCGTTCGAGGGGGACATCCTCGCCGCCATGCAGGGGGCCATTTTCCGGGGCGGCGGGGACTACCCTGGGAACGAGTTCATTATCGGCTCCGGGCAGGACGCCCTGCTGTGCCGCTATTTCAGCGGCCGCCGCACGCTCGACGAGAACGATCAACTGACGCTGGAATGGGCCGGCGCTTACCGTCACTACCATGCGGCGTTGATGCGGACGTTTCTGATCGGCGGGCCGCACCCGGAGCACCGCACCATGCATGCGGCCTGCGTGGCCGCGATGCAGGCCTGCCTGGAGGCGCTGGCGCCGGGCCGCCCGATCGGCGAGGTGTTCGACGCGCATGCCCGCGTGCTGGACGCGGCCGGTTACCGGGAGCACCGCATGAACGCCTGCGGGTACAGCCTGGGCACGACCTTCACGCCGACGTGGATGGACTGGCCGATGTTCTACGCCGGCAATCCGGTCATGGCCGAACCGAACATGGTATTTTTCGTGCACATCATCGTGGCCGATTCACAGCGCAATCGCGCCATGACCCTGGGGCAGACCGTGCGCGTGACCGAATCCGGCAGCGAACGGCTGAGCCGGCAGCCGCTCGATCTGGTAGTGCGCTGACGCGAGGACCTGGCCATGCCTAGTAGTGTGATGCTGGCGTTGCTTCTGCTCCTGCTGTTCGGGGCCGGCGCCTGGGCGGTGCTGCGGTTTGGCGCGGCCGCGATCCCCGATGGGGTCCAGCGCCGGATGCTCGCCGCCGGTGTCGCGGGTTGCGGGATGCTGGCCGCGGTGCTGGCCGTGGTGGGCGGGTTCGAGTCCTCGGAGCTGCCCGAGTTCGCAGTCACCACGGAGTCGAACCAGGGGGCCGTTTCCTACGCGTTTTTTATCGAGCACGCCGACCGGGAGCACGAGCTGCGGGTTCAGCCGCAGCGCGATGCGGGCCACGTGCCCCAGGGCGCTCTGACGCTGCGCATTATCCTCACCGCGCCGGGCAACGCGACGCTGATCAACGAATCGGTGCAGATCGCCAGTGCCGAGACGGCTGTCGTACGGGAAGACGGCACCATGGCCAGCGGGAGCGACTGGGCGGCCTGGTCGCGGCGCTTTTCGCCCACCGACGCAGGGTTCTACGAAATCGCCCTGTCCTTGCCGCCGCGCTCACCTCGCGTGCACCTGCGTGTCGGGGCGCCGGCGCCCGCGGTCGACTGATACCGGCACACGCTAACGCAGGTCCTGTTCCAGCACGAGCTCCCGATCGTGGAAACCGCAGCGACGGTACAGTTCGGCGACGCCCGCATTGCCGGCCAGTACGTTGATGCGCAACCAGTGCGCGCCGCTGGCACGGGCATGCTCGCGGGCCCGGCGCAGCAGCGCGCTGCCGATTCCCTGCGCGCGAAACGCCTCGCGCACCACAAGATCGGTCACCTGCGCAAACTGGTAATCGGCGTCTTCAGGGTCTTCGCTGCGCACCCGCGTGAGTACGCCTGTGTAGCCGACGACCGTATCGTTCATGACAGCGACGAACAAAGTGCCGCCGAAGACCTCGCAGTCCTCCAGCAATTGCCGCCACAGACGCGTGATCACGGCATCGCCGGGCGCCAGACGGCGCTCGTCGATGGTTCGTTCGTGGGCCTGCAACTCGCGCATGCACGCGAGCAGCGCCGGGGTATCGTTTGTTCGATGTTCGCGAATCTGCAGCGACATGTGTCCCGCGTGAGCCTCTGTCGACGTTTCGGTGGTGCCCCCGAGCCCGGGCGACTGCGTGGGCCTTGACAACTATACGCGAACCGGACACGGCGCAGTATTGTGTCGGCTGCCGTGCAGCGAACATAATCCGTCTGCAGCAGGCTGATGGGGAACACGGCGGTGGCCGAATTCGAACTGTACTGCTTCGCCGAGTCGGGGAATGCTTACAAGGCTGCGCTGATGCTGAGTCTGTGTGACGCCGACTGGCAGGCGCGGTTCGTCGACTATTTCAACGGCGAGACGCGGACCGCCGAGTACCGCCGCGAAATCAACGAGACAGGCGAGATCCCGGTGCTGGTGCACGGCGCGGAGAAGTTCGCACAAAGCGGTGTGATACTGAACTATCTCAGCCGGAGGTTCGGCCGTTATGGTGCGCGCGACGATCGGCAGGCGCTCGAGATACTGCGCTGGCTGTTGTTCGATAACCATAAGTTCACCAGCTACTCGGCGACCCTGCGCTTCCTGCTGCAGTTCACCGACAGCGGAGAATCACCCGTCACTGAGTTCCTGCGCACGCGTGCCACGGGCGCGTTCGATACGGTCGAAAGTCACCTGCACGGGCGCGCTTTCATGGTCGGCGAACAGCCGACCATCGCCGATATCTCGATGTGCGGCTACTTGTTCTGGCCCGAGCAGCTGGGTGTGGATCTGGGGGCGTACCCGCGGATCAACGCGTGGCTCGAGCGCATCAGGCAACTGCCCGGATGGCGGCATCCCTACGATCTGATGCCGACGGCCTGAGCGTCGGCCGCGCACTCATCGCGGATCAATCGGCAGGCGCAGGGCAATGCCGGTGGCGGTCTCCAGCGCTTGCGCGGCTGCGAGCACGCGGCCCTCGCCGCGTGGCGGGCCGACGATCTGCAGGCCGACCGGCAGGCCGCCCGCCGTGAACCCGGCCGGCGCGGACAACGCCGGACAGCCGAGCAGCGAAATCGCGTAAGTGAGCGTCATCCAGTCCACGTAGTTGTCGAAACGGTGCTCGCCGACCTGCTCGACGTAGCGCACGTCGACGTCGAACGGCGGCACGATAGCCGTGGGGCACACCAGCAGGTCGCAGCGCTGAAAATACTCGCCGGTGTTCTGTACCAGCCGCCCCCGCACGTGCTCCGCAGCGCCGATCTGCGCCGCCGTGAGGGTCAGCCCTTTCTCGATGTTCCACACGACCTCGGGTTTGAGCTGTGCGCGGTGCCTGGCCAGGGTGTCGCTGTGGTTCGCTGCGTATCCCGCCGCGCGCAGCGTCTGAAAGCAGTTCTGCGCGCCGCTCAGGTCGGGTACCTCTTCCACCAGTTCCGCGTCGCAGGCGCTCGCCAGCTCGGTCGCCGCCTGCGCGCACAGTGCCGCCACCTCGCCATCGACGACGCTGAGCCCGAGGTCGGTGCTGAATCCGATGCGCCGCGCCGGGTGTGTCTCCCGCATCTGTCTGGCGTAGGCGTGTGCCGGTGCCGGCACGGCCAGCGGGTCGCAGGGATGGGCGCCGCTCATGGCGTCCAGCATTAATGCCAGATCGGCCGCGGTGCGGGCCATGGGGCCCTCGACGGCGAGTGTGGAAAAGGGCTCTAACTCGGGCCCGCGTGCCACGCAGCCCGGTGAAGGCCGCAGACCCAGCACCGCATTGAAGCTTGCCGGCAGGCGCAGACTGCCGCCCAGATCCGAACCGGTCGCGAGCCAGACCTGACCGCTCGCCAGCGCGGCGGCCGAACCGCCCGAGGAGCCAGCCACCGATTTTCCGACGTCCCACGGGTTGCAGGTCTTACCGAACACCTCGTTGAACGTGCTGGCGCCGGCACCGAACTCCGGCGTGTTGCTCTTGGCGATAACGATCGCGCCGTTTGCTTCCAGCCGTTCCACGAGCAGATCGGAGCGCGCCGGGACGTGTTCCGCGTAGATCGGCGAGCCGTACGTGGTACGCACGCCGGCCACATCGACAAGGTCCTTTACCGCGATCGGTAATCCGCCCAGCCAGTGTGCGGCGTGCGGCGGGTCGCCGCCGCCATTCATCAGCACGCGTGCATGAGCGCGCGCCCGCTCGAAGCAGCGTGTGGGCAGAGCATTGAGCCGTGCGTCAACGGCTTCGATGCGTTCGATCGCTGCCTCGACGAGCTCCAGCGGGGACACCCGGCCATGGCGCAGGTGTTGCACCGCCTGCACGGCCGTCATCCGATAGAGCTCATCATCGGCCATGCGTCAGGTCCACCAGCGGCTTGTGCCGGGCGCGCATCGCCAGGCGCAGATAGGCGCCGGCGTTCAACACGAGGAGCACCAGTCCGATCGTCACCTGTTGCCCGCGCGTCAGCCCGGGCGGGTAAACGATCGGTTCGATGTACTGTGCGATGAAGGTTCCCGAGTACGGCAGCTGTCCGGCGGCCAGCCTGAACTCCAGTTCCAGCGGCGTGAGCGGGCAGATCGCGCCGGTGAGGATGACATAAGAGCCCCAGGCGAGGCACGGCAGGTGGACCCAGACCAGCCACGGCATGCGCAGCACGAGCAGCCCGCCTGCGACGACGAAGGCGATGAACGTCAGGTGCAGGAGCACCAGCAGATCGGCGAGCAGGGCGTAGGGCATCTGACTATTGTAGCGCGGCCGTCAGGTGATAGCGGCCAGCTGCCCGCCGGTCAGTGCTGCCAGTGAGCTCGCAGGCAGCTCGCACACGGCGTGAGGGGTGCCGGCTGCCGCCCAGACAGTGTCATAGCGCAACAGGTCGCGATCGACACGAAATCGGCATCCGCTTTTTCGATGCGTGTACCGAGCAGCGTTCCGACGCGAGCTTCATCGACGCGGTTCGCGCCGCTCGCGATGATCAGCAGCGCTTTGTCGTCGGCCAGGTCGCGGAACACCAGCGACTTGGCGATCTGCGCGACCTCGCAACCCAGCGCCGCCGCGGCCTGCGCAGCGGTGTGCGTCGAGTCGGGCAGCCGCCGTACTTCGCACGTCAGCCCGCGCTCGAGGAGTGCCCGTTGTACGCGCTGCGATGCCTCAGGCAGCGGCATCTGGGAGCGGCTCCCGGTCCCGCCAGACGCATACCGGTGCCGCCGCCTCGCGCTGCAGATAGCCGCCTTCACGCTCGCGTGGATAGCCCATGCAATGCGATACGTAACGGACGCCGTCGATGGTGGTGTCGCGGTTGCGGTGCTGGTGGCCGTAGACGTGCACCCGGGCGCCCAGGCGCCGGATCTGCGTATCCAGCAGGCTGCAACCTGCCACCCGGCTGAAGTTGAAGCCCGGATGCGGATCCGGCAGCGATGCCGGGCGGGCGCCGGCGTTGAACATGAGCTCGCGCCGCGGCAGGAAATGACTGAATGAGATGACCGGATCCAGGTAAGCGCGGATCGAGGGTTCGTTGAGTGCCAGAAAATGATCGGCGGGGCGCACGTGCATCTGCGGCCAGCGGACCAGGCGGTCGTCCGCCCAGCGCTGGTCCGCGTGCTCCGAGCGTTTCGGCAGGAACAGACTGCTCTTGCCCTCCGCAGGTCGGCGGTACCAGGAGAACAGCGGGACGATCCACACTGCGCCCCGCTCGCCGACGAGGCGTGCCGGTGCGCATTCCACGCCGAGCGCGCCGGCCAGCGCGAGAATACGCTCGAACCGCTGCAACGCATCGTGGTGCTGCCGACGGCGGTCCCAGAGCTCATGGTTGCCGGGCACGTAGAACACCCGCGCGAACTTGGCGCGCAGCGCGCCGAGTGTGTCTTCGAGCAGGCCCAGATCGTCGGTCACGTCGCCGGCTACCAGCAGCGCGTCGTCGCGGAACGCGACGTCGGACAACGCGTGTATGCGGTGCCGGTTGGCCGGGTAGTCGACGTGCAGGTCTGAAAAAGCCAGTACGCGCATGCGCTGGTCACACCCCGCACTTCGTCAGTTCGAAAGCCGGAGCATCCATGTGCTTATCTCATCGGCGATTTCGGCCAGCGCGTCGGCCTGCGTGCGGCCGGCGCGTTTCAGCATGCCGAACGAATGGTCACCCCCTTCGACGAGGTGTAGCGTGGCCTGTTGCCCGAGGCGTTTGCACACGGGTTGCAGGTAGGTGAGATCCGACAGCTTGTCGCGCGTGCCCTGCAGGAACAGCAACGACATCGGCACGTTGAACAGGTGATCGGCGCGCTCGTTGCTGCGCGCGCCCGCGTTGTGCAGCGGGAACCCGATGAACACCAGGCCGCCCAGGCGCTCGTCCGGTTGCTCCGCCATCGCCAGGGACGTCATTCGCCCGCCCATGGATTTGCCGCCCGCAAACAGCGGCAGACCGGGTCGCAGCTCGTGCGCGTGGTCGATCGCCGCGCGCACCGAAGCCAGCAGCGTCTTGCGGCTGTCGGGCGATTTGCGGGCACGCTGCATGTACGGGAACTGATAGCGCAGGGTCGCAATGTCGCGTTGCGCCAGCAGCTCGGCGACGTCCTGCATGAAAGGATGGTGCATCCCGGCTCCCGCGCCGTGTCCCAGCACGAGCAGTCCACGGTCGGCGGAACCCTGCTGCAGCAGCCCCGAAACCTGCTGCCCGGGCGTGACGTCGATGAGTGTTTCAGTGATGGGCATCGCTGGGTGAGCGCTCGAAAACCGCCGCCAAGTCAGGTTCGTGGCCCAACAGTACGCCAAAATCCGGCGCAGAGTCACGCACGTGCGCGTTCACCGCTACAGCCGATCCAGCAGTTTGCCGACGGCCGCGGCAATCTCCGCCGGCGAGTCCTCCTGCGGAAAATGCACGCCGGCTACCGTCGTCTCGCGCTGGTTCGGCCAGCTGCGGCAGAACTCGCGCTGCGCCCCGACCAGGATCGCGCCGGGCTCGCAGTTGATGAACAGCTTCGGCAGCGGCGCGTGGGTCAGCCATTCCGCATAGTCGGCAACGATGCCATGCACGTCGGCCGGCGTACCGTCGATCGGAATCTCGCGCGGCCATTGCAGCGTCGGCAAGCGGGTATCGGGCTCGCTGAAGGGTGCCCGGTAGCGCTCCATCTGCGCATCGCTCAACGGGCGCAGTACGCTGCCCGGGAGAATCCGCTCGACGAACACGTTCTTGTCGAAAATCATCGCTTCGCCGTCCGCCGAGCGCAGCGCCTGAAACAATTTGCGCGAGGCCTGCGGCCACTCTTCCCAGGTAAGCGGGCGCACGATCGCTTCCATGTAGACGATGGCGCGAACCCCCGCGGTCTGCCGGCGGGCCCAGTCGAATCCCAGCGCCGAGCCCCAATCGTGCAAGACCAGCACGACGTCGGTCAACCCCAGCGCCTCGAACCAGGCGTGCAGGTAGCGCGCATGATCGGCGAACCGGTAGGCGCAGCCTGCGGGGCGCCCGGAATCGCCCATGCCGATCAGGTCGGGCGCCAGGCAGCGTGCGCGGGGCGCCAGCGATGTGATCACGTTGCGCCACAGATACGAGGAGGTGGGGTTGCCGTGCAGGAACACCACGGAAGGTCCGTCGCTGCCGGCCTGCACATAGTCGATGTGCGAGTCCAGCACGCTCAGGCGCTGTCGCAAGTGCCGGTCCTCGGCAACGATCACGCGGCCATGCCCCGCGCCGCGTGCCGGAAATAGGTGATGCCCTCGCGAGGCTCCTCGACGACCTCGCCGCTGGCCCGCAGATAAGCCAGGTGCGCGAGGCTCTCGCCCATCGCGAACATCATCTGATGGGCATCCAGCTTGCGCCGGAACAGCGTGGGCAGCAGCTGTGCCGCCGAATGCGGTTGCACCAGCTGCTCGACCAGCAGGGTCAGCCGTTCGCGATGGTGGGCCTCCAGCTGCGCGATGCGCTCAGCCAGGCCGTAGAACGGTAAGCCGTGCGACGGCAGCACCAGCGTGTCGTCGCCCAGATCGGCAAACGCGTCGAACGACGCCAGGTAATCGCGCAGCGGGTTGGCATAG